>QHRT01000237.1 GCA_003220195.1 Candidatus Rokuibacteriota bacterium | reverse complement strand
CGATTCGCCCGCGTTCGCGATTGTGTTCTGGGCCGTCGTGAAGCTCGGCGCCGTCGCCGTCCCGGTCAACCCGCTGTCGAGTGCCGCCGACCTCGAGTACCTCCTGAACGACAGCCGTGCCCGCGTCGCGGTCGTGGACGAGTCCGTCGCGGCCACGTTGGCCGGTGTGCGTGACCGCGTACCATGGCTTCGCGCCATCGTCGTCGTCGGAGACGGGCCGGCGGGGACGCTCGCCTTCGAGCCATTACTCCAGCGATCGTCGGCCACACTCGAGCCCGCGTCGACCCACCGCGAGGATGTCAGCAACTGGGCCTACACGTCGGGATCGACCGGTGCGCCGAAGGCGGCGGTGCACCTGCAGAAGGATCTGGTCGCGGCGGCCGAGCTGGTCGGCGGCGGCGTCTTCGAGATCGCCGAGGACGACCTGGTGTTCTCGGCCTCGAAGACGTTCTTCACGTTCGGGCTCGGCAATACGCTGCTCTTCCCCGCGCGCGCGGGCGGCGCGTCGGTGCTGGTGCCCGAACGGCTCGATCCCGAACGCGCGTTCGACGTGATCACGCGCGAACGCCCCACGGTCTTCTGCGCGGTGGCCACGCTCTACGCGCGGATGTTGCAGGTCGCCGACGCCGAGCGCCGCTTCGATCTCTCGTCGCTCCGCCTCTGCGTGTCGTCGGGCGAGGCGCTGCCGCCGTTCGTCTTCGACGCGTGGCAGTCGCGCTTCGGACTCGAGCTGGTTGATGTCGTCGGCTCCACGGAGGCGCTCCACGACTTCATCGCGAATCGCCCCGGCAAGGCGCGGCGCGGCTCGTGCGGGCAGGTCGTCCCCGGATTCGAGGCGCGGCTCGTGGACGAGGACGGACAGCCAGTACCGATCGGGACCGTCGGGCATCTGATGATTCGTGGCGAGACGACGGCGCCGTGCTATTGGAGGAGGCTCGAGCGGACGCGCGCGACGATGCAAGGCGAATGGCTCCGGACCGGCGACATGATGTGGCGCGACGAGGAGGGCTACTTCTACTTCGCGGGCCGCTCGGACGACATGCTGAAAGTCTCCGGTATGTGGGTGTCGCCGGCGGAGGTCGAAGGCGCGCTCTGCACGCATCCGGCTGTTCTCGAGGCGGCGGTCGTCGGCCGGCGCGAGGGCGAGGGGCTCGTCACTCCGTGCGCGAGCGTCGTGCTGAACGACGGGTGGACGGCGTCATCGCTGCTCGCCGCGGAGCTCCAGAAGTTCGTCCGCGATCGCGTCGCCGGCTACAAAGCGCCTCGCGCGATCGAGTTCGTCGCGGAGCTCCCCAGGACGGCCACGGGCAAAATCCAGCGCTTCCGGCTCCGCACGTGACGCTCGCCGCATCAGCTATCATGAGCCTCTCGTGAGGCTCACCAAAGTTCTGATCGCCAACCGCGGCGAGATCGCCGTGCGTATCCTCCGCGCCTGCCGCGAGCAGGAGATCGCCTCCGTCGCGGTGTTCTCCGACGTCGATCGCGAGGCGCTGCACGTCCTGATGGCCAACGAGGCGTATCCGATCGGGCCGGCGCCGGCCGCCGAGAGCTATCTCGCGATCGAGAAGCTCGTCCGCGTGGCGAAGGCCGCGGGCGCGGATGCGGTCCATCCCGGCTATGGCTTTCTCGCGGAGAACGCCGCATTCGCCGAGGCCTGCCGTGAAGCGGGACTCGTCTTCATCGGCCCACCGCCATCGGCGATCCGCGCGATGGGCGACAAGACGGCGGCGCGCAAGCTCGCTCGCGAGGTCGGCGTGCCGATGGTGCCGGGCACCGTCGAGCCGCTCGCCTCGGACGAGGATGCGCGCGCGGCGGCGGCGGCGATCGGCTATCCGATCATGATCAAGGCGGCGATGGGCGGCGGCGGCAAGGGCATGCGGCTCGTCACGGCGCCCGCCGAGCTCGACGGCGCGCTCAGGCTGGCGCGCGGAGAGGCGCAGGCCGCGTTCGGCGACGGCGCCGTCTATCTGGAGCGCTACGTCGCCGAGGCGCGGCACATCGAGGTCCAGATCTTCGGCGACGAGCACGGTCACGTGATCCACCTGGGCGAGCGCGAGTGCTCGATCCAGCGACGACACCAGAAGCTCGTCGAGGAATCTCCGTCGTCGTTCGTCGACGACGATCTGCGACAGCGTCTCGGCGACGCTGCCTGCCGCATCGCCCGCGCCGCCGGCTACGTCAATGCGGGGACGGTCGAGTTCCTGGTCGATCAGGACCGGAACTTTTACTTTTTGGAAATGAACACGCGATTGCAGGTCGAGCATCCCGTGACGGAGCTGGTCACCGGTCTGGACCTCGTGCGAGAGCAGCTCCGCGTCGCCGCGGGCGAGCCGCTCAGCTGTCGCCAGGAGGACGTCACCTGGCGTGGCGCGGCCATCGAGTGCCGCATCAACGCCGAGGATCCGTTCGCGGGATTCTTGCCGTCACCCGGGACGATCACAGGGTTACGCCTTGCGGATGGCCCGGGAGTCCGCGTGGATGCGGGAGTGTACGCGGGCTCCACGGTNNGACCGCGAGACCGCGATCTCCCGCATGACGCGCGCGCTCGTGGAGTCGCGTGTCGCCGGCGTCCGCACGACACTGCCGGCGCTCGCGCAGATCATCACGCACGAGGATTTCCGGGACGGGCGGCTGTCGACCTCGTTCATCGATCGGGTGTTGCCCGGGCTCACCGCGACCTCCGGCTGTTACACGTCGATCGCGATCATTGCCGCCGTGATCGCGGAGTACGAGCGGCTTGCGCACGCCACGCCTGCGGCGCCTCCGCCGGGCGGGCTCGGCGCCTGGCGCTCGGCGGGGCGCGGCGGCTGGAGACGCTCGTGAAGTTCGTCGTCACCGTCGACGGGCACGAGCGCGCCGTCGACGTCTCCGGAAGCCGCGGGCGATATCGCATGACCATCGGCGAGCACGTCTGGGAAGTCGATGCGTGCCTCACGGCCGACGGTCTCGCCTCGCTGCTGATCGGGGGCGTCTCGTACCAGGCCGACGTCAGTCGCGACGACGCCGCCCAGCATGTGGAGATCGATGGTGAGAGCTACGTCGTCGAGGTCGAGGAGTACCAGCGGCATGTCATCCGGACGCGCGACCGCGCGGGCGGGGCCGCCGGCGGCCAGATCTTGAAGTCGCCGATGCCCGGACGCATCACTCACGTCGCGGTGCGCGCCGGGGATCCGGTGGAGGCGGGCGACACCCTGGTGGTCATCGAGGCGATGAAGATGGAGAACGAGTTGAAGGCCGGCCGCGCCGGCGCAGTGGCCGAGGTCCGGGTCGAGCCTGGACAGGCGGTGAACCTGGGAGACGTGCTGATCGTTATCACGGAGAGACGCTAGGATGTCGGCTTCGAACGCGCCGGCGATCGAGTTCAAGGGCGTGGGGAAGTGGTTCGGCAAGCTCCACGTGCTCCGGAACATCCAGCTCGCCGTGACGCGCGGGGAGGTTGTCGTGGTCTGCGGGCCATCCGGCTCCGGCAAGTCCACGTTGATTCGCTGTGTGAACGGGCTCGAACGCATCCAGGAGGGCGATCTCGTCGTGCTGGGACAGTCCATCACCGCCGGCGGCGTGAATCTCGCGCGCCTGCGCACGCACGTCGGCATGGTGTTCCAGTCGTTCAATCTCTTTCCGCACATGACGGTGCTCGACAACATCGTGCTGGCGCCGATGAAGGTGCGCGGCCTCGCGCGTCCGGACGCCGAGACGACGGCGCGGGCGCTGCTCGAGCGCGTCGGCATCCCGGACAAGGCCGGGAACTATCCGGCGAATCTCTCGGGGGGGCAGCAGCAACGCGTCGCCATCGCGCGAGCGCTCGCCATGCAGCCGGAGATCATGCTCTTCGACGAGCCCACGTCCGCGCTCGATCCCGAGATGATCAACGAGGTCCTGGACGTCATGACGGACCTGGCGAGGAGCGGCATGACGATGATGGTCGTGACCCACGAGATGGGCTTCGCCCGCCGCGTCTCCCATCGCGTGGTCTTCATGGATCAGGGACAGATCATCGAGGAGAACGATCCCGAACGGTTCTTCGCCGCGCCGAAGTCGGACCGCACACGGCTGTTCCTGTCGAAAATCCTGTCGCACTGAGACGTCGCACTTCATGAGGAGGATCCGATGACACGAAGGCTTGCCCTGGCGCTCCTGGCCGCGCTCGCGCTGTCGATCGCGACGCCGGCCCTGGCCGACACCACGCTCGAGAAGATCGGCCGCACCGGTGCCTTGACGATCGGCACGCGGACGGGCTCGCCGCCCTTCGCGTACATCAACAAGAACAACGAATGGGTCGGGTTCTCGATCGATCTGGTCGAGCAGCTCGTCATCCCCGCCGTGTCGAAGGAGGTCGGCAAGCCGGTGAAGCTCGAGAAGAAGGAATCGACGCCGCCCACCCGGATTCCGCTCCTGACGTCGAACGCGGTCGACCTGATCGCCGGGACCATGACGGACACACCGGAAAGGCGGCAGTCGGTGGAGTTCAGCGTGACCTTCTTCTACACGGGCGCCCAGTTCCTCGTGAAGAAGGGCAGCCCGATCCGCGGCATCAACGACATCGCGGGCAAGCGCATCGCCTCGCAGCAGGGGTCGACCAACGCGCGCATCCTCCGCGAAAAGTATCCGCAGGCGCAGCTCCGGGAGTTTCCCGACCAGCCGGCGGCGTTCCAGGCGCTGGTGCAGGGGCAGGTGGACGCGTACACGAACGACGGCATCCAGCTCTTCGGCCTCAAGGCCAAGGCGCCGAACCCGAACGACTGGGACGTGGTCGGCGATTTCTATTCCGAGGAGCCCTACGGCATGGCGCTCAGGAAGGGCGACACGAAGTTCAAGCAGGCGGTCGACGCCGGGCTCAAGAACGGCTTCGAGTCGGGCAAGTACTTCGAAATCTACGACAAGTGGTTCGGTCCCAAGGGCGAGCTGCCGTACCCCATGACGCCGCAGGTCAAGGCCTATCTCCTGAAGCCAATCGGCAAGTAGCACCCGACCGTTTCGTCCGTCGAGGTGGCCGGCCGGCGCCGGGGATGTCTCCGGCGCCGGCCGACGCAGCGTCGAGCGCGATTGCCAGGCCGCAGTAAGGAGGCTCGGGCTCACACGGTGCGCCGCCCGGCGGCGCACCGTGTCTCACCTTGACGTTTCGCGCAGCCCCGGCTTCTCGGCGAGGCACGCGATCAGATATCCGTGCCGGCGCACCACGGGGAAATTCCGGTAGAGCCACGCGAACGGCTGCACCAGCCAGCCGGTTACCCTGGCCGCTCGTCTCCACCCGTGCACGTGACACCAGAGGTCCAGCATCCTGAGCCAGCCGGGCATGAAGAGGATGCCGGAGACGGCGCGAACCTGGAATCTCGCGCCGGCGAGCAGCCGCCGGAGTTCGCGCGGGGTGAACGATCGCTCCATGCCGTAGGCGTAGAGCCCGAGTCGACCGAGCACGTGAACCAGAAGCGGGCGCAGGAACGGGTCGAGCTTGTTCGGGACGCCGACCACGGCTCGCCCGCCCGGGCGAAGAACGCGAAAGATCTCACGAACGGCCGCATCGAAGTCAGGGAAGTGCTCGATCGTTCCCATCGAGTAGACGAGATCGACACACGCAGCCCGGAACGGCAGATGTCGGACGTCGGCGACGACGACGTGCGCGCCGTGGCCGGCGAGCACCGTGCGCGCCTGACGGACGATGGGCCCCGAAAGATCCACGCCGAAGGTCCGCGCTCCTTGCTCGGCGGCCCACCGGAGGATCTCGGTGTTCTTCGCCTCGTCCCACAGATCGGTCTTCAGAATGCGAAGACCGCCGAGGTTTCCGGCGAGGTCCTCGAGCAGGAGCCGCTCGCATTCGAAGTAGTACCCGGTCGACGTGGCGCCCTTGAGCGATGGGAAGCGGTCGCCGACAGCGTCCCAGAAATCGACGTCGCGTTGCGTGTCGTCTACGAGAGCCACGGAGCTACCAGCTCACGCTCGTCCTGGATATGCCTATCGAGCGTGCGCCAGCGGAGAGTCCGGCGCGCGCGGACCCGGCTCGATCGTGACGCCGTGGATCGTCCCCGTGTAGGGGAAGGTTCCGTGCTTCTCGAACACGTCCCACGACACCGGGGCCCGGCGATCGATGCCGACGTCGAGCCCTTCGTGAAACCCGACCATCAGCGTGGGCGAGAGGGACTGCCACGGAGTCTTCGCGATCCCGTCGACGAGAATGCGGCCCTGGCCCTGCCGCTTGCCAAGCGCCTCGTATTCGAGCGTCGCCTCGATCTCGCCGGCGGTCAGCGCGACCGCGGGCAATTCGCTCCATTCGCCGTAGCCGTTGTAGCAGAGTCGGAGCTCCGCATCTTCGACGAACAGCACCATGCCGCCGATCTGCTCGCCGATCGCCCAGATCACGCCCTGGTCGGCGTCGCGCCAGACGAACGTCGCGCGGATCCGGTACGAGCGGTCCGAGATCAGCGGCACGACGATCGCGCGATGCGCCGTCTGCGTCCCGGGCGGGAACCGGCGTGCGACGCCGGCCGCGGTGGCGCCGCGCGCGGCGCCGTCGCTCATCTTCTGCACCATCGTGCGGTTGTCGAGCGGGTACACGAGGTTCGCCCACGCCACGTCGTCGAACGCGAGAACGAGCTCGCGAAGCTTCTGCGGGTGAAGCTCGCGAACGTCGACGCTTTCGGAGAAGTCCCGGGTGAGATCGTGCAGCGTCCAGCTGTCGAGATCGATCGGCTCCCCGCGCTTCTGGAGCGAGCGGGCGAGCCAGCCGTCGCGATAGAAGCCGCGGTTGCTCCAGCACTCGTAGTACTGCTCGCGGCGCGGCGACGGAGCCTCCGCATCGAGCAGGGCGGCGGCGAAGCTTCGTCCGTGCAGCTCGCGGGCTCGGCGACCATTCACGTCTGCGAGCGGGGGCACGCTCGCGAGCTCGAGCAGGGTCGGCATGACGTCGGTCACGTGCACGAAGTGGGAGCGGATCGCGCCCGCGTCGGCGATCCGCGCCGGCCACGAGACGACGAACGACACTCGCCGCCCGCCGCCGCCGGTGTAGGTCTTGTACGTCGGAAACGGCGTGTTCGAGACCTGGCCCCAGCCGGTCGGATAGAGCGCGTTGCTGCGCGGGCCGCCGATCAGGTCCAGGCGCTCGCGCTCGCGCTCGATCGGATCTTCGGGGAGCCCCGAGAAGCGACGGTTGTTGTAGATCGAGCCGATCGGGCCGCCGGAGTGCGTGCCGCCGTTGTCCGACGAGAACACGACGATCGTGTTGTCGAGCTCACCGAGCTCTCGCAGGAACGCGACCAGCCGTCCGAGGTTCTGATCGGCGCAGTCGAGCATCGCGGCATAGGTTTCCATGTGGCGGGTGAAGAGCGGCCGATCGGCGGGGTCGGTCGCGTCCCACGGACACACCATCGGGTCCGACGGCGCAAGGCGAGTGTCTGGCGGGATCAGCCCGAGCTCGAGCTGGCGCCGGAATCGCGCTTCGCGGATCCGCGTCCAGCCCTCGTCGTACCGGCCGCGGTACTTCGCGAGGTCCTTCGCCTTTGCCTGGAAGGGCGCGTGCACCGCGTTGTTCGCGACGTACAGGAAGAACGGCGTGTCGGGCGAGGCGACGCGATGCTCGCGCACGAACGCGATCGCCTTGTCCATCCAGTCGTCGGTGGCGTAGTAGTCCGGCGGATACTCGTCGATCGGCAAGAGCGTGTTCCCGAGCATCAGGCGCGCCGGGAAGAAGAAACTGGTTTCGCCCTCCATGAATCCGTAGAACTGCTCGAAGCCCCGCTGCGTCGGCCACGAGTCCTTGACGGACGAGGGCAGAGAGAGCGGCCCCGGCGTGTTGTGCCATTTACCGACCATCATGGTCGCGTACCCGCCGGCGCGGAGCGTCTCGGCCTGCGTGGCGGCGTCGAGCGGAATTTCACCCGTATAGCCCGGGAACCCGGCGTTGTTGTTGGCGAGCCAGCCCGTGCCGACCGCGTGGGCATTGCGGCCCGTCAGGAGCGCGGCGCGCGCCGGGGAGCAGATCGGATGCGTCGTGTAGTGGTTGAACCTGAGCCCGCGCGCGGCGAGCGCGTCGATGTTCGGCGTGTCGATCTCGGAGCCGAAGCATCGAGGGTCGGAATAGCCCATGTCGTCCATGTAGACGATCACGATGTTGGGCGCGCCCCGGGGCGCGCGCGCCGGCGTCGGCCACCACGGCTCGGAGTCGGCGCGCGTGCGCTCCACCCGGCCGCGAAATCCGGTCGCGTCGTAGCTCTCGCGGTTCATGCTCACCTCGGCTCTCCGGCGCGGGACTCGTACCACTTGCGCTTGAGCGTCACCGTCGCGCTGTTGGGTCCGGCGCTGTTCGCCTCGACGTAGAGCGCCTGGCCAGGGTGACGCAGGGGCTTGCCGGCGAAGCGATCGCGGAGCCAGTCCACCATCGCGCCGTGCAGGGGCGCGGCCCAGTTCCCGCCGGCGCTGTCTCCGCCACCGATCGACGGCATGTGATGCTGGTCGGCGAAGACCCAGAGCTCGCCCGGCGCCGTCAGCTGGTCGAACATCCGGTAGATCTCGTCGAGCGGTCCGCGCGGGTCGTATTCGCCGACGGCCAGGAGCGTCGGGCACGCGATCTTCGCCATGTACCCGTCGAGCGTCATCGCGCTCATGACGTTGTCGAGCTCCGATTCCGTCTTCGATTGAGTCAGATACGCGAACAACTGCTTCCAGCGGGGCGATTCGAGATCCATCAGGAAGGACTTCTCGGCGCAGGAGGCCGCGGGCGCGGCGATGGCGCGGATGCGCCGGTCCCGCGCGGGGAACCTGAGACCCCAGAACGAGCCGAGGCTGATGCTGTAGACGCCGATCTGGTTGGCGTCGATCTCGGGCCGTGTCAGGAGATGGTCGAGCGCGGCACTGGCCGCGTCCTCGAAATTGTCCGCGGTCAGACGGATGCCGCGCAGGTTGCTCTCGGCGTGCCCCGGCCCGTCGAACGAGAACACGTGCAGGCCGCGCTGGTGCGCGGCGTTGAAGAACGGATGAGGCCACGCTTCCTTGAGCGTGTCGCAGCCCGGGATGTAGAAGACGAGCGGAGCGGACGCGCGACCCGGGCAGAGATGCAGGTTCCCCGAGACGAGCGTGCCGTTCCACGGGATGTCGACGTGCTCGATGCGGTAGGGTGCGAGCGCGATCACCTGGTCGTAGCAACGCCGCACGCCGGCATAGAGATAGCGCTTCTCGTCGCTGTTCTCGAAGATCACGTGCTGGGCGCCGGCGTACTGCACGGTCGCCTGGAAGTAGAAGTCGAGCGCCGTCTCGCCGTGGCCCGCGTCCGCCTCCGCCTTCGCCAGCTGCTCGAGTCGACGGGCCGCGAGCCCGAGATGCTTGCTGATCATGTCGTGACTCCTGACACTCTTCGGCAAGCGGCCGCGCCCGTCGCCCTGGAAGTGGAAGACCTTGCCCGTCTCCTGGATCAGATAGTCGAGCACCCACTGCTGGCTGTCGCGCGCGAGCGGCGCTCGGCCGCGTACCATGGTCCTGGCGCGTGTCATCCGGATGATCCTCCCTCGCGATGCGTGCCTCGTTCGTCAGCGGTCGCCGTGCGGAGCCCGAGCCTCTCGAGCCGCGGTAACACTTCGGCG
>QHRT01000236.1 GCA_003220195.1 Candidatus Rokuibacteriota bacterium | reverse complement strand
CTGGTCGCCACGGCGGGCACGCCGGCGGCGCGCTGCATGATCTCGATCATCTCCCTGTCCCATCCGGGTCCGCGATAGAAGCTCCCGGTCGTGCAGCCGTACACGACCACGTTGACGTTCGCGGTGGCCAGATAGCGCGCGCCCGACTCGACCTCCGCGTTCATGCGGTTCATGCCGTCGGCATCCTGCGCGTCGTTCGTGAGCCAGAGCCGCTGCCCGTGGATCGTGACGTTCTCGGGCGCGACCATCTGGAAGTCGGCCTCGAAGGTCGTGTTGGTCGACGGAACCATGACGCCGATACGCTTGCGCAGGGCCATGTCCAGCACCTCCCGTTGAGATCAGGCGCAGCGAGCCGCCGGGCCTAAACGTATCATCAGCAGCGCGGCTCGAGCGCGGGCTTTGCCCGCGCAATCCGCTCCTGTCCGAACCGGTGGGGGGGTATCGGGGAGGAGCGGCGGCTCGCTCCCCCCGATCTTCAACGCAGCGCCGCGACGATGGCGTCCACGTCGTAGACGCACCCGCCCCACGTGCCGCCGCCGACCTGCTGCAGCGCCGCCCAGAGCCGGGTATCTGCGGGCAGGTCCGGATCGGGCTTCAGGTCGGGCCGCGGCGGTCGTGACGCGAGCACGCGCGTGCCCTCGTCGGGGCCGAATCTTCGCTCGCCGTCACCGACCAGGTCGATCGATCCCTCCAGGCGGTTGCGATCGATGACGATCTGGATGACGTCGCCGTCCAGCACCTTGCCGATCGGACCACCGGCCAAAGCTTCCGGACCGATGTGACCGATGCAGGCGCCGGTCGAGACGCCGGAGAACCTCGCGTCGGTCAGCACGGCGACCGTTTTGCCCCACGAGAGATGCTTGAGCGCCGCGGTGATCTGGTAGATCTCTTCCATCCCTGCGCCCATCGGGCCACGACACATCAGCACCATGACGTCGCCCGGCTTGAGCGGCTTGTCGCCGCGGCCCTTGATCGCCGCGATCGCATCGCGCTCCAGCGTGAAGACGCGCGCCGGGCCGACTTTGCGATAGACGCCGTCGGCGTCGACGACGGACGGATCGATTGCGGTGCTCTTGATCACGGACCCCTCGGGCGCGAGGTTGCCGCGAGGGAACGTGACGGTGCTGGTGAGCCCGCGCGTGCGCGCGCGTGCGGGACTCATGATGACGTCGTCGGGGTCGACACCGTCGGCGGCGCGGAGTCGCGCGCGCAAGATCTGACGCCGCTCCGAGCCCTGCCACCAGTCCAGGACGCGTCCGACGGTGTCCCCGCTCACGGTGAGACAGTCGAGGTGCAGCAATCCGAGCTCGCGAAGATGCAGCATGACTTCCGGCACGCCGCCGGCGAGGAAGCAGCGCACGGTCGGGTGCGGCCCGTTCGGCAGCGTGTCGACGAGCCGGGGGACGCGATGGTTCACGGCGGTCCAGTCGTCGACGGTCGGGCGCCTGAGGCCCGAGGCGTGCGCGATCGCCGGGAGATGCAACAGGAGATTCGTCGAGCCGCCGAACGCCGCGTGCACGGTCATCGCGTTCTCCACGGCCGCGTCGGTCACGATGTCGCGAACCTTCAGCCCTCGTCCCGCGAGCGTCACGAGCGCGCGCGCCGAGCGACGAGCCATGTCGAGCCAGATCGGCTGACCCGACGGCGCCAGCGCCGAGTGTGGCAGCGCCAGGCCGAGCGCTTCGCCGATCACCTGCGACGTCGCGGCGGTGCCGAGGAACTGGCACCCGCCGCCGGGCGACCCGCACGCGCGGCACCCGAGCTCGGCCGCCTGATCGAGCGTCATCTCACCGTGCGCGAAGCGCGCGCCGATTGACTGGATCTTGCCGGCGTCCTCGCCGTCGACGGGCGGCAGCGTCACGCCGCCGGGCACCAGCACGCAGGGCAGGTCGCGCATCGTCGCGAGCGCCATCATCATCGCCGGCAATCCCTTGTCGCACGTCGCGACGCCGAGCACGCCCTTGCGCGTCGGCAGGGAGCGGATCAGGCGACGGAAGACCTGCGCGGCATCGTTGCGGTACGCGAGGCTGTCCATCATGCCGACGGTGCCCTGCGTCCGGCCGTCGCAGGGATCGGAGCAGAACCCGGCGAACGGCAGACACTCGAGCTCGCGCAGCTCGACGGCGGCCGCGTGCATGAGCAGGCCGATCTCCCAGTGGCCGGTGTGATAGCCGAGCGCGATCGGACGGCCGTCGGTGTCGCGAATGCCGCCGTTCGTCCCGAGCATCAGGTACTGCGGCCGTCCGAGCTCGCGAGGATCCCAGCCCATGCCGGCGTTCTGGGTCAAACCGAAGATGTCGCCGCTCGGTTGCTCGAGCAGCATCTCCGCGGTGAGGGGCAAGCGGCCCTGAGGCCCGGCCCCGGCCGTGATCACGTCGAGAACGCTCGCTTCCGATCCGACGATCTGGTCGAACGCGATCGGGGTCCTGGTTGCCACGATGGTCTCCTCCATCCGGTCGGCGCGCGCTCGACGGCGCCTCCGACCGCTCGTCACGATCGTCGTTGCGCGGCGACACCGGCGCTCGCACGAGGGTACCCCAATCGGCCGTTCCGGGCCGCCGGCGTGCTAGATTCGTCGCCGAGGTGCTTTTGCGATGACGACTGAGGCCGGCTTCGTCGCTGTCGTCGGTGACTTCAATCCTGGCAATCCCACGCACCAGTTCACGAACACCGCACTGCGCGACCTCGGGCTCGGCTTCGAGTGGCTCCCCACCGACGCGATCGACGTCGACGCGCCCGAGACGCGGCTCACCGCGTACGACGGGCTCTGGATCGCGCCGGCGAGCCCATACAAGAACATGGACGGCGCGCTGGCGGCGATCCGTTACGCGCGGGAGCGCGGCGTTCCGCTCGTCGGCACCTGAGGCGGCTTCCAGCACGCGATCGTCGAGTTCGCGCGCAACGTTCTCGGGTTCCGAGACGCCGACCACGCGGAGACGAGCCCCGACGCCGAGCTTCTGGTCATCACGCCGCTCTCGTGCTCACTCGTTGGACAGCAGCAGACGGTGTTCCTGCGTTCCGGGACCCGTGCGGCGCTGCTCTACGACCGGAGCGAAGCCGTCGAGGACTACTACTGCAACTACGGCGTCAATCCCGACTACCACCGACGGCTCGAGGACCGCGGGCTCTGCGTGAGCGGAGTGGGCGGCGCCGGAGAAATCAGGATCGTCGAGATTCCCGAGCATCCGTTCTTTCTCGGGACCCTCTTCTTGCCGCAAGCGCGTTCGACGCCAACGAGCCCGCATCCGCTCCTCCGGGGCTACGCGGCCGCGGTCGCGGCGGCGCGCTGAGCTCATAGAAAGGGCTGGATCGCTTCGCGTGTCTGCGCTGACGGTACGACCGGCACGATCTCGAACTCGATCAGATCGCTCCACGAGAGGACCCACTGCTGCAAGAGCCGGGCGTCGTCGCACTCCATGAGCTGAAAGCAGCGATCGAAGCTCGCGTCGATCCAGCTGTCGACGTATTTCAATCCGTCGGGCGCACCGCGCCCGTGGTCGCGGAATCGCCGGTACACTGCCCTGGCGTCGCGATTCTTGAACCGCTCGATGACCATGAACAGCATGGCAGGCTCCCTCCGGTCCTTTCAGGGGCGGCCGAGACAGCGCACGACGTTCGCGAGCAGCCGGATCCCGGCGTCGTCCGCGAGCGTCATGATGGACTCGGGATGGAATTGCACCGCCGCGCACGGCAGCGTGCGGTGCTCGATCGCCATGACGACGCCGTCGTCGCTCTCGGCCGTGACTTCCAGTGCGGACGGCAGCGTGTCGCGGATCGCGAACAGCGAATGATAGCGCCCGGCGGTGAACTCGGACGGCAGTCCGTCGAAGAGACGCCCACCGCGCACGCGAATACGCGAGGCCTTGCCGTGCACCGGCGTGTCCAGCACGCCGAGCGAGCCGCCGAAGTGCTCCACCATGCCCTGAAGCCCGAGGCACACGCCGAACGTCGGGATACGCCGTCGCAGAAGCGCGGCGATCGTTCCTGACACGTCGAAATCGCTCGGCGTGCCGGGGCCGGGTGAGAGCACCACCAGGTGAGGCTTGACGTCGTCGAACTGTTCCTCGGAGAAGCCGCTCCGCAACGTCACCACATCCGCGCCGGTCTGTCGCAGGTAGTTCGCCAGGGTGTGCACGAACGAATCCTGGTGGTCCACGAGCAGGATGCGCCGGCCGGCGTCGCTGCGCATGACCGGCGCCGCGGCGCGACGCTCCCGCTCGCGCGGCCGGCGGATCGCGTCCAGGAACGCGGACGCCTTCAGCTCGGTCTCGGCCTCCTCCGCGGCGGGATCGGAGTCGTACAGCAGTGTCGCCCCCGCGCGCACCTCGGCCACGCCGTGCTTGACGCGGATCGTGCGAAGCGTGAGCCCGGTGTTCAGGTTGCCGTCGAAGCCGATCACGCCGACGGCTCCGCCGTACCACGCGCGTGCCGAGCGTTCATGATCTTCGATGAACTGCATGGCCCACGTCTTCGGCGCGCCGGTGACGGTGACGGCCCACGTGTGCGCGAGGAAGGCGTCGAGCGCGTCCAGCTCGGGCCGGAGCCGGCCTTCGACGTGGTCGACCGTGTGGATGAGGCGCGCGTACATCTCGATCTGGCGGCGGCCGATCACGCGTACGCTGCCGGGCGCGCAGACGCGGGACTTGTCGTTGCGATCGACGTCGGTGCACATGGTCAGCTCGGACTCGTCCTTGGCCGAGGTCAGCAGCGCCAGGATCTGCGCGGCGTCGCCGATCGGATCACGCCCGCGCGCGATCGTCCCCGAGATCGGACACGTCTCCACGCGATCGTCGTCGACGCGTACGTACATCTCGGGTGACGCGCCGACCAGGTACTCCGCTTCGCCGAGGTTCATCAGGAACCCGTAGGGCGACGGATTGCGCTCGCGCAGGCGCAGGAAGATTTCGGACGGCGGCGCGGCGCACGCTTCGAAGAACGTGCGGCCCGGGACGACTTCGAAGAGATCGCCGCGCTTGAAGGCCTCGCGCGCCAGATGGACCATCGCCGCGTACTCGCCGGGGTCGTGGTCACACGCGCGCGGCGTCCCGCTCGCCCGGACGTACGGCTCGGTGGTGCCGGTGCGCGCGAGACCTTCCGTCGACTGACCGGCGACGTCGAAGTCGTACCGGCGGCGCATCGCGATCTCGCGACGGTGATCGACCACGACGAGCTCGTCCGGCAAAAAGAGCAAGAGGTCACGCTGATCGGGCGCGCGATCCAGACGAAGACGGATGGGCTCGAACTGGAACGCGAGATCGTAGCCGAAGGCGCCGTAGAACCCGAGGTGCGGCTCGTCGGGATGATGGAATAGCTCGACCAGCGCGCGCAGCACCGAGAAGAGCGATGGTTGGCGGCTGCGATCCTCCTCGACGAACCGCCCCGTCGCTGCGCGCACCTCGCCTTCGAGGCCGCTGCTGGTGACGGCGACCGGCTCGATCGCATCGAGCTCGCGCAGCGCGTCGACGATGGCGGGCACGAGAACGCGGCCGCGTGCGTTCAGCGCGTCGATCCGGAACCGTCGTGCACGCGCGCTCAGCGACAGCGGCGGGTCGACAAAGCCCATGTCCCATCGCGTGTAACGGCCCGGGTATTCATAGCTCGACGCGAGCAGCACGCCCCGGCGCGCGTCGAGCGCATCGATCACCGGCTCGATCGCGTTGGCGACGGGAATGCTCTCCACCGTGCGGTGGACGCGGATCCGCCCCTTCGTCTCGTAGGTCGTTCTCGTCATGGCTGCCTCCTCGCGCTGTGAATCGATTACTTCAGGGGCCCCGAGGGGCGCGCGGACGCGCCCGTATGGCCCCCGAAACCCAGTACCGTCGGCGGGCACCGGGAATCCGGCGCTCGCCTCCGTCGCCGCGGGGTCGCAATCGAGCCGGTCCAGGAGGGGCGGCTGAAACAACGAGAGCCGCCCGGCCGGGCGGCTCCCCTTTCTTCTAGCGTCTGCGCTCGTGCGCGCGAGTGATCGACGGCACGTCGGCGCGGGCGCGGCGCTCAGCTTGCCGGCGGAAACTGAGACACTACCGGCTCGGCGTTGTCCACAACAGGGTCAGGCTCGACGCCTTGCCGAGACGGGGACAATCGAGTACGTCAAGAGCGGGCGAGATCTTGCCGAACACGATCGGGAGGGAGCGCATGACGGCTTCGACATCCGTTCGCAAGGTGGCGGTGGCGCTGTTCGAGGGATTCACCGTGCTCGACGTGTATGGACCGGTGCAGGCGTTCGCGAGCGCTCGTCTCACCGGCCCGGATGGCGCTCGCATCAGACTGTTCGAGATCTTCACCATGGCCGAGCGGCGTGGTGAAGTGAAGAGCAGTGAAGGGCCGGCGACGCACGCCGATTTCAGCTTCGGCGACGCGCCGGACTTCGACATCTTGTTGATTCCCGGCGGCTTCGGGAGTCGCACGCAGGTGGAGCGGCCTCAATTCCTCTCGGAACTGGCTCGGGCGTCCGAGCGCGCGCGCGTGACGACGACCGTGTGTACCGGCTCGCGCGCACCGGTCGGCTCGACGAGCGCCCGGCCACCAGCAACAAGATCTCGTGGGACTGGGTCGTCAAGCAGGGCCCGCGCGTGCACTGGCAACGGAAGGCGCGCTGGGTCGACGACGGCAACATCCTGACGTCGTCCGGAGTGTCCGCCGGCATCGACATGGCGCTCAGCCTGGTGGCCCGTCTTCACGGCCGCGACCTCGCGCTGGTGTCGGCGCGCAACATGGAATACGTCTGGCACGAGGATCCGGCGGACGATCCCTTCGCCTGAGCGAACCTACGGCGCGTTGAGCTTCAGATAGCTGAACCGCGCCTTCAGGACCGCCGGGCCGTACGTCAGCATCAGCTGGTTGTCGATGACCCCGGCCTGGATGTCGAAGATGGCCTGCTGAAACGGCGTCAAGGCGCCGGGCGTGCGGGCCGCCGTGACCTTCCCGGCCAGCGTCACCTTGACCAGGTCGTAGGACGCCGGACTGCTGATCTCCGCGGTGAAGTGCGGCTCATCGACGGTGATCGAACGGCTCTCACCCCTCCGCGCGACCACGGTGATGAACACCGGCCGCGCCGAATTTCGCGGGGTGCTGATGACCTCGTCCTGGAACCTGACCCAGTCGTCGGTCACGCTCAGGTCGATCATGAGCAGAAAGTCGACGTCGGGGAGCGTGCTTTGCGCTCTCGCGAGCGTGACGGACGTCAGTAACACGAGCACGGTCAACAGTGGCAATCGCCGAACCAAACACTTGACGGTCATCAATCGAGCCCTTTCCCTACCGGACGCCCTCCCCGGCTCGAACAACCATAAGCAAGACGCGCCAGGCACCGGAGATTCCAACAACATAATGAGGACCTACGGTAATTGCAAGGCCCGATCGGTGTGGGTTCCGGCGCCGCGGTGCGAGGCTGGGACCCGGGCCTCGGGTCGCTTATCATGCGGACGCACATGCAAATTCCTCTGGTCGACCTGAAGGCCCAGTATTCGGCGATCCGACCGGACATCGACCGTGCGATCCAGCGCGTGCTCGACGGGACGAGCTTCATCCTGGGCAGCGAAGTCGAGGAGTTCGAGCGGGCCTTCGCCCGTCACGTCGACGCCAGAGAAGCGGTCGGGGTGGGGTCCGGCACCTCGGCCCTCCATCTGGCGCTGCTGGCATGCGACGTGGGACCGGGCGCGGAAGTGATCACCACCGCGCACACGTTCATTGCCACCGCCGCGGCGATCTCCCACGTTGGCGCCAGACCGGTGTTCGTCGACATCGATCCACGGACGTACACGATCGATCCGCAGCAGGTGGAGGAGGCGATCACTCCCGCCACCCGGGCGCTGCTGCCCGTGCACCTCTACGGTCAACCCGCGGACATGAGCGCGATCGCCGAGATTGCCCGGCGTCACGATCTGAGGCTGATCGAGGACGCGGCGCAGGCGCATGGTGCGGAGTGGGACGGGCGGCGCTGCGGCAGCATCGGCGATCTCGCGTGCTTCAGCTTCTATCCGGGGAAAAACCTGGGCGCCTGCGGCGATGCCGGCGCCGTGACGGGCAACGATGCCTCGTTGCTGGACAAGGTGCGTCGCCTCCGCAATCACGGGGCCGTGAGCAAATACCAGCACGACGAGCGCGGCTTCGGCGAGCGCCTGGATGCGTTCCAGGCGGCGGTTCTCGGCGTCAAGCTCGTGCACCTGGAGGCCTGGACGCGAGCGCGGCAGGCTCACGCGAAATCGTACGACGAGCTTCTGGCCGACTGCGACGTCGTGACGCCGTATGTGTCACCGCGCGTGCGCCACGTCTACCATCTCTACGCGATCCGGACACGGCGCCGCGACGCCCTCCTGGCGGAGCTCACACAGCGGGGGATCCAGGCGCGCGTGCATTACCCGGTGCCGCTGCATCGGCAGCCCGTCTACCGGCACATGGGATATGACCGTCTCTCGCGGCCCGTGACCGAACGGGTGGCCGACGAGATCCTCTCGCTGCCGCTCTATCCCGAGCTCACGCAGGAGCAGATCGCGTACGTCTCGCGCGCGGTCAACGAAGGGCGGCGCCTCGTGAGGAGGCATCAGAACAGCGTGTAGATGAACGGCGCGATCGCCGAGGACTGCGCGAAGACGAGGAGAATTCCCAGCAGCAGCAAGACCGACACCATCGGCATCATCCACCAGAGCTTGCGTTCCCACAGGAACATGAGGAGCTCGCCCATGATGCCGACGCGACGGCCGGCCGCGCGAATCGCCTTAGGCACGGATCCCTCCCATCTTCGGCACGACGTAGTTGCCGAGCACCAGCAGATCCATTCCACTTCTCGAGAAGGCCGAATACGCCTCCTCCGGTGTGTTGACGATCGGTTCGCCGCGCAGATTGAACGACGTGTTCAGGATCACGGGCACCCCCGTCGCCTCTCCGAACCGCTCGATGAGGTCGTAGTACCGCGCGTTTTCTTCCCGGAACACCGTCTGCAGCCGGCCGCTGCCGTCGACGTGCGTCACGGCCGGGATGGTCTCGCGTTTCGACGGCTTCACGTCCACTACCAGCAGCATGAAGCGCGCCGGATACTGCTTGTCCACGCCCGGGGCATCGAAATAGACGTGCACGTGCTCGTTGAGGACGGACGGGGCGAAGGGGCGATAGGGCTCGCGGAACTTGATCTTCGTGTTGACGATGTCTTTC
>QHRT01000188.1 GCA_003220195.1 Candidatus Rokuibacteriota bacterium | reverse complement strand
CGGTGGGAGCCCGGTGTGATCAGGAAATTGGTCTTCGCGCGAAGTCCGGCCTTGATGCCCTGCATCGCGATGTGCGCCGCGCGGCGCATGTCCTCGTACGAGGAATTCGTGCAGGAGCCGATCAGGCAGTTGGTGATCTTCGCCGGCCAGCCGTTCTCTCGAACCTCGGCGCCGAGCTTGCCGATCGGACGGCCGCGATCCGGCGAATGCGGACCGACGACCTGCGGCTCGAGCTGGTCCAGGTCGATCTCGATCAGCTCGTCGTAGAAGCGCTTCGGGTCGTCGACCACTTCGGGATCCGCGACGAGATGTTGACGAGCGTCTTCCGCGAGCGCCGCGACCTCGGCCCTTTCGGTCGCGCGCAGGTACGCGGCCACGCGCGCGTCGAACGGAAAGATCGACGTGGTTGCGCCCAGCTCGGCGCCCATGTTGCAGATCGTGCCCTTGCCGGTCGCGCTGATCGATTCCGTCCCGGGACCGAAGTACTCGACGATCTTGTTGGTGCCGCCCTTCACGGTGAGCAGAGCGCAGAGGTACGTGATGACGTCCTTCGGCGCCGTCCAGCCGCCGAGCTTGCCGGTCAGCCGGACGCCGACGAGGCGGGGATGGAGCACCTCCCACGCGAGCCCGGCCATCGCTTCACCGCAGTCGGCGCCTCCGACGCCGATCGCCAGCATGCCGAGGCCCCCCGCGTTCGGCGTGTGGGAATCCGCGCCGATCATGAACCCGCCCGGAAACGCGTAGTTCTCGAGAACGACCTGGTGGATGATCCCCGAGCCGGGGCGCCAGAACCCCATCCCGAACTTGCTGGCCGCCGAGCGCAGGAAGGTGTAGACCTCCTCATGGTCGCGAATGGCGCGCGCGACATCGTCGGCAGCGCCGCTCTCCGCGCGAATCAGATGGTCGCAGTGGAGGGTCGTCGGCACCGCGACGCGCTGGCGGCCCGACATCATGAATTGGAAGATCGCCATCTGTCCGGTGACGTCCTGCAACGCCACCCGATCGACGCGGAGCCGCAGCATCGCGCGTCCGCGTTCCCACGGCTGCGATTCGAAGTCGTCGGCGTGGGTGACCAGGATCTTCTCGGACAGTGTGAGCGGCCGGCCGAATTTCCGGCGCGCACGAGCGATGCGATCGGGCATGGATCGGTACAGCTCGGAGATCCGCCCGACGGACATCACGAATTCCTCCTTGTGCGGGCAAACTTTCGCCTCCCACCCAGCATGGATGGGAGGCGGGCGAAGGACAAATTACCTTAACGCGCTGCGTAGTGAGCGTCAAGGAACGGAGCGGCGGGTCGCGCGACGGCGAGCGTTACGCCCGGCGCGCGCGCTCCCGGATCGCGCGCCGATACTGTCGCCAGTGAATGAGGGCGGAGCGCACGAGTGAGACGCGGGTCGCGCGTCCGACCGTGCCCCGCCACGCGACGGTCCGACCACGTCGGACTGCGACCTGAGAAGCCAGATAACCGCCGAACGCGATCCAGGAATCGTGCATGAGAAACCGGATGGCTTGACGGCTCAGCGGATCGAGCGCGTCGGGTGATTCGGCGACGCGAAAGAGTCGTCGCCGCGCGATGGTCTCGAGACGACGCTGGCGTTCGTCACGCGGCGCCTGCGCGAGAATGCGCGCCGGAACCCCGATCTCGAGCTCGCGGACCAGAACTCCCAGTACCGCCCAGATTCCGCGCGGCGCGCGCGTCGCCGCGATCCACCGCGCGAGCACGTCCCAGTCGAGCTCGGACGAGACGCGGAGCGCCGCGAGCCCATCCCACGCCGTCTTCAGTCCGTGGGAGAAGGAGTCCTGCGCCGTGTGGACGGCGGCATGGAGCACGAGGCCTTCCGCGCTCAACGTGACGAGCCGCGGAGACCCGGCCAGCGGCAGAGTGCGGGCGAGCATGTCCCGCTCCGGCAATCCCCAGAACGGTGGCACCAGGCGCGTGTGGATCTCGACGAGCACGCCGCGATACTCGACGCCGGCGAGATGATGCGGCGCCTGCGCCGGCGCGCCGGGCTCACCGGTGAATCCCGTCTCGATCAGGCGGTCTCGCAGACGCGACGCGATGCGGGGCTCGACGTAGACGTCGACATCGCCGGTCGCGCGCGGGAGGCGCGACGGCGAGACCTCCGCCTCGCGCAGGGCCAGCGCCATCCCTTTGAGCACGACCCCGTGCGCGTCGAGCTCGGCCAGCACCTGTCCGATCCGGCGAGTCGCCTCAACCGCTCGGCGAAGAACGTGGGCGCCCACCGGCTCAGGTCCGGCGCGTCGAGGGCGGTCAACAGTGGTCGCGCGAGCCCGCAGGCGCCGAGGTATTCCGCCCAGTGGTTCCAGTCGAGGTCGGCCCGCCCGAGAATGCGCTCCGATCCAGTGGGCCATCGACCGTCCTGGGCGGATGCCGCTCGGAGAAACATTCCGGCGGCGCCGGCGCCGTTGACATAACGCGAGGTCAACGGACCGCGCTGCCGTCCCGCGGTGATGACGTGCGCGGCCGCGCGCTGAAGCGCGACGCGAGAGGGTTGGGACAGTGCCGCCCGGAGAGCGTCGACGGCGCCGGGATCCGCAGTGATGTGCTGGCAGAGATCGCAGATCCCGAAATAGCGCCGGCGGAACGGAAATCCTTCGAACCCCGGGAGGCGACGGAGCTCGTCGCGGAGTCCGGCCGGGCCCGCCGTGCGGATCGTTTCAAGGATCGGGTCGCTGGCGTGGCGATCGAGGAGCTCCGCCAGAGAGTGATCGCGGAGCTTTCCCACGTGGAGCGGGGATCGTTCGTCGGCGAAGTACGCCGGGCCGTTGCACGCGATCACCCGGCCGTCGTCGGTGATGGACGGAGCGGCGCATGCGGCGCAAAAGCCTTCCACTTCCGACCGCAGCGAAGACGGCGGGAGCGTCCGCGCGCGCCCGACAGGCTGCACGTCGTAAAACCGGAGCTGCACGAACGGGAGATCTCTGAATTGCTCCACGATGTCGGTGAGCTGAGGATCGTCCGCAATGCGCGTCAGCGTGATGCTGACGGGAACGCGCTCGCGAGCGGCCGCCCGGGCGATGTGCTGCACCGGCGCGAGATTCTGAAACTCGGCGTGATAGCGGTCGTAGCTGACGGCCAGCGTGCCGATCCCGGCGCGCCGGAGCGCACGGACGTGGCGTCGAGCCGCGCGCGGGTCCCGGCCCCAGAACCCGTTCGTGGAGATTGTCGTGTTGACGCCGAGGCGTTGACACTCGCGAAGCAGTCTCAGCACGATCGGCATCCGGATCATCGGCTCGCCACCGGTCAGTCGAATCCATCGCACGCCTGCCGACGCGGCCTGGCGGACCAGCTCGAGCAGATCGTCCTGGCTCGGCTCCTCGCGCACGTGAGGACCACTCTCGACGCTGCAGTGACCACACGCCATGTTGCAGCGCCGCGTCAGCATGAGCGCGACTTCGCGGCGGCTGTCGACGACGCTCATCCTGGAGCCTCCTCAGTCGCTCGCCTCGAGCACGTGCTCGACGGCGTGGATCATCCCATCGAGCCCTGTCCGGGCGAGATCCCAGGCGGCGACGGATTCGAGAAGCGGGCGAAGTCGATGGATCGCCTCGCCGGTGTTCGTCCGCAGCGCGAGATTGGTGTGCGGTAATAGCGCGACCAGTCCGTGCGCCGGATCGAGGCGCGCGATGTCCCGGCCGGCCCGGCGGCCCGGCCGATCGAGGAACACCAGCGCCTTGAGAGGCACGCTCGCCGGCCGCGTGCGGCCGTCCACGTCGTCGGGATGGAACAGGCACCCTTCGTCCGTCCCGTCGGTCGTGGGCGTGGCCACAACGCGCCGCCACAGCGCGCAGCTGAGCAGGGCTCGACTCGATTCCCGGAGCCCAACGCGGCGCGGCGCCGGCCACGCCACCCGCCTGCCGACGTCCACCAGCGCGATGTCGTCGCCCAGGAGCGCAAAGCCCCGTTGCCACAGGGCGCAGGCCAGAGTCGACTTGCCCGACTCTGCACGGCCCACGAGCGCGATCCCGCAGCCGTTCCGGGCGACCAGAGCGCCGTGCATCGTGCACGCCGCCGGCGAGTCCACCAACTTCTGGACGGCGAGAAACTCGACGCAGCGGACCGCGGCGGGGATCGATTCGCGCGTGAGCGGTGCGGCGCCGCTCTCGTCGCTGATCCGCCAGGCGCGATTCGCACCGGCAGCGACGGGATTGACTCGCCACGCGTACGAGGTTTCGGCGGACGATGCGAGCCGCCACGGCCGAAACACGAGTGACGCTCGAGCGACGACGTCACTGTCCGGGGAAGCCAGCTGGAAGCTGAGCGGATGCTGCCCCCAGCGGACGACCGAAAGCGTCATGGGTCCGTGGTGATCACCTGATGGCGGAGCAGCTCGTCGATCAGCGCCCTCACGTCGGTCCCCGCCTGGTCCTGGGACACCGCCGGGTAGGTTTGACGGATGGCCGCAACGAGCTCCTCCATGTCGCGGCTCGTCGTCAGCAGTTGCCAGAGCCAGGTCGCGGTGGGGTTGAGCACGAGCGCGCTGCCCGTCACACGATGATAGAGCACCACCCGGTCGCCGACCGTCGACGTGTCGACGTCCGCGGATCGGCCATAACGAGCCGTTCGCGTCTCGCCGAACGGAGGGGACCCGGGACTCGAACCAGTCGCGGGACGATCCAGCTGCATCGCCGCGATCCGGGTGGCGACTACCTCGACATCAGCCGCTACTCGGCGAGTAGCGACGCACGGCCGGCGTACTGCACCTCGCGCGCGAGATCGCTCTGCGTCAGAACGGTCTCGACCCGCGGCGCTTCGTAGTGCTCGGGTGGCGTGGCTTCGGCTGCGCACCGGTCAACACGAGGCTCCATAGGGCACCTCCTTCACAATCGTGTGTCGCAGAACACAAGAGCCGTTTCCGGACATCGCGCGAGACCGTCCTCGGAAACTGGCCGAGTCTAGCACACTCGCTCCGATCCTCGACACCATCGTTCGGCGCGGGCCTACGCGTCGCGCGTGACGATCAGCGCGTCGACCACCGAAACGCCGCGGCCGACCTCGTGCACGATGACCGGATTCAGATCGATCTCGGCGATGCGCTCGCCATGCTCCGCCGCCAGACGCGAAAGCCTCGCCATGACGGCGACGAGTGCCGCGACGTCCGCGGGTCGCTGGCCCCGGACGCCGTCGAGGATCGCGACCGCGTCGAGGCGTCGGAGCAGCCGGCGCGCGTCGGCCTCGGTCATCGGCACCGGCGATAGCGCGACGTCGCGAAGCACTTCGACGTGAATGCCGCCGAGCCCGACCATCAGCATCAGTCCCCAGTGGGGGTCCCGAGTCACGCCGAGAATCATCTCTCGTCCGGCCGGCGCCATGGCCTGGACCAGGACGCCGCGGATCTCGGCCTCGGGCGCCGCCCCGCGCGCGCGCTCCGCGACCCGCGCGTACGCCGCGCGCACGGCGTCGGCCGACGTGAGCCCGAGCGCCAGCGCGCCGGCGTCGCTCTTGTGCGGGATCTGCGCCGACTGGACTTTCAGCGCTACCGGAAACCCGATGCGCGCCGCCGCGGCCACCGCGCCGTCCGGATCGTGCGCCAGTTCTTCCGCCGGCCGCGCGATGTCGTACGCCGCCAGCACCGGCGTGGCCTCGTACTCGCACAGCACGCGTCGCGGCCCGAGCAATCGCTCCGCGACGTCGAGCCCGGCGCCGACATGCGAGCGGCGTGCCGCGACGCGCCGTTCCTGCGCGCCCTCGTCCTGGTCGGCGAAATCCTGCCCGCCCCAGCGATCCTGGAACGCGGCGTACTCCGCGAGCACGCGGAACGCGCGCGCACAGTTCGGCATGTTCGTGTACGCCGGAATTCCGGCGCCCGCGAGAATCGACACCGATCGCGGCGACGCCAGCGTGTACGTGCAGAAGAGCACCGGCTTGCCGGCCGTCTTGACCGCTCGCGTGAGCTCTTCGGCCTGACGCTGGAGCCGCGCTTCGGAGGCGAGCGAGCCGACGACGAGCAGCGCGTCGATCGCGGGCGATCGCGCGATGATCTCGATCAGCTTCGCATAGCCCACCTGGCGCACCGCCTGGGCCGTGACGTCGACGGGATTCTGCGACGCGCCGTACGCCGGGATGTGTCGCTCGATCTGCGCGCGCGTCTCCCCGTCGAGCTCGGGGATCTCGAGCCCGGCGGCGCTCAGGAGATCGGCCATCCACACCGCGCCTCCGCCGGATCCGGTCAGCACGCCGACGCGTCGTCCCTTCGGCAAGGCGCAGAACGAAAAGGCGGCGGCGAGGTCGACCATCTCGTCGAGATCGTCGCAGCGCACGATGCCGTAGTGCCGGAACATCGCGTCGTACACGGGATCGGCGCCGGCGAGTGAGCCGGTGTGCGAGACGGCGGCGCGCTTTGCGACGTCGGACCGACCGACCTTCGCCACGAGCAGCGGTTTGCCGTGCGCCGCGGCGGTCGCGGCGACGCGACGGAACTTCGCGGCGTCGCGCACCGCCTCCATGTACATGAGGAAGAGATCGGTGCGGCCGTCGCGGAGCATCCAGTCGACGTAATCGAGGCCTTCGAGCACGGCCTCGTTCCCGCTCGAGACCACGTAGCTGAACCGCAGCTGTCGCGGGCGGCCGCGATTGAAGTAGGCGTAGCTCACGCCGCCGCTCTGGGAGATGACGCCGATGGCCCGGGCGCCGGCCACTTCGGGGAGCAGCGGCCCGCCGACGTGCTCCAGCACCGGACTGAACGTCGCGACCATCGGCCCGAGCATGTTGACGATGCCTTCGCAATTCGGGCCGCACACGACCATGCGATACCGCGCGGCGATCTCCACGAGCTCTCGCTGCCTCTTCGCGCCAGCCTCGCCGCGCTCCTCGGCGAAGCCCGAGGTGATCACCACCGCGGCCCGCACGCCGCGCTCGCCGCACGCAGTGAGGGTCTCGGACACGAGCGCGGCGGGAACGACGATGACGGCGAAGTCGACGCCTTCGGGAACGTCGGCGATCGACGGATACGCGCGAAGACCCTGCACCTCGGTGTTGCTGCGGCTGACCGGAAACACGTCCCCGGCGAAGCCGTGCATCAGCATGAGCTGGAGCAGCTTCCCGCGAATGATCTCGACGTCGGGAGACGCGCCGATGACGGCGATCGCGCGGGGCCAGAAGAGCGGGGCGAGATCGGGGCTGGCGGCGTTCACCCCCCGATTTTATCGGCAAACGCCGGGATTGACTTGTCTTGCAATATGCACTATATATATGTGCAGATTGCTAATACGAACATGAACCTCGGGGAGAAGATCTCGGTGCTCAGAGACCTGGAAGGCCGACGCCGCGGCCTCGACCGCGGGTTGACGAAGTCCGAAGTCGTGAAGCTCATTCACGCGGAGACCGGCAAGAGGATCAGCCTGCCGTATCTCTCCCAGCTCGAGCGCGGGACGCGCGCGCACATGACGAACACCTCGCGGCTGCTCCTCGCCCGCTTCTTCCGGGTGCATCCCGGATTTCTCGTCGACGACCCGGAGGACTTCCACGAGCACCTGGCCACCCCGCTGACCGAGCGCGAGCACGCGCTCGCGAGCTGGCTCCGGTTCGGCGCGGCCAGGTTCCGTCACGATCGGGTCGCGGCGGAAGCGTTCAGCCGCCTGGCGGCCCATCCCGAGCGCGACAAGGTGCTGCGCCTGCTCCGCCACGTCCTGGCCGTGCCCGGACTGGTGGACCGCTTGCTGCACACGCTCGAGACGAAGCGGACGACGAGGACGCGATGACCATCTCCGACCTCTATCTCGCGCTGTTCGTCATCGGACTGGCCCTGACGATGATCACGTTCGTGACCGGCGCCTCCGGACACTCGATCGGCCATGGCGGCGATCTGGGCCACGGCGGCGGTCACGGACACGGCGGCCACGGCATGCCGTGGCTCAACTTCGGGACCGTCACCACGTTCCTGACGTGGTTCGGCGGCATCGGCTATCTCTTCACCGCCTACTCGGGGGTGATGGCGACGCTGGTGCTGGGACTGGCGCTGGTCGGCGGTGTGGTCGGCGCCGGCCTCGTGGTCGTCTTCATCGCGAAGGTGCTGGCGCCCGACGAGATCCCGATGAACCCGGCGGACTACTACATGCCGGGCACGCTCGCGCGCGTGACGGTCACGATCCCGGCCGACGGCACCGGCGAGATCGTCTACACGCAAGGCGGCACGCGGAAGAGCGTGTCGGCGCGAGCGGCCGACGGCACGGAGATCCCGAAAGGGACGGAAGTGGTGATCCTCCGCTTCGAGCGCGGCATTGCCTACGCGCGGCAATGGGACCACGTGGTCGAAGCACGGCGGCCGACGCCGTAGGGAGCGACACGGGATGCGCGGTGGTGCGGAATGGATGGGAGGGACTGGGATGGTCGTCGACAATGTCGGGTTCTGGGTCGTCGTCGCGCTGATCGTGCTCGGCACGTTCGTCGTGCTGACGATCATGGCGCGGCTCTATC
>QHRT01000187.1 GCA_003220195.1 Candidatus Rokuibacteriota bacterium | reverse complement strand
CGGAAGGTCGCGCGGCTCGAGCGGACGGAACACGGTCTGCGCCTGTTCAACTCCATGGACGACAACGTCCACGGATTCGAGATCACGTACGACGTGGATCCGGCGAGCCGCCGGATCGTGGACGCCCGGTCCGTCACGTACCGTCTGCCGTATCGCGGCATCTGTGACGAGCCGCAGCGCAACATCGCCTCGATGATCGGTGAGACGGTGGACGCGGCGCTCGCCCGCCGCATCCAGGGTTCCCTCGGCGGCGAAACAGGCTGCGCGCAGCTCTACGATCTGACCTCCGATTTGCTGAAGCTGATCGCGGGCGACCTGGCCCAGTCCGCCTGAGCATGTCGATGCTGCCGACCGGAAAAGTGCGCGCCGAAACGCTCGCCGCGCTCTTCGAGAAGCACCCGGTCCGGGATCCGCGCGTCGTCGTCGGTCCGAGAGTCGGTGAGGACGCGGCGGTCATCGACATCGGCGAACGGTATCTGGTCGCGACGTCCGATCCGATCACGTTCGCGACCGACGAGGCGGGCTGGTACGCGGTGCAGGTCAACGCCAACGACGTGGCGGTGCGCGGGGCCCGGCCGCGCTGGTTCCTCGCGACCCTGCTGCTGCCGGACGGCGGGACGTCGGACGAATCCGTGACGGCGCTCTTCGACAGCCTCGCCGAGGCCTGCGACGAGCTCGGCGTGGCGCTCGTCGGCGGACACACGGAGATCACGCACGGCATCGACCGTGCGATCGTCGCCGGCACGATGCTCGGCGAGGTCGCGAAGGACAAACTGGTGACCACGGGTGGCGCGCAGGTCGGCGATGCCATCGTGATGACGAAGGGCGTCCCGCTGGAGGGAGCCGCGATCATCGCGCGCGAGAAGGCGGCCGAGCTGTCGGCGCGCGGCGTGCGGACCGCGGTCATCGAGCGCGCGAAACGGCTTCTGCGATCCCCCGGCATCAGCGTCGTTCCCGAGGCCGAGATCGCCTGCGAGGTGGGGAAGGTGCACGCGATGCACGATCCGACCGAGGGCGGCATCGCGACCGCGCTCGTCGAGCTCGCCGACGCCGCCTCCGTGGGGCTTCGCATCGATCGCGACCGCGTGATGATCTTGCCCGAGGGGGACGCGCTCTGCCGCGCGTTCGGGCTCGACCCGCTCGGCACGATCGCCTCGGGCGCGCTGCTCATCACGCTGCCGCCAGCGGACGCCGGGCTGGTGCTCCACGCGCTCGCCCGTGAGGGCATCGACGCGCATTTCATCGGACAGGTCGTTCCGCGCGCGGAAGGCGTGACGCTCGTCGAGGGCGCGCGGCGCTGGCCCATGCCCGTGTTCCCTCAGGACGAGATCACGAAGATCTTCGCCTGACAGGAGGACTCCGAGCGTGCCGCAGATCGGTTATTCTCGCCGGCCGGTCGCGATGGGAAGCGACGGCATGGTCGCGTCGGCCCACCCGTTCGCGACGCTCACCGGCGTCGAGGCCCTCAGGTCCGGCGGCACCGCGGCTGACGCGGCCGTCGCCGTCAATGCGGTGCTCGCCGTCACGCAGCCGTATTGCTGCGGCGTCGGCGGCGATCTCTTCTGCCTCTATTACGAGGCGGCGACTCGTCGCGTCCACTTCCTGAACGGGGCCGGGTGCTCGGGCTCGCGCGCGACGCTCGACGAAGTTCGCCGCCGGGGCTGGAACACGTTGCCGGTGCTCGGGCCGGCCACCGTCAGCGTCCCGGGATGCGTGCGGGGATGGGCGATGCTGCTGGAACGTTTCGGCTCACGCCCCCTCGCCGAGCTGCTGCGGCCAGCGATCCACTACGCCGGGCGCGGATTTCCGCAGACGCTCTTGACCTCGCAGGCGACGCACGAGATGTCCACCGTGATCACCGACGGCGAGTGGCATCGCGTGTTCACGCCGCGTGGACAGGCGCCACCGCCAGGCCGGCTCGTCGTGCAGGCGGATCTCGCGCGCACGCTCCGCGAGCTCGCCACCGACGGCCCGGACGTCTTTTATCGCGGTCGCGTCGCGCAGGCGATCGCGCGGCGGCTCGAAGCCGACGGGTTTGTCCTCGCGGACGACCTCGCGCGGCACTCGGGTGAATGGGGCGACCCGATCTCGACGTCGTACCGCGGATGGACCGTCTACGAGACGCCTCCGCCGACGCAGGGTCTCGCGGCGCTGCTCGCGCTCAACGTGCTGGAAGGCTTTCCCCTGGCTCGCTCGGCGATCCATTCGGTGGACCACCTGCATGTGATGATCGAGTCGCTGAAGATCGCGTACGCCGATCGGGACCGCTTCATCGGGGACCCCGCCCACGTTCGTGTTCCCGTGGAGGCCTTGCTCGACAAGGCGTACGCGGCTCGACGGCGAACGGTGTTCGATCGGAAGAAGGCGCAGCCGCACACGTGGGGCAACCCGGAGGGCGACACGACCGGCTTCGTCATCGCCGACGGCGCCGGCAACATGGTGTCCGTCATCCAGAGCGTGTTCAACTCGTTCGGATCCGGCGTCGTCGTGCCGGACACCGGGGTGCTGCTGCACAACCGCGGGCGCCACTTCAGCCTGGACGACGGGCATCCGAGCGCGCTCGCCCCGGGCAAGCGTCCGTTCCACACGCTGATCGCCTCCATCGTGACGCGCGACGAGCGTCCGGTGATCGGCTTCGCGACGATGGGCGCCAACGGCCAGGCCATGTTCCACGCGCAGGTCCTCACGAACCTGATCGATTACGGGATGGACGTGCAGGAGGCGATCGAGCGCCCGCGATTCCTGGTCGGCGCGTTCGCGCCCGGCGCGCCGGACGACACGATCTATCTGGAGTCGCGCGTCCCCCGGCGCGTGATGGCGGCGCTGGAGCGCCGCGGCCATCGCATCCGGCCCGTCTCCGAGTTCTTCCACCGAGTGGGCCACGCGCACGGCGTGACGCGGGAGGACGGGACGCTCTTCGGCGGCGCCGACCCGCGGGGCGACGGCGCGGCGCTCGGATTTTGACGCTCGTGCTCCTGCGAGGCCTCCGGCTCACGCTCGTCTGTCTCGCGTTCGTCGCGACCGTCACCGAGGCGGCGGACTGGGGCGGCATCGCGCCCGGCACCAGCACCAAGGACACGGTGCAGAAGATCTTTGGCGCGCCGTCGCGGACGGAGCAGAAGAAGCTCGAAGGCTACGACGTGAGCGACTGGGTCTACGAAGGCCCGCGTGCGCCGGGCGGCGTCGTCCGGATGACGATCGAGTTCGGGTTACTCGCCGGGCAGAACTTCAAGCCCGACATCGTGCGCGTCCTGCGCCTGGACCCCGCGCCGGGAGTGTTCAATCGCCGCGCGATCATCGCGGGATGGGGCATTCCGTACGCTGCCGGTCGCGAAGAGCAGACGCCGGAGTTCTACTACGAAGAGGGGCTGCTCGTCCTGTTCGACAAGCAGGGATGGAACGTCGAAAGGCTCGTCTTCACGCCGCCCCAGCCTCGCCAGAAGCCATGAGAGCGGCGGCCGCACGGGCGAGCCCGGCGGCCGGGATCAGGACCCAGTCCGGGCGATGTCGCGTCTCGTACATCACCTCGTACGCCGCCTTCTCGAGCTCGAACACGAGGACGGCGCGACGGAAGGACTCCTCGGTTTCGGGGAGGAACGACGCTCCGTCGGCGGTTGCGCGATACGCGCCGACGAACGCGTCGACCGCGGCGGTGTGCCACACGCGCGCCCACGCGTCGAGGCCGCGCGGCATCGCGGACACCACCGCGTAGTCGATCGACCGCAGCATGCCCGCCACGTCGCGCAGGGCGGCGTGCTTGTTCCGGCGCTCCGCGATCGATCGCAGTGGCTCACCCTCGAAGTCGATGACGACGAAGTCGCCGGTGTCCGGCCGGTAGAGCGTCTGCCCCAGATGGTAGTCGCCGTGGTGGCGGATCCGGGTCCGCCCGACGAGGCCGCGGAGGCCATGGCTCGGATCCGGCATGCGTTGCGGGGCCCGGTCGCGCAGCACGCGGCGCGCGTCCTCCAGCTCGCGGCGTACGGCGTCGGCCCACCGTGCGACGTCGGCCGGCGTGATGATTTCGGGCGCGAACGCCGGGACGTCGCTCGCCGAGGCGAGCGCGCGATGAAGCTCCGCGGTGACCTGCCCGAGGCGACGGAGCGCGTCCAGCGAGACGCCCGCGCTCCGCGCGACGTCCTCCGGAGTCGGCGTCCGATCCGCACGTGCGCCCGTGAACCATCGCCGCAGCTCGTCCAGCATGAAGGTCCAGCCATCGCGCGCTCCGTGGATGAGCTCCTGCGCGACGGCGAGCGTCATGCACGCCCCGTCCTGGCGCCGGTACTCGAGGTGTCCCGCGAGGCGCGGCGCGTTCCTGAAGGTGGTGCGTTCCGTGAGAAACGCGGTGATCTCCTGCTCCGGATTCGGTCCCTCCGCGAGGCGCCGGAACACCTTCAGCATCAAGAGATCACCGAACGCGATCGACGTGTTGCTCTGCTCGCCGCCGAGCCGCCGCACGGGAAGCTCCGCAGCCGGGACCCGCGGAGCCAACATCGTGCGATGTCCACGGACCTCGCCGTGCTCGCCGGCGACGCGCTCGCCCGTCAGGATCAGCTCGAGCAGCCGGCGCGCAACCGGCGGGTCGTCGAGCGCGTCGGCCACGCCGTCGCCATCACCGAGCGGCGCGGCATAGGTCTGGCGGCCGCCGTCGTCGAGCACGACGGAGACGACCGACAGGCGGGCCGCGCCGAGCGGGATAGTGTCGTCGATCGTGACCGACGTGATCCGGCGATCCTTGGCCGCGAACCACCGCTGCCGCGCCAGCCACGCCGCGAGAGACTCACGCATTGCGTCGTCGAGGAGCGCCACGGCTTTGCCGGGGCGCTTCCGAGCGTTGGGGCCGGGGGAGTGCGAGGGGGGCGTAGCCCCCTTCGCTGTAAGCATCGGGGGCCATTACGGGCGCGTCCGCGCGCCCCTCGGCGCCCCCGATGTAATCAGATGGCGGTGTCCTCGATGCCATACCGGACCGGGGCGCGTCGCGCGTGCTCCAGCCGAAACCAGTAGAAGCCGTGAGGCCCGAGCGAGAGGAAGTAGGGGGTCTCCCGCACCGGAGGGAATCGCGTCTCGCCCAGGAGCTCGACCGGCGTGGCGCCGCGATGCGCCGCCAGATCGAGCTCGACGGGCTGCGAGCGCTCGGACAGGTTCGCGACGATCAGGAGCGTCTCGTCCTGGTGCGTGCGGAGGTACGCGAGCACGCTGTCGTTCTTCGGCCGCAAGAACTCGATCGTGCCGCGGCCGAACGCGCGGCTTCGCTTCCGCACTGCGATCAGGCGCTTCATCGTGTTCAGGAGCGACGACGGCGCTTTCGCCTGCGCCGCGACGTTCACGGACTGGTAGCCGTAGACGGGATCGTTGATGACGGGGAGATAGAGGCGCCCCTCGTCCGCCGGGGAGAAGTCAGCGTTGCGGTTCGACGACCACTGCATCGGGGTGCGGACGCCGTTCCGGTCGCCGAGATAGACGCTGTCGCCCATGCCGATCTCGTCGCCGTAGTAGATGATCGGGCTCCCGGGCAAGGTGAAGAGGAGCGAGTTCATCAGCTCGATGCGCCGGCTATCGTTGCCGAGGAGCGGCGCGAGCCTCCGCCGGATACCCAGGTTCAGCTTCATCTCGCGGTCCGCGGCGTACGCGTAGTACATGTAGTCCCGCTCCTCGCTCGTCACCATCTCGAGCGTGAGCTCGTCGTGGTTCCGGAGGAAGAGGCACCACTGGCAGCCCGGCGGGATCGGCGGCGTGTGGGTGAAGATGTCCGTGATCGGCAGCCGGTCGCCTCGCCGCACGCCCATGTAGAGCCGCGGCATCAGCGGAAAGTGGAACGCCATGTGGAACTCGTCGCCGTCGCCGAAGTACGGGCGCACGTCTTCCGGCCA
>QHRT01000186.1 GCA_003220195.1 Candidatus Rokuibacteriota bacterium | reverse complement strand
TGTTCCCTGTTCTGGTAGTAGCGATGCACGAGATTGCGGATCTGCATCGACGGCGTGAGGTTGATCGGTGGCGCGTCGAGCCGGAACGGCCCGTTCGCCAGCTCGCGGGGAAACCGTGGATCGGGCTCGCGCGTGCCCGGTTTCCACACGGGCGGCAGGGCCCTGAACGGCTTGCCGTCGTGATCGACCTGCGTCTTCTGCTCGATCGTCGCCCGGGCGATGCCGTTGGCGCCGGGAAAGAGACCGTAGAGGTGGTCGAAGCTGCGGTTCTCGGCGTAAATCACGACGATGTGCTCGATCTTCTCGAGGCCGGACGCGGCGCCGGCTCGGGACGTCGAGATGCAGGCGCCCGCGGCGACGACGATGATCAGGCGGACCTGTGCGGTGCGCGCGATCCGTCTCATCCTTTCCTCCACCGAGTTATGTGGCGAAAAATGGCCGTATTGCGTCATAATTCTGGAGATCACCTTTCGAGGCGAGAGGACCGGATGAGCGAACGACGCGCGCCGAGAACGGGCGGGACCCGCAGCCTCCAGCAGGCCGCCTCCATCGTCTTCGTGCTGACGGCGGTGTTGCCGCTCCTGATCTTCGTCTGGGTGCTCCACTCGCTCGACGTCATGGGGAGCTTCCAGGCGCAAGTCGGAATCGGCCTTTCGCTCGTGATCGCCATACTCGGTCTCGCGACCCTGCGCGGGATCATGCGTCGCACGTCGGAAGCGTTGCAGGCGCTGGTGCGGGCGACGCCGCAGACCGTCTCTCCGCTCGTGGAATCCGACCCCGTCATCGAACCCGGATCCATGTCGTCACGAGTGCCCTCCTCGGCAGCGCCGGAGACGCCAGTCGCCGACTCGACGCCCGGGAGATCCCGCGCCGTCCACGAGTCCGCACCGGCGATCGGATCGATCCAGGAACTCCGCGATGCGATGGCGGCGGTGGCTCGCCAGTGGCGCCGCGAGGCGGAACCGCTGGTCGGGCGCCTCGTCCTCGTGTATTCGACGAACTTCGCGGAGCCGGAGTCCGGCACGCTGGCGCGCGTCACCGACGACGGCCTGGTGCTGGAGCGCGACGACATCGAGATCGAAATGCTGTGGCGCCTGGTCGCGGCGATCGAGCCGGATCCGCGGGGGAAGGCGGCGGCGCCACCGCAGTCGATCGCGCAGACGTCGTAGCTCGATCCGCATCTTCACCGGCAGCCAGGCTACTGGCCGTCACGACTCCGATCGCGCGACGCGAAAGACGGATACAGGTGACAGGCCACCAGACGGCCCGCCTCCGGCGCGAGTTTCGGTTCCTCCTCCCGGCACCGGTCCATCGCCTGTGGACATCGCGGGTGGAAGCGACAACCCGCCGGCGGGCTGATCGGGCTCGGCACCTCGCCCGTCAAGACGATCTCGTCCGAGCGCTCGCCCGGCGTCAGCGGCAGCGCCGCCGAGAAGAGCGCCTGCGTGTAGGGATGGCGCGGACGCAGCGCCACGTCGGCTGACGCGCCGAGCTCCACGATCCTTCCGAGGTACATCACCGCGATCGTGTGGCTCATGTGCGCGACGGCGGCCAGGTCGTGCGCGATGAAGAGATACGACACGCCGAGCCGGCGCTGGAGATCGCGAAGCAAGTTCAGGATCTGCGCACGGATCGACACGTCGAGCGCCGACACCGGCTCGTCGAGCACGATCAGCTTCGGCGACAGCGCGAGCGCCCGCGCGATCGCGATGCGCTGGCGCTGACCGCCGGAGAACTCGTGCGGGTAGAGCTGCGTCGCCCGCTCGGGGAGACCGACCAGCTCGAGGAGCTCGATCACACGGCGCCGGCGCGCTCGCGCGTCGAGACGCTCGTTGATCACCAGCGGCTCGGCCACGATCGTCCCGACGCGCATTCTCGGATCCAGCGACGCGTAAGGGTCCTGGAACACCGCCTGGACGTTGCGGCGGTACCGACGGAGCTCGTCGCGGTCGAACGCGTGCACGCTCTCGCCTTCGAAGCGGATCGCGCCTGCCGTCGGCTCCTCCACGCGCAGCACGAGCTTTGCCGTCGTCGTCTTGCCGCAGCCGGATTCGCCGACCAGCGCCAGGGTCTTGCCACGCTCCACGCTGAAGGAGATCGAGTCGACGGCGCGCACGAATCCTCTCACACGCCCGAGCGCGCCCCGCCGCACCGGGAAGTGCTTGACCAGGTCCGAGGCCTCGAGCAGTGGAGTCGCGTGATCGTTCATGCGCGCGGCGGACCGTCAGAACTGCCGAGCGCCAGGCCGGCGTCGCGCCGCGGTGGCGACGGCGCGACCGAGAGCCAGCACCGGCTCGTGCGCCCCTCGCCGACGATCACCTCGGGCGGCGCGTCCACGCGACAGCGTTCCATCACGCTCGTGCAGCGCGGCGCGAACGCGCAGCCCGGCGGCAACGCCGCCAGGTCCGGTGGCTGCCCGTCGATCGCGGTGAGCCACTCCCGCGTGTCGCCGAGCCGCGGGACCGATTCGAGCAGCGCCTTCGTGTACGGATGCGCCGGCGCGCGGAAGATCTGCTCCACCGGCCCGGCCTCGACGATGCGCCCGGCGTACATCACCGCGACGCGGTCGCACACTCGCGCGACGATGCCGAGGTTGTGCGTCACGAAGATCATCGCCAGGCGGTGACGCTGCTGGAGCTCCTTCAGCAGACGCAGGTACTGCGCCTGGATCGTCACGTCGAGGCTCGTGGTGGGCTCGTCGGCGATGAGGACGCGCGGCGGCGCCGAGATCGCCATCGCGCCGACCACGCGCTGGCGCATCCCGCCCGAGAGCTGATGCGGAAACGCCAGGAGCCGATCCGCCGGCGACGAGATGCCGACGGACGCCAGCAAGTCGACCGCGCGCGAGAAGAGCGCCCGCCCGCGCAGCCCGTGATGCATCGCCAGCGGCTCCTTCACCTGCATGCCGATGGAGAACACCGGGTTCAGGCTGCTCATCGGGTCCTGCAAGATCATCGCGATCTTCTTGCCGCGGATCCGCTGCATCTCGCGCCCGGTCTTCCGGAGGAGATCGTCGCCGTCGAGACGCACCTCGCCGCCGACGATCCGCGCGGCCGGCCGCGGCGCGAGCCGCAGGATGCTGAGGCACGTCATGCTCTTGCCCGAGCCGGATTCCCCGACGAGCCCCAGCGTCTCGCCCTCGTCGACCGTGAACGACACGCCGTCGACCGCCTTGACGGTGCCCCAGCGCGTGATCAGGTGAGTCCGCAGATCCCGAACGTCGAGAACCGGCACGGCGATGATCAGAGCTGGCGGAGCTTCGGGTCCAGCGTGTCGCGCAGCCAGTCGCCCAGCAGGTTGAACGCGAGCACGACGAGCAGGATCGCCAGCCCCGGGAAGAACGAGACCCACCACGCGCTCGTCACGAACTCGCGTCCCTCCGCGATCATCGTGCCCCACGCCGGCATGGGCGGCGGGATGCCGGCGCCGAGGAACGAGAGCGACGCCTCCACGATGATCACGTAGCCGATCTGGAGCGTCAGCAGCACCACGACCGTGTTGAGCGTGTTCGGCAAGAGGTGCCGCGTGATGATGCGCCACGCCGAGGCGCCGGCGAGCCGGGCCTGCACGATGAAGTCGAGCGTCATCAGCGAGAGCACCTGCCCCCGCACCACGCGCGCGTAGCGCGCCCAGAGAATCACGGCGATCGCGACCACGACGTTGACGAAGCTCGGCCCGACCGTCACCGCCAGGATCAACGCGAGCAGCACCACCGGGAACGACATGGTCGCGTCGGTCATGCGCATGAGCGCCGCGTCGACGCGGCCGCCGTAGTACCCGGCGACGAGCCCGATCGCGGCGCCGACCACCGTCGCCAGCAGCACGGTCAGCACGCCGGCCGCGAGCGACACGCGCGAGCCCCAGACGATGCGTGACAGGAGATCGCGGCCGAGACGATCGGTGCCGAGGACGTGCTTCCAGGTTCCCCGCTCGTCCCACACCGGCGGCGTGAAGCGGCTCCGCAGCGACTGCTCGTACGGGTCACCGGGACTGATGAGCGGCGCGAGCGCCGCGACGACGACGAACGTCACCACGATGGCGAGCGGCACGATCGGCAACGAGAGCCCGCGGCGACGAACGCGCGAGTCCGGGGCCGGCGCGGAAAGCACGTCGGCGACGACGCCGGCCTGGATCTCCGGCGGCGGGCTCATGTCGAGCGCCCGATCGATGAGATCGCCGGCGCGCTACCGCGCATACCGGATTCGCGGATCGATGAACCCGTAGACGCAGTCGACGGACAGGTTCACGACCGCGACGATCGCGGCCGTCGTGAGGACGACCGCCTGGATCACCGGAAAATCCCGGGACGTGATCGCCTCGTACGCGAGCCGGCCGAGACCCGGCCACGCGAACACCGTCTCGACCACGATCGCCGTGGTGACCAGGATGGAGAAGTAGATGCCGGCGAACGTGACGACCGGGATGAGCGCGTTCTTCAGCGCGTGCAGCCACACCACGCGCGCCTCGACCACGCCCTTGACCCGCGCCAGCTTCACGTACTCCGAATCGAGCACCTCGAGCATCCCGGAGCGCAAGAGGCGCATCATGCCGGCCACCACGAACCAGCCGAGCGTGAAGCCCGGCAGGATGTAACTCGTGATCCCGTCGACGCCGCCCGCCGGGAGCCACTGGAGCCTTCCCGCGACGACTTCGATGAGCACGATCGCCACCCAGAACGTCGGCAGCGACTGGCCGAGCACGGCGATCACCTGCGCGGCGCGATCGACGACCGTGCCCTTGTGGACGGCGGCCATCACGCCGAGCGGAAACGCCAGCAGCAAGCTCACGCCCATCGCGAACGCCCCGAGCTTCAGCGAGTTCGGCAGCCGCGCGGCGATCAGCTCCGACACCGGCCGCCGGGCCCGGAGCGACGTGCCGAAGTCGCCGGTGACCGCCCGCGCCACGAACGTCACGTACTGCTCGGGATACGAACGGTCGAGGCCGAGATAACGCCGCGCGTTCGCGTAGTCCTCTTCCGTCGCCGACATCGGCAGGATCAGGTGGAGCGGATCACCGGTGGCGCGCGCCAGCACGAACACGACCACCGACAGGATGGCGAGCGCCACCAGCGACTGGGCAAGCCTGGTCAGAACGAACCGCGTCATGCCGCGGGACGCACGGTCGCGGCGCTATTTCCCCGACGCCAGCACGTCGATGAAGAAGTCGTACATCACCGTGCCCGGATTCCACTTCGCGAGCGCTTTCGACGACGCGTACGGGGCGTGGAGATAGACCACCGGCACGGTCGAGTGCTCGCTGCGCAGGCGCGTGAAGATGTTCCGCATGAGTTCGCCAGCCTTCGCCTTGTCGGTCTGGCGCAGCACCTGGTCGATCATCCCGTCGACCTCGGGA
>QHRT01000185.1 GCA_003220195.1 Candidatus Rokuibacteriota bacterium | reverse complement strand
CCGTGAAGTCGAACTGGGCCAACGCGATCGACCAGCCACCGTTCGAGGCGTACGCGACGACGTGCGGCATCACGTTCACGTTCGGTGGTCTTCGTGTCGATGCGGACGCTCAGGTGCTCGATCACGATGCGGCCAAAATCGCGGGGCTCTACGCCGCCGGCGAGATGGTCGGTGGAATTTTCTACTTCAACTATCCGAGCGGCGCCGGGCTCGTGTCCGGTGCTGTGTTCGGTCGCCTCGCGGGCGCGTCGGCGGCGAAGAGCCAGGGCTGAAACCATGCACGGGCTGCGAATGAACAACGAGAGGGCTGCCATGAACCACCCGTCTCCCTGGCGCGTGATCGCGGCGATCGTCTTCGCGACGACCATCCTCGTCCTGGCTTCAACGTCCGCCCAGACCCAGACCGCACCGCAGCCATCGGTCGCCACCAAGTACGATCCGGTGGCCGACCAGGAGCTCGGCCGGCGCATTTCCGTGAGCGCGGAGACCCTCCCGCCGCCGAAGACTCCACCACTGGTCCGCAACACGTCGCTGATCGTGCCGTATGCGGGACAGACGCCGAAGGCCATGCCAGGGTTCACGGTCGCTCCGTATGTGACGGGCCTCGAGCACCCACGGCGGCTCCTCGTCCTGCCGAACGGCGACGTGATCGTGGCCGAGCAGAGGGTCGGCTACCTCACGCTGCTGCGCGACAGCAACGGCGATGGCAAGGTCGATTACATCTCGCGCTATGCCGACGACTTCAGGGCTCCCTACGGCCTCGCGTACCGTGACGGGTGGGTGCTGGTGGCGGATCAGGATGGCATCTGGCGTGTCCCGCACGTGATGGGAGCCCTGCGCGCCGGCCGGCCCTTCCAGCAGAAGGTGACGGACGTCCCACCGGATCAGCGCAAGCCGACACCCAATGTCTATCTTCAAGAATTGATCACGAAGAAGGGGGTGTTTGGAGTCGTCGCCGGACATCAGAACCGTCCTCTCGCGATCGATCCGAAGTCCGGCGCGCTGTTCGTGGGCGTGGGGTCAGTCGGGAACATCGCCGTCGAGCCGGAGGTCAAGGCCTCGATCCAGCGCTTCGATGCCGACGGGTCGAATCAATCCACGTTCGCGTCCGGAATGCGCAATCCGACGGCGATCGCATTTCAGCCGGGCACCGGCGATCTCTATACCGTGGTGCAAGAGCGGGATGGTCTCGGCGATCGTGTTCCTCCTGATTTTCTGACCCGCGTCGCGAGAGGCGCGTTCTATGGCTGGCCCTTTTCGTATACCGGCCAGAACCCTCAGGGGGGCTTCGCCAGTCTCGCGCCCGAGAAGGTGAAAGCGGCGGTGAAGCCTGATCTGCTGTTCGAAGCGCACTCCTCGGTCCTGGACATCCTGTTCTACGAAGGGTCGCAGTTCCCCGACGAGTACCGCGGCGATGCGTTTGTCGCGCTGAAGGGGTCCTGGAACCGGTCCGAGCCGACCGGGTACAAGGTCGTTCGGGTGCGATTCAAGGACGGCAGGCCCGAAGGGTGGTATCAGAACTTCCTCACCGGCTTCTGGATCTCGGGCACCGATCGCGCGGAAGTCTGGGGCCGTCCTACGGCGCTTGCCGTCACGCGGGACGGCTCGCTGCTCGTTGCCGATGACACTGGCGGAACGATCTGGCGCGTTTCTTCTACCGGCCCACGTACGCAGGGAGCGGGCGCGCCGCAGCGCTGAGCCGTCCCGCGTGTTGCGGAGGTGAGGTGAGGCATGCCGATTCGTAATGGCAAGGAGTATCTGGAGAGCCTGAGAGACGGGCGCTCCTTGTGGCTGATGGGCGAACGGGTGGAAGACGTCACCGCGCACCCTGCGCTGGCGGGCTGTGCTCGCAGCGTGGCGGCAGTCTACGACCTGCAGCACGACGCGGAGCATCAGGAGTTGCTCACGATTCCGTCGCCGAGCACCGGGCAGCCCGTGAGCCGGGCGTACCTGCTGCCGCAGTCGGTGGACGATCTCGCGTACCAGCGGCGCATGTACGAATCCCTCGTGCGCCGCGCCGGCGGCGTCGCGGCCCGCTTACCGCAGCATCTGGCGACGGTCGTGCTCGGGCTCTACGACGTGCGAGAGCTCCTGGGCCGTGAGGACCGTGCGTTCGTCGATCACGCCGTACGGTATTTCGAATACTGCCGCGACAATGACCTCAGCATCGCAACGGTGTTCAGCAATCCCTTGCATCACCGCAATCATCCCCTGTCCAAGCAGGAGCCGTTGCGAGTCATGGAACGACGTCCCGACGGTATCGTCGTGCGCGGGGCCAAAGGCGTGGGGACGCAGGCGCCTTATGCCAACGAGCTCTTCTGTCTGACGCCGCCACGACCCGAGCTCACGCCGGAGCAGATGGTGTATTTCGCGGCGCCCGTGAATACCCAGGGGATCCACGTCATCTGCCGCGAGCCGCTCGCCTCCACCAACCCGGCGGACCATCCGGTCAGTCCATCGTGGGACGAGATGGACGCCATCGTCGTGTTCGACGACGTGTTCATCCCGTGGGAGCGCGTCTTCTATCTGCGCAGTTCTTCGACCCCGGATCTCGCCTTCGAAGGACGACTGTTCGAGGGCGCCATCGGGCTCGGGCCCTGGTACGTGCTCGTGCGCATGGCGGTGAAGGCAGAAGTGCTGCTGGGGATCTACGCGGCCATTGCCGACTCCCTGGGCGTCACCACACAGCCGGCCGTGCAGACGGGCCTGGCCGATGCCATGGTCTATCGCGAGACGCTGCGGGCATTCATCCAGGCCGCCGAGGCGAGCCCAATCCGTTCGTCGTCGGGTCTCATCATGCCCGACCCGACGATGACACTGGCCGCGCGGACCTTCGCGATCGAGCACTATCCGACGCTGCTTCAGCACATCAGAGAGCTCTGCGGGCCCGCCCTCCTGATGGCGCCGGGTCAGGCGGATCTGCAGAATCCCGACATCGGCCCGCACCTGCACCGCTACTTCGTCGCGCGCGATGAAAAGGCGCCGGAGCGCTTTCGTCTGCTCAAGCTGGCGTGGGAGTACGCCTGCGACTCGTTCGGCTCGCGCCAGCTTCTCTTCGAGATGTACAACGTGGGCAGCCTCGGGACGAACAAGCAGCGGCTGGCCACTCGCTACGATACGAGCGCGTGCGTCGCGCTGGCGAAGGAGCTCGCCGGCATTCCGTGAAGCGTCGAGTCTTTCTCGGTCTCATGAGCGGAGCGGTGATGTCGCGGCCGCTGACCGCTGGCTCACAGCCGACGACCAGGCCTGTGGTCGGCTTTCTCAACAGCGCGTCCTCTCATGGGTACGCGTCGATGGCGCACGCATTCCGGCAGGGCCTCACGGAGACGGGTTATATCGAGCCGGCACTTGCGGCCGAGTTAGTCAGCCGTCGGGTCGCCGTGATCTTCGCGAATGGCCCTTCAGCCGTACCGGCCAAGGCGACCACGAGTACGATTCCGATCGTGTTCATGCACGGCGATGATCCAGTGCGACTCGGTCTCGTCGCGAGCTTCAACCGGCCGGGCGGAAACGTCACAGGCGTCACGATCCTCTCCGGGGAACTCGCAGCCAAGAGGCTCGAATTTCTACGGGGGCTGCTTCCGCGTGCAAGGCAGGTCGCCGTGCTCATCAACGGCGCCTGGTCGACTTCCGCGCGTTTCCAGGCCGACATCGAAGCGGCGGCGCCCGCCCAGGGTGTAGCGCTTCGATTTCTCCAGGCCAACAATGACCGCGAGATCGAGTCCGCGTTCGACACGTTGTCTCAGATCCGCGCCGACGCCCTGCTGGTCGGCCCCGGCCCGTTCCTGGACAGCCGGCGAGACCTCCTGGTGGCCCGAGCGGCGAAGAGCGCGATCCCTGCCGCCTACGAAACGCGCGCAACCGCGGTCGCCGGTGGCCTGATGAGCTATGGAGCGAGTGTCGCGAACGGATATCGCCAGGCCGGTATCTACGTCGGCCGTGTTCTGAAGGGTGAAAAGCCCGCCAACCTGCCGGTCCTCCAGCCGACCGTCTTCGAGCTGGTCATCAATATGAAAACTGCCCGGGCACTCGGCCTCACGGTACCGCCGAAGCTGCTCGCGGTCGCCAGGTGACAGGCATGCCGACGAACCGACGCCAGCAGATTCGCTTGACTCCCGACGAGCAAGCCGCGTTCTTCCGCGAGCGCAAGAAGGCCGCGCTCGCGACGATCGACAAGGACGGGTTCCCTCACGTCGTGGCGATGAACTATTTCGCGAGGGACGGCGCCTTCTACATGACCTCGTACGGGAAGGCGCAGAAGGTCGTCAACGTCCGGCGGAATCCCAAGGTGGCACTGATGGTCGAGGCCGGCGACAGCTACGCCGAGTTGCGCGGCGTGATGATCCGCGGCCACTGCGAGATCCTCGAAGGCGAAGACGCGGTGAAGGCGGCGTTCGAGTCGCGCGCGGAGGCGCAATCGGACCCGTCACCGGTCCAGCCGGGCGCGGTCGCCAGCGCGCCGAAGCGCGTCGTGCTCAAGATCGTGCCCCACACCATCATCAGCTGGGACCACCGGAAGCTCGGCGGGAAATACTAGAGCTCGTGAGCTCCACGAACCACGGAGGACCGCATGCTGCTCGCTGAACGCCGGACACGATATCGCCAGGTGCTCGCCGGAGACGTCTGCATTCACCCCGCCTCGGTGTTCGACGCCATGTCGGCGCGGATGGCCGAGTCGCTCGGCTTCGAGGTCGGCATGTTCGCCGGCTCGATCGCCTCGGCGACGGTGCTGGGTGCGCCGGATCTGGTCGTGTTGACGCTCACTGAATTCGCCGAGCAGATCCGACGCATCACGCGCGGGAGCGATCTGCCCCTCATGGTGGACGCGGATCACGGATACGGGAACGCGTTGAACGTCATGCGCACGGTCGAAGAGCTGGAGGCCGCGGGCGTCGCCGCGCTGACGATCGAGGACACCGCGCTCCCGACGCCGTTCGGCGGCGACGGCGAAGGGCTGGTGTCGCTGGACGAGATGCTCGGCAAGCTGCGCGGCGCCGTCGCCGCGCGACGAGATCCGACGCTCGTCGTGCTCGGCCGCACCAGTGCGCTCCGGCGTGGCGGGATCGACGAGGCCCGCCGCCGCGTCGCCGCGTACCAGGAGACCGGCGTCGACGGGATCTTCCTCGCGGGCGCGCGGACGCGACAGGAAGTGGAAGCGATGCGACAGGCGACGAAGCTTCCGCTGCTGCTGGGCGGCGCCACACCGGAGCTGGCCGACCGCGCATTCCTGGCGGCGACCGGCGTCCGCATCGCGCTGCAAGGCCATCATCCGTTCTACGCCGCGGCCAGGGCGGTGTACGAGACGCTCAAATACTTGCGCGACGGCGGCGCGCCCGCCGGCCTGAAAGATCGCGTCGCGTCGGAGGAGCTCCTGGCCATCGCGCTGAAGCAGCCCGACTACCAGCGCTGGCAGAGCGACTACCTGCGGGCGCGCGGCTGATCGGCCTCACCGCTCTATAATGTCGGCGATGTCCGCGGTCGATCCGTCCGTCGACGATCTCACGTGGGATCAGCGGATCTTTGCGCTGATCGATCCCGGCGTCGACGGCACCCTGATCGCCGAGAATCTTCGTCGTACTCCGACGGAGCGCCTGGCGCGGATGCAGGACATGGCGCGGTTCCTCGAAGAAGCGCGACGTGACCGACATCCAGCGGCTCCTTGACGTCCTTCGCGCCGCCCGCGTGAATTTTGTCGTCATCGGAGGCGTCGCCCTCGTCCTTCGCGGCTCGTCTCGTGTCACGCGCGCTCCAGGCGAGCGGCCGGGCGCGCGAAGGACCTTCTGGACCTGGCGGAGATCGCGGAGATCCGCCGACGCCTCCGCGCGGCTGATCAACCGTGAAATAATGCGACGGCTCTGTCGAGCCACGTGAAGGAGGCGCCCATGACCGCTCGCCCGCTCACGCGTCGCCGCTTCTTGCAGGCGATGACTGCCGGCGCCGCCGCCGGACCGTTCGTCTTCACTCCGGCGCGCGCCCAGGGATTCAACTGGAAGCGCTTCCAGGGCAAGGAGCTCTTCCTGCTCCTGACCAAGCACCCGTTCATCGACGTGCTCGAGAAGAACATTCCCGAGTTCGAATCGCTGTCGGGCATGAAGGTCAAGTGGGAGACGCTGCCGGAGATCCAGGCGCGTCAGAAGCTGACCGTCGAGATGACCGCGAACTCGGGCGGGATCGACGCCTTCTTCACGTCCCTGCACGTCGAGAAGAAACGCTTCTGGAAGGCGGGCTGGTATCACCCGCTCAACAAGTTTCTCGACGACAAGACGCTCACCAGCCCCGACTTCGACTGGAACGACTTCACGCCCGGCGCGCGGGCCGGGGTCACGCAGCCCGACGGCAGCATCTCCGCGCTGGCCGCGTTCGTCGACGCCAATGTGGTCTTCTACCGCAAGGATCTCTTCGCCGCGAAGAGCGCGAGCCCGCCGAAGACGCTCGCCGACCTCGAGCCGCTCGTGCAGAAGCTCCACGCGCCGCCCGCCACGTACGGCATCGTGCTGCGCGGGCTCAAGAACGCCAACGCGACGCAGTACCCGAGCATCCTGTTCCCGATGGGCGGCACGTACTTGAAGGATGGGAAGGCCGCGCTCGACAGCAAGGAGCAGGTCGCGGCGCTCGAGCTTTACACGAAGCTCTTGCGGCAGTATGCGCCGCCCGGTGTCGTCAACTTCAACTGGTACGAGTGCTCCGCGTCGTTCATGCAGAGCCAGGTCGCGATCTACATGGACGGCGTGAACTTCGCGAGCCAGTTCGAGGATGCCGCGAAGTCGAAAGTGGTCGGCAAGGTCGGCTACGCGGTCCTGCCGTCCGGACCCGGCGGCCATTTCTCGCCGATCTACATCACCGGGATGGCCGTGTCCACTCAGAGCCGGAGCAAGGAGGCCGCCTACCTCTTCGCCCAGTGGGCGACGAACAAGGCGAACATGGTGCGCGAGCTCATGGCCGGCGTCGGTGTCGGTCGTACCTCGACGTGGGACAGCGCCGACGTGAAGGCGAAGCCGAAGATGCCGGCGGACTGGTACCAGGCGTATCAGGCCTCGCTGAAGATCGGCCGCCAGGGACTGCCGGAGATCGTCGGCGTGACCGAGTATCGCGACATCATCGGCGTGGCCATCCAGAAGGGTATCGAAGGAGCGCCGGCCGCGCAGGTGCTCGCGCAAGCGCAGAAGGAGTTTCAGGATCTCCTGAACCGGACGGAGAGCTGACGGCTCGCGCGTGCGATCGAGCTTCACCCACCGCCACGCGCCGTGGCTCTTCCCGGCGCCGGCGGTGGCGCTCGTCGCGGTCATCATCGTCTATCCGATCGCCTACACCGGATGGATGAGCCTGCACGAGTGGTTCGCGTCCAGCCTCGCCCGGCCGCGATTCATCGGACTCGGCAACTACGCCAGGATTCTTCTCGGCGACCCCCGGTTCCGCGAAGCCGTCGTGCGCACGATCTATTTCACCGTCCTGGCGGTCGCTGCAGAGACGGTGCTCGGCGTCGCCATGGCGCTGCTCTTCAATCGCGAATTCTGGGGGCGTGGATTGCTCCGGACGCTGGCCATCCTGCCCATGGTGGCGACGCCGACCGCCATCGCGCTCGTGTTCGTGATGATGTATCACCCGACGCTCGGTGTGGCGAACTACCTCCTCACCGTCGTCGGTCTTTCGGGCTTTCGCTGGACGTACTCGAGCCAGACGGCGCTCTACGCGATCGCCGTGGTCGACGTCTGGCAGTGGACGCCGCTGATCATGCTGATTGCTCTGGCCGGCCTCGCCAGCCTGCCGCGCGAGCCCTACGAGGCCGCCCACCTCGACGGCGCGTCGACGTGGCAAGCGTTCTGGCACATCACGCTGCCGCTCTTGCGGCCCACCATCGTGGTCGCCATCCTGTTCAGGGCCATCGATGCGCTGAAGACCTTCGACGTGATCTTCGTGATGACCCAGGGCGGGCCGGCGAACGCCACCGAGACGATCAATCTATTGTTGTTCAACCAGGCGTTCTCGTACTTCAACATGGGCTATGCCTCGTCCATGGCGGTGGCGCTGTTCGCGCTCGTCATGGGCGCGTCGCTGATCCTGATCAAGGCGCGAAGGACCGCGGCGTGGTGAGAGGCAGCGCGACGCGCCGCTGGCTCGGCACCGCCGGGTTCTACGCGCTCGCCGTGCTCTTCATGCTGCCGACGGCGTTCGTCTTCTACTGGATGCTGACGCTCTCGCTGAAGCCGCAGGTGGAGGCCACGGCGTTTCCGCCGTCGTTCGTCCGCTTCACGGTCACGCTGGCGGGCTACCGCGAAGTGTTCACGAAGTACCCGTTCGTGCTCTACACGTGGAACAGTCTGGTCGTCGCGACCGGATGCACGCTGCTCGGCCTCGTCGTCGGGTTGCCGGCGGCCTATTCGATCGCCCGCTGGCGACAGCAACGACTCGCCGTGGTCATCCTGGTCGCGCGCATCATTCCCGGCATCGCATACCTGATCCCCTGGTACATCTTCTTTCGCAGTCTCCGGATGGTGGACACGTACGGCGCGCTGATCCTCACGCACCTGATCGTCGGCCTGCCCATCATCATCTGGGTGATGATCTCGTTCTTCGAGGACGTGCCGGCCGATCTCGCGGACGCGGCCCTCATCGACGGCTGCTCGCACTTCGGCGTCTTCTGGCGCATCGCGTTGCCGCTCGTGAAGCCCGGCGTGGTCGCCACCGCGATCCTGTCGTTCGTGTTCTCGTGGAACAACTTTCTCTTCTCGGTGATCCTGGCGGGCCGGTCCACGCGCACGCTGCCGATCGCCGTGTACACGATGATCTCGTACGAGGAGATCAACTGGGGCACGCTGGCCGCCGCGGCCACGCTGATCACGCTGCCCGTGCTCCTCGTCGCGCTGCTCGCCCAGCGCCACATCGTCACCGGCCTCACGTTCGGCGCGGTCAAGCAGTGACATCGGAGCCGACAAGCTCCGCGTCACTTGGCAGAGCACGGCCCTGCATGCCTTCGGGCCCCGCGTGACCGAGTCAGGTCTCGGGCTCGTCACCGAGTACCCGTTCTCGGCGCCGTACGAGGACGTGAAGCTGAAGGCGAAGTAGAGGCGCGACGCGACGAGCTCCCCTCGACCGTTCGTCACCGATCGAGCCAGGCGGCCATCAGGCGTCCGCCGTAGTCGTAGCCGAGGTTCGGACCGTAGTTCTTCAGCGCAGCGTCCCAGACCGCCGTCGAGACGATGGAGTAGACCTCGGCTCGATAGACCATCGTGGCCAGGTGACGCTGGATGTCGAAGATGACGTCGCGGCGCCTGGCCATGTCCGAGACGCGCCGCTGCCGATGGATCATGTCGGTCAGTGGCGGATCGTTGACCTTCATGTTGTTGCGCGGGCTCTCCGGTAAATACGCCGTCGCCAGATAGCTGTCCGCGTCGAGAAACGGCGTGGAGGGTCCGTAGACGATGCCGTCGTACTTTCCCAGCGGCACCGTCGCGATGTACGCGCCGTATTCTCTCTGGTTCACCCTGGCGTCGATGCCAATATCTTTTAGATCCTTCACGACGAGCTGCACGCCATCCACGATGGCGGTCTCGCCGAAGCTGTGGAAGTCCACCACGGTCGAGAAGCCCGCGCGATGCCCCGCCTCGGCGAGCAGCCGGCGCGCTTCGACGGGATCGTGCTTGTAGTAGCGAGCGCCCTCGCCGAGCTGATCGATCGCGAGCGCCCAGTCCTTGAGCGCTGCCGGGAGGCCGGGAGGATTCAGCACGCCGACCCCCTCGGACGTCGCGTCGATGAGCGCCCGACGATTGATGGCGAGCGACACCGCCCGTCTCACCCGGACGTCGTTGAACGGCGCCCTGTCGCTGCGCATGGTGACGCCCATGCGCACGTTGGACGGAAACTCCGCGGTCCGGAGCCCGGGGCGATGTTTCTGGATTTGCCCTTTCAGCTGATTCCAGTCGGACCGATTGATGGTGCCCATGAACTCGGGGCCCAGATCGTATTTCCCGGCCAGGAAGGCGGTCACTCGGGACGACTGGTCTTCGTCGATCACCAGCTCGACGCGATCGATGTGCGGTAATCCGGGAACGAAATACTGCGGATGTCTCACGAGCGTCATGCCGATGTTGGGGCGGTAACTGTCG
>QHRT01000184.1:30199-32119 GCA_003220195.1 Candidatus Rokuibacteriota bacterium | reverse complement strand
GGTTGGCCGGCGAGCTGATTCATCCTCCGGGAGTGAGCGATCTCGCGGAGCTCGGATTGCTCGGCGCCGTGGAAGGCGCGGGATCGGCGTCCGTGCTCGGGTTCGCCGTGTTCGACGACGTCCGCGCCCGGCCATTTCTGCTTCCGTACGGCGCGATTCCCGGTATCGAGCGACAAGGCTACGCGGTCGACCACGCCCTCCTGCGAGGCCGGCTCCTCGCCAGACTCCGCGCGCTGCCTCACGTGACGACGTGGATGCACTCGCGGGTGATCGGGCTCGATCTCGGCGCCGATGACCACGCGAGCGTGACGGTCACGACGCCGCATGGTACGCGACGCATTCGAGCGCGACTCGTCGTCGCCGCCGACGGGGCGGCGTCGACACTACGGAGGCTCGCCGGCATCCGCGCCACGCGCGTTCAGCTCTCTCGCATGACCGGCTACGTCGTGCGCGGCACACCGCCGTATCCGGGGTACGGCAACGTCTTCCTCGGTGGGCCGGCTCCGATCCTCGCCTACGCGATCGGCGACGACGCGGTGCGCGTCATGTTCGACATCCCGGACAATCCCGACGGCCTCGACGCGCCGGCCCGCAACGCCGCGTACCTCGATGCGCTGCCGGCGGGCTTCCGAGAGAGAGTGCGCCAGGCGATCGCGTCGAGCGCGCGCCTGGTGTCGGTCAACGCGACCGTCATCCCGGACAGAGTGGCCCACGGCCGCCTGGTGCTCGTCGGGGACGCGGCGGGATCGTGCCATCCCCTCACGGCCACCGGTCTCAGCGTGTGCACGCGCGATGCGTTGCGATTACGCCAGGCGCTGCGCGACACCGGCGGCGACGTGCCTCGTGCGCTCGCGCGCTTTGCGCACCTGCGCGGCGGGCCGCAGGTGACGCGGATGGCGCTGGCGGGCGCGCTCTACGACGCGTTCGCGGCGCGCACGCCGGAGATGCGCCTGCTGCGCGACGGCATCCTGCGCTTCTGGGAGCGGAGCGCGCGCGGCCGGGCGGCGTCGATGGCGTTGCTGTCGACGCACGAGGGACGGCTGTCGCGCATGGCCCTCGAGTACGCGCACGTGATCGCGTACGCGCTGACGACGCTCGTCCGCCACCACGGGCGCCTCCGCGCGCCCCACGGCGTCCTGCCATCGCGCGCGTCGCGCCATCGGACGCTCTGGGGTGTCGGACGCGCGACGATGCGCCACGCGGGACGCGCGATCAAGATCTGGCGCCTGGCCCGGGCATGATCTCGACGAAACCCGGCAGCGTTGCCGCTCCTGGCGACTCGGGCACGACCTCGCCGCCGCTCGTGCCCGGCTGGCCGCTTCTCGGCAACGGGTGGGATCGGACCGATCTACCGCGTGAAGGTGCCGTCGCGACGCTACACCGTGCTGGCCGGCCCGAAAGCCAACGCGTTCCTGCTGAACGGCGGCGAACGGTTTCTCACCTCGGAGCCGGTGTACCAGGGGCTCGCGCGACAGATCCGCTCGTCGAACTATCCCGTCGTCGCTTCGGGTCGCCGGCATCAGCATCTGCGCCGGGCACTGGCGCCGGCGTTCTCGCGCGAGGCGATCTCGCCCTACGTGCCGCGGCTCGTGGATATCGCCAGGCGCGAGGCACTGACCTGGAAGCCCGGGGACCGCGTGCGCGTCCCTCACTCGATGAGGCGGATCGTCGCCGAGCAAATCAGCCTTGCGCTGACGGGCCGTCCGCTCGGCCCGCGGCTCCGCGACGTCGTGATGGTGTCCCGGGTCTCGATGGGGGCCGGACTCGGCGCCTACCCGGCGCTCACCGTGCACTGGCCGCCGTATCGCCGCGCGCGGCGACGGCTCGACGCGTTTCTCGAGGCCGTGGTGGCGGAGCACCGACGCGCGGAGCCGGGCGCCGCGCGCGAACCGGATCTGATCGACGTGCTCCTGACAGCCA
>QHRT01000184.1:17410-30181 GCA_003220195.1 Candidatus Rokuibacteriota bacterium | reverse complement strand
ACGCGCAGATGGTGTTCACGTCGACCCTGCTCTACGCGGCGCCGACGTGCGCGTCGCTGCTCTACGCGCTCTTGAAGACGCCGGCGGTGCTCGAGCGTGTACGGGCCGAGGTCGACGCGGCGTTCGCCGCCGGCCCACCCTCGCTCGTGGTTCTGAAAAGGTTGCGGACCCTGCACGCGGCCATGCGCGAGTCGATGCGGCTCTATCCGATCGCGCTCACGGTGCCCAGGGTGGTCGCGCAGTCGTTCGAGTTCGAAGGCTACACCGTGCCGGTCGGCGAGACGATTCTCGTCGCCACCAGCGTCTGCCACTTCCTCGACGAGTACTTTCCCGAGCCGTACACCTTCGACGTCACGCGGTTCTGGGAGCCACGGAGCGAGCATCGTCAGCCCGGGGCCTTCGCGCCATACGGCCTCGGCGCCCGCCCGTGTCTCGGCGCCGGCTTCGTCGAGATCATCGTGATGGCGACGATCGCCGCGCTGCTTCAGAGCGTGACGCTCGATCTCGATCCGCCCGGGTACGTCATGAGGCGCGTCGTCAACCCGTTCCCCGAGCCAGAAGACCGCATGAGCGTGCGCGTGCTCGAGCATCGCGCCCTCGCCGGCGGCCGAGCCGCCGCACGGCCAGTCGCTGTGGATTCCCTCGGTGACATCCCGTTCTCACTCGACCGCGAGAGCTTTGCTCGCGTCGCTGCGCGGATTCACACGCTGAGCTACGCGCCGGGCGAGGTGATCATCCGACAGGGCGACCGGGCGGACCGCTTCTACATCCTCACGCAGGGCGAGGTGGAGATCGTCCAGGAGCGCGCGGACGGGCCACCGTCCGTGCTGCGGCGGCTCGGACGTGGCGAGGGCTTCGGCGAGATCGGGTTGTTGCAGAACGTCCGACGCACGGCCACGGTGCGCGCGCTTTCGCCCGTCACCTCGCTCGCGCTCGATCGAGACGCATTTCTCGAGATGATCGCCGACAACGACCTGACGAGCGGCGAGATCGGGCGGCTCGTGCGCCAGCGCGTCGTCACGTCGCAGCTCGCGACCGCACTGCCGCGCCTCGGTGTGACGGGCCTGGCCCGCGTCCTCCCCCAGGTCGAAGCCCGTCGCGCGTCTCCCGGCGACATCATCGTCCGTCAGGGCGACGAGGCGGACCGGTTCTACGTCATCACCGCAGGCCGCGTCGAAGTCGTGAACCACCACCCGGACGGCCGGGACATCGTGATCGGACGGCTCGGACCCGGCGACTTCTTCGGCGAGATCGGTCTGCTCCAGCGCCAACCGCGGATGGCGACGGTACGCGCCGTCGACGAGGGGGTCGAGCTGATCGCGCTCGGACGCCAGGGATTCGAGAAATTGCTCCAGGACTCACCCGACGCGCACGCCGACATCGTCGCCGCGATGGACGCGCGGCTCCGCGAGGTCAGCGGGATGGTGTAGTGGCCGGCTCCGGGACGCAGCGCGCGAGCGCCCACGCGGGAAAGTAGACGGAATAGAGCCGGTACTCCAGCATCGCGGTCCCGAAGAAGACGCCGTTCACCGAACCCGGCGGAAAGCTTCCGTCGCCACGCTGCTGCGCCACCAACCAGTCGACGCCGCGCCGCACAGGGTCCGCGTCCGGCCCCAGAACGTCCACGAGCGCCAGCAACGCCCAGCTCGTCATCACCACCTGGCTCTCGGCGTGCTCGACGTATCGTCCGGTGAGACAGCCGGACCAGTGCTCTCCCCAGCCGCCGTCGGCGCGTTGTCTCGCCACGAGCCACCGGGCCGCACGCTGCAGCTGCGCGTCGGTGGCCCCGACGCCCGCGGCGCGGAGTCCCCGGACGAAATGCAACGCGCCGTACGTGAAGTTGATTCCCCAGAACCCGGGCACGTCGCCGTCCGATCGCTGGGCGCGCCGGAGGAAGGCGACGGCACGGGCGTCGGCGCGCTCCATCTCCGGGAAGCCCAGGCCTGCCGCGCGCAGGCGCGCGAATGCCACCACCGCCGACGCCGTGCATTCGATGTACGAGCGCTCCGTCATGCAGTTCGCGAACATCTCGGACGGGTTCAAGCGTTCCAGCCAGGCGCCTCCGCGGCGGCGCTCGTACGTCCCGAACCCGCCGTCCCCGTTCTGGCGCGCGATGACGAACTCCGCAGCCGAACGGAGACGGTCACGCGGGATCCGCTCCTCCACCGGGGCTGCGAGGGCAGGCATCCGCTCGATGCCCAGAAGGGCGCTCACCGCCTCCGCCGTGCAATCGCTTACCGGCCATCGGTGATGTCCATTCGAAAAACACCACCCACCAATGATCGGGTCGCGGTCCTGGTCGCGGGCGTGAGGCAGCTCGTCGGCCGCCTGGGCTCCCTGGAGGAAGCGCTGCGCGCGACGCGCGGCATCGCGCGCGAGCGCGCCGTCGGCGTGCGCCGCCACGAGCGCTTCGAGCGCGAACGCCGTGTCCCACGTGTTGGAGCGCGCGCCGGCGTACCGCACGCCCCACTCGTGGTCTTCCCAGCGCCACGTTTCCAGCCCGTCGAAGCTCGGCGCCAGATCGGGGTGCGCCGGGTCGGCCGCGAACAGCGCGAGACAGTTCAGAAGCCCGTTGACCGGCGACAGCGCCTCGTAGCCGGTCGTGCGCTGCTCGTCGACGATCCGCGCGAGACAGAAGCCGAGCGCCCGGCGCCGCAGGCGCCGCCAGTGGACCCTTTCATGCGCGGCGAGGACCGTCTGCAGCGCGCGCAGCGCGCGGCTCGGCGGCACGGCGAGATCGGCGGCCGCGACACGCGCGCGGTGCCGCGCGAAATCGAGCGTCGCGTACGGCGCGGCGTAGAGTTCGGCGCAGAGCGTGTCCCGCATCGTCCCGAGGTCGGCAACGAAGCGCCGGCCGTAGAGATACGCCATCGCGAGATAGATCTGACGCGTGTGGCAGTAGTACCGCGCCGGGTGGAGCGGCGTCCGCCGCGGCAGCAGCACGAGCTCGGGCGGGCACGGCGACACACCCTGCCAGCCGTAGAGCCCCAGCAGCGCGAGCCAGAACTTCCCCCACGTCGGGATCGCGAGGACGCCGCCCTTCTGCCGCTCGAGCCAGTCGCGCGCGGGCTTCGCCAGATCGTCGTCGCGGGACACGCCGAGCAGACGCATCGCGACGTAGACGAGCGTCGTGACGAACACCGAACCGGACGCTTCTGGATGAAGTCCCCACGCGCCGTCCTTCGTGCGGCTCACGCGAAAGTACGCGAGGATGCCGGCCCGCGTCTCGCTCGAGAGCGGCCGGCACGTCACGTGACGGACGATCACGTACTGCGCCGTGATCATCGCGCACCAGACCATCTCGCCTTCCCAGTCGCCACGCGGCGACTGGAGCTTCAGCAGACGCGCGATCGCGCGATCGCGCGCTTCGATGATGTTGCGGCCGGTCACCGCAGAGATGGGACGATGCCGCCGGCGCTCGTCAGGTACTCCTCCCACTTCCGCGCCGTCAGCGCGTGGAACTGGCCGACCGCGGGGTTCAGGTCCGGGACGGGACGGTCCGCGTGGGCCTCCCAGGCGCGCTGCTCGGCCTCGACGGCGAAGCCGTCCTGCGCCAGGAGCGGGCGGATCAGCCAGCGATTCGAGAGCGTGAGCGCGAGGGTCATGAGGCGACGCGGAATCGCCATCGGCGTGAGCGGGATCTTGAGCGACTCGAAGTAGAAGAGAAAGAACACGCGCGTCGTGCGCTCGTCGATCGGCAGCGGGAAGCACCAGTGCTTGATCTTGTCGTCGGTCGACGACCACTGGTACGGATACTCGTAGCAGAGCTCGATCGCGCTGGTGTCGACGCGCCGGCGGTCGACGAAGAGTCGCGACATCCGGCCCATGCCGATCTTCGTTTCGTAGGCGAGCCTCACCCGATCGTCGGTCGACTCGAGCCGGGTCAGGCGCGCATCGCCGAACGGCCGGTAGCGGCGATGGAGCCAGGCGTGCGTGAAGTCGCTGACGTTGTCGATCACCATCGAGTGGTGCGCCTGCCAGACGAAGTCGAGCGGCACGCACGCCCAGCGATCACGGCCTTCCAGCTCGGGGATGTCGGGAATGTGGCGGCGACCGGCGAGCTCTCGATCTCCGGGAAAGAGCCAGACGAGCCCGTACCGCGCGCGGACGGGATAGGACGCCAGGCGGACCGACGGCATCGGATGGCCGAACAGGTCGTGCGGGATCTTCGCGAGCCGTCCGTCCGCGTCATACGACCAGCCGTGATAGGCGCACGTGAGGCACGCGCCGTCCACCGCGCCGAGCGACAGCTTGAGCTGCCGGTGCGCGCAACGATTCTCCAGCGCATGGAGATCTCCCGACCGGTCGCGGTAGAGCGCGATCGAGCGGTTCCAGAAGCGGACCTCGACGACACGTCCGGGCGGAACGCGCCGCTCGTACTCGACCGCGTACCAGTAGTCGGGCGACAGGCCGGCCGCGCGCGCCTTCTCGCGCCGATTGCGCGCCTCGGCAAACGCGGGTGGCGCGCTCACGCGTCCGCCGTCAGGGCGACGACGTCGGCCGCGTGGTCGCCCGGGCCGGAGTCCGAGCCGAGGTGCGCGCGCCATTTGCGAATCGTGAGGTCGTGCAGCCTCGCGACGACCGGGTTCACCTCGATCGCCGGGGCGTCCCAGTGCGCGTCGTAGCCCTCCTGCTCCGCTTCGAGCGCGAAGCCGTCCTCGCGGAGCAGCGGCAGCACGATGGGCCGGTGGGCCAGACGGAGGATCCACCTCATCAGACGGTGACCGATCGGCAACGGCACTCCCGGAATCCGCAGCGTGTCGTAACAGAACATGAAGAACACGCGCGTGGTCCGCCGGTCGATCGGCAGGAGGAAGCTCCAGTACGAGATCCGCCCTTCCATGCCGGACCACTCGAACTGCGCGCGATGGTACGGATACTCGTACGCGATCGTGAGGATTTTTGATCCGCTTCCGGCGCGAGGGTGGAGCGGTCCCACCTTCGCCTCGTACTCCATGCGCACGCGGTTCTCGTCAGCCGTGACGCCGAGCAGCCGGCCGGGAAGGAACGACGGATAGCGGCGGTGCAGATGCGCGTGCGAGAGGTCGCACAGGTTGTCGATGATCATGGAGTGATGTGCCCGCCACGTGAACGACAACGGCACGTACGCCCACGGATCCGGCCCTTCGAGCTCCGGCAGCTCGGGCATGGGCGTCGCGGCGGCGCGCGCAGGATCACCCGGGAAGATCCAGACGAGGCCGTAGCGCACGCGCACCGGGTACGCGCGAATGCGGACGCTCGGCAGGTCGTGACCGAACAGATCGTGGGGCACGCGCGCCAGCCGTCCGCCGGCGTCGTACGCCCAGCCATGATACGGACACGTGAGGCAGCCCGCCGTGACCGTGCCGAGGGAGAGCTGAAGCTGGCGGTGTGCGCAACGATCTTCGAGTGCGCGCACGCGTCCCCCGGCGTCGCGGTAGAGCGCGATCGGCGTCTCCCAGAACGTGACCGACGTCGGCCGGTCCGCGCGGATCGCGCGCTCGTACTCGACCGCGTACCAGTGGTCGGGCGAGAGCCCGGTCGCCCGGACACACTGGTGCCGGGTACGCGCCTCGCTCCAGAGTGGCGGCGTCACGCGCACCGTCCGGACGCGCGCCGCCGATAGCGCACGCGGCAAGGCCGGCGAGGGCCCACCACGAACGTCGTGTAGTCGGGCCGCGCATCCGTATCGACGAGCGTCAACTCGAAACGCTGCAGCAGCACCGACCAGATCACCTTGATCTGCTGATACGCGAACGTCGAGCCGATGCACCGGTGGTGGCCACCGCCGAAGCCGATGAGCGCGTGGCGATGCTTCCGGTCCTCCTGGCGTCCCGGCCCGAACCGGTCGGGGTCGTAGCGATCGGGGTCGGCGAAGACTTCGGGAAGTCGGTGGGACAGCGCGGGCGACACCATCGCGAGTCCGCCCGCGGGCGCCACGTATCCGCCGACGTCGAAGTCACGCAGGATCTTCCGCATCAGCATGATCAGCGGAGGGTGCATGCGCTCGGCTTCCTTGATGCAGCGTTCGAGCACCGTCAGCTCCCGCAGTGACGGTGACGTCATGAGGACACCGTCACCGTGAACGCGCTGTTGCTCGGCGACGACCGCCGCAAGATGCTCGGGATGCCCGAGCAGCAGCGCGCCCGTCCAGGTCGCGAGCACCGCACTGGTGTGCTGGCCCGCGAAGACCAGCGCGATGAGCAGGCCGGTGATCTCCGCGTCCGTTCGAGAACGTCCTCGCCTCCGCGCCCGTGTGCCCGCCGTTCGGCCATCACGCCGGCGATCAGCTCGCCGAGTCGCGTGCGCGCGCGATCACGGCGGCGGAACGCCGGCAGCGGCAGATGGGCGTTGAAGAACGCGACGAGATCGATGCCGCCTTCGAGGTCGTGATACAGGTGCGCGAGCTCTTTCGAGAGCCGGCGACGGAACTCCTCACCGATGAGACAGCGGCTCGCGATGAACACGGTCAGCTCGTTCATCGCCGTGAGCAGATCGACCTCCCCGTCCGTGCCCCACTCGTCGACGTACGCCTCCGTCTCCTGCTGCATCACCCGGGCGTACACGCGCAACCGTTCGTCGCGCAGCGCGGGCAGCACGAAGCCCATCTGCTCGTCCAGCACCTCGGGCGGCACGTCGTAGACGACGCCGTCGCCGAAGATCGGCACCGTGAAGCGATACACCTCGCGTACGGAGAGCACGTCTTCGGGCGCGTTGAAGACGGCCCCGTGCGCCTCCGGGCCGGCGCAGACCGTCACGCGCGTCGCGGGCAAACGGAGCGCGAAGACGTCGCCGAGTTCGGCGCGGCCGCGCCGCAGCAGACCGACCGGATCACGGCGGAACTCGAGCGCGTGACCGAGGCCGGGCCACGCGCCCGGGATCTCGGGCGCGAGGGCCATCACGCGAAGCCCCGACGCCGTCGGATCCATCCGAGCGTGTCGAAGAAGGCGTACTGCTCGCGGAGCGCGTCACGAATCGACGTCGGCCGGAAGCCAAGCTCGGTGCGCGCCCTGGTCGTGTCGGCCCGGCGCTTCGACATGAGCAGGCGCACGGCGCCCGGCGTGAAACGCGGCTCGACGCGCGGCGCGACGACCCGCAGCGCCGTCGTCGTCAGCCGGGCGACGCCGAGCATCAGGGGTGCCGGCAATCTGAGCCGGGGCCGCGGGCGGCCCGTGATCTCTTCGTAGAGGCTCATCAGTTCGTCGACGGTCAGGAACTCCGACGAGAAGATGTATTTCTGTCCCGGGCGTCCCTTCGCCATGCAGAGCACGTGGCCTTCCGCGATGTCACGCGCGGCCACGAACTCGAAGCCGCCCGGGACGTACGCGCGGAAACGGCCATTCGCGAAGTCGAGCAACAGCTTGCCCATTCTCGACGGCACGAAATCGTTCGGGCCGAGGATCGCGCACGAGACGGCCATCACCACGTCGAGCCCGTCGGCGAGGGCCTTCAGGCACTCGTGCTCGACGGCGACCTTGCTGCGCTGGTACGGAAGCAGCCGCGCGAACGGATTCACCGGCACCGTTTCATCGGATGGTCCCGTCGGATCGTGACCGACCGCGCTGAACGACCCGGTCACGACCACGCGCTCGACGCCGGCCTCGAGCGCAGCGCGCAGGACGTTGCGCGTGCCGCCGACGTTCGTCTCGTAGATCTCGCGCACCTGACGTTCGGCGGTCGAGACCCTGGCCGCGCAGTGATGGACCTGACGAGAGCCGCGGACGGCGGCAAGGACCGAGCGATACTCGCGGACATCACCCCGGGCACGCTCGACCGGAAGCCCGTCGACCGCGCGATGGTCACTGCCTTCCCGGATGAGCACGCGCACGTCCTCACCGTCCGCGAGCAGCCGGCGCACGAGGTTCGCGCCGAGGTGGCCCGACGCGCCGGTGACGAGAATCACGGGTGGGCGAGCTCCGAATAGAACTGCGCCGCCCAGCGGCGGTACTGCATGATGGGACCGTCGCGTTCGGTGAGCAGCGGCTCGGCGCGATGGATCTTGTGCTCGAAGATCGGCGCGTCCTGATCGATGGTCCGGCGGCCTTCGCGCAGGGCCTTGCGCGTCAGCCCCCACGTGAGCAGCGGGTTCCGGAGCCGTTTCATGCTGAGCTGCGAGCAGATCTCGACCACCTCCCCGTCGACCGGCGTGAACGTGAAGAGAAACAGGTACTGCAGGCGGACGCCGGCATTGACCAGCGCGCGGTTCACCGCGCAGCCGAGGCCGTGGTACGTGATCTCGAGCGGACCGTCGACGCGGAGACCGAGCCAGCGGGCGAGCGGGAAGAGCCGGTACACGTGGTTCATGGTGTGGACGAGCATCGGGCCACGAGGCTCCAGACATTCGCTGGTGATCGCGCTGGTCTGCGTGGCGTGCACCAGCGGCATGTGTCCGGTGTCGATCCCGTTCTCGGCGATGTCCTGGATGTGACACGCGAGACGCCACTCGGCTCCGCGCCGCCACGGCGTCCACTCGGCGGTCGCCATCTCTGGCATCGCCGGCACGCGCCACGAGGGAGCTTCCTCACGCGCGTGGTGATACACCATCACCATCCCGTTCACCTCGTGCACGGGCCACGCGCGGACCTCGGCACGACTCGGAATGCGCCGCGCGTTCGGGATCTCGACGCAGCGGCCGTCGGCGTCGAAACGCCAGCCGTGGAACGGACAGCGAATCGATTCACCCTCGACGCGGCCGCCGTGACCGAGATGGGCGCCGAGGTGCGGACAGTGGGCATCCAGCACGCGCACCTCGTCGGTCGAGCTACGGAACGCGACCAGGTCGCGGCCGAAGTAGCGGAGCGGTCGGACCGAGCCGCGCGGAAGGTCTGCGCTCGACGCCACCCGGAACCAGCCGTCCGGAAACGGCGGCCGCCGACACGGCGGCGCCGCGGGACGGTGGAGGTCGCGCACGACGGCGCCGTCGCTCACGCGGGCTTTCGGGCGAGGAAGTAGAACATCGGCGTGAAGATCCCGGTCTCGCCGCCGCGCACGATCGCGTCCGCCGCCCGGTTCAGGAACGTGCTCACGGCCGTTGCGCCGCGCGGCGCGACGCGGATCAGCTCGAGTCCACGCACCGCGACGTTGGTGAAGGCGCGGCCGGCCCGCGAATGGTGGAACCCGCGCAGCGCGATCCTCGCGGCCAGCGGGTCATACCACGGCGTCTCGGGATCGGCCGTGGGCGCGAGGTCGCGACTCTCGACGACGTCGAAGCCGGCGCGCGTCAGCGGGTCCAGCACGCCGTCGAAGCCCACCAGCTCCGGCAGCGCGGCGCCCTCTTCGATGCCGCTTTTGATGGCGCGGTGGCCGGCGTCACCCGGGTCGTAGCGAGGTGTCAGACACCACTCGTAGCCGGCGAAGCAGGCGCCCGGCCGCATCACCCGCAAGAGCGCGCTGAACAACTTCGCCTTGTCCGGCGCGTGACACGTCGCCTCGATCGCATAGACCGCGTCGTACGGACGGTCGTCGGGAGAGATCGCCATGAAATCGCCCTTGACGACGGTACAGAGGTGGTCGAGCCCGGCGGCGCGCGTCTGCTCGACGGCGCGCCGGACCTGATAGTCGTTGTTGTTGATCCCGACGATCGTGGCGCCGGACAGGCGCGCGATCGCCCGCATGGGTCCGCCCACGCCGCAGCCGACGTCCAGCACGCGCACGCCGGGCCGAAGTCCGAGCGTGAGCGCGAGGAAGAATTCGTGGCGGGCGAGCGAGGCCGCGAGCGATTCGCCGCGATGACGCGGCGCGAAGTGAAACGCCTGGCCCCAGCCGAACTCGTAGAAGTCGGTCATGAGATCGTAGAAGTTGTTGACCATGTGGGCGTAGTGCTGCCGGCGCTTCTCGACGCTGCCGCCGCGCGTTTCGTCGTGGAAGGCCAGATACTGTGAGGCCGTGCCCTCGATCTCGCGCCGGGGCAAAGAGGTCTGCACCAGATCCGTGAGGCGTGGATCGTCGCGCACGGCGCCTAGCGTACTGCGCGGCTCGGGGGAAGATCAACCGCGCCGCCGGGCGTGGCGGTTTATGATGCGGCGCGCGTGAGCAGAGCCAGAGAGTTCGCCACGGAGTTCGGCGGAGCGGGCGGGGCGCTCGCGGCGATGGTGCTCCTGCCGGCGGTCGTCTACTACCTCTGGATCTGCGTCGAGTTCTACGGCGGCGCGCTCCAGTTCCCGCGCACGGCGCTGCTGGCGCACCTCGCCCACGCCGTGCCGACGTGGAAGGCCACGATCGTCTACCTGGTGTGGCTCGCGTGGCAGGCGCTCCTGGCGTGGATCGGGCCGGGCCCGTCCGGGCAGGGCGCGCTGCTGCCCGACGGCCACTCGCGGCTCACCTACCGCTACAACGGGCTCTTCGCCTGGTACCTGACGCTCGTCGCCGCGACGGCGCTCCACGTGACCGGGGTCTTTCCACTCTCGACGCTGTATGCGGAGTTCGGCCCGCTGGTCACGGTCGCGACGATCGTCGCGACGGCGCTCGCCGCGCTCTGCTATGTCGGCGGCCGGCTTTCGGGACGGACGAATCGAGCGAGCGGCAACCCGATCTACGACTTCTTCATGGGCTCCGTGTTGAATCCGCGGATCGGCAGCTTCGACATCAAGTTCTTCGTCGAGCTTCGCCCCGGGATCATGCTCTGGTTCCTGCTCAGCGCGGCGATGCTGGCGCAGCAACGCGCCGCGTACGGGCTGGTCACGACCTCCATGCTGCTCGTGGTCTTCTACCACGCCTGCTACGCCAACGCGTGCTTCAAGGGCGAGGAGTGCGTGCCGATGAGCATGGACATCGCGTACGAGAACTTCGGCTGGATGCTGTCGTTCGGCAATCTCGTGTGGGTGCCGTTCGTCTACTGCTTGCAGGCGTACTACGTTCTCACGATCACGCCGGCGGACATCCCCCGGGGCTTCGCCCTGCCGATGCTGGTGTTGCATATGGTCGGGTACTGGGTCTTCGACACGGCCAACAGCCAGAAGGACTACTTCCGCAACGAAGGCCGCGCGCTGCGAGACGCCTTCCCGCGGCTGCCATGGGGCCGGCTCCGCCATCCCGAGACGCTCTCGACCGCGCGCGGCACGCCGCTGCTCGTCAGCGGCTGGTGGGGCCAGGCTCGCCACATGAACTACACGGGCGATCTGCTGATGGCGTGGACCTGGGGACTCACGTGCGGGTTCGGATCGGTGATCCCGTACGTCTACGCCGTCTTCCTCACGCTCCTCCTGTTGCACCGGTTGCGCCGCGACGAGCGGGAATGCCGGTTGAAATACGGTACCGACTGTCGTCCCCGGCGTGTATTGACCGGGCTTCGAGAGCCGTGCCGTTCGGCCGGGAGACGACGAGCCCGAAAAGCGACGGCCGCTCGGCAGAACACGAACGGCAGCATCCGGTAGCGAACGCGCTCGCAGTAGCTGGTCCACAAGGCGCCATACTTTTCGCGGCAGCGCCGGTCATCCCGCAGAGCGCGGTGCGGAAGGAACGCCGTCAGCCAGAGCGCCGGCAGGTACGGCACGATCGAATCGAAGCCGCACGGCAGCGTCCACGCCCAGTACATGAGGATCTCGCCGGTGTAGTTCGGCTTGCGCAGCAGTCCCCAGAACCCGGACACGAGCAGGCGGCCGCCGAGGGTTCTCGCCGGTCGGCCCCAGATCCGGATCTGCGGCTCGAGCTTGAACCGATGCTTCTGCTCGTTCGCCCCGCGAAACATCCAGAGGCCGGGCGCGTAGAGCAGGATCAAGGCGATCGTGACCACGGCCGGCAGCGGCTCGACGCGATCGACCAGATACCAGCCCGGCAGGCTGTAGAAGAACGGCACCAGCACGAGATCTCCCCACACGAGCGCGAGCCCGAAGCGCTCCTCGAGCAGGTCCCACGTGAAGAGCATGCCGCGCTCGAAGTGAAAGTAGTTCGCGACGTAGACGAAGGTGAACGCCTGGTAGAGCCACATGCCGACCGACACGGTGCCGTGACGTTCCCACTGCGCCAGCGCGAACGCGACGTTCAGGAGCGCGAGCGCGGTCAGTGACGGACGGTACAGGAACAGCTTCAGGTCGACGCCGAGCCAGCGCGGATCCTTCTCGACGCCGGTGACGAATGACGAGACGCGGCACGGGCCCGCGCGGCGACCCGCGAGCCAGAGGATGAGGCTCGCCGCCAGTGCGATGAGGTTCGCCGCGGCGAACAAGGGCCAGGCGAAGCGAAGCAGCAGCGAAGGAGACCAGCCGCCGGTGAGCGTGGTGAGGGCGACGATCGCGAGGACGAACACGAACACCGCGAGACCGTTCAGCCGGTAGCGCCGGCGCGCGCCATCGGGACCTGGCCGTCCGTCCTGCTCCGGGCCCGGCAGCCAGCGCGAGGCCGCGAACAGCACCGTGAGAAAGCCCAGCCAGACACACGTGGCGAGCGCCAGGTCAGCGAGCGTCACACGTCGCGACCGCGCATCGACAGCGGAGCGTCGTCACCGCGCATACCCGACCAGCTCGACGTAGCCGTGCCCCGTGCTCGAGCCACTGACGGCGACGGCGCCTTCCCAGTACCTCGTTCCCACGCGAAGCTCCTGATCCGGCAGCCGCGGCTCGATCGTGAGTGAAAGATCCGCCGACGGAACGCCGAGTCTCCACCGCGCCGGATATCGCACTCCGCTCCCCGGGCTCAGCCAGTGAGCGAGCGTCTCGACGCGCACCTCGGCCGCGGCCAGTTTCCGCGCGGTCCCGTCGGCGGCGACGAGCGTGCCCGCGCTGAATGGATCGATCGTGCCGTCGCGACGGCGGAGCAGATAGACCATCAGGTCACGCCCGTCGTCGAGCTGCACGG
>QHRT01000184.1:0-17340 GCA_003220195.1 Candidatus Rokuibacteriota bacterium | reverse complement strand
TGACGGAGTAGTAGAGCGACGCGTTGCCGGGCTCGGGTCCCTTGCGGCTGAAGCCGCGATCGCCCTGCAGCACGACCGGCTTCGCCGGCGAGACGTGGAGGTCGACGGCGATGTCGCCTTCGGTCGCGCGCAGCCTTACCGATGTCCCCTCGCCTCTCGCCGACCAGTCCTCGACCCACACGTGGAACGGCGCCGCCTCCGCGCCGGCCAGGCCCAGCGCGGCACGGCTGATACGGCTCGCGGCATGGAAGCGACGGCCGGCGGTGTCGGTGACGGCGAAGTGCGCGACGTAGAGCTGGCGCGTGGCCCACGCCGATCCGCCCGTGCGTTCGCCCGGCGCGAGCGCGACCCGGAAGAACGTCAGCTCGAAGCCGAGATGACGTCCGGTTGGCGTCTTGACGTTCCCCGTGTAGTACCACCACTCCGTGCGGAACTCCGGGTGTGGCCCATCGTCCGCCGGAAAGAGCAGCGTTCGCGGGGCGAGCACCCGTTCGAAGCCCGCCCGGTCGGCGGCAAAGACCTCGCGCACGGCGACCTCCGCCCGGATCGGAACGCGCGGCGACGACGGCCACATGGCGACCCCGGTCGTGACGGCGAGAACGAGCACGGCGACGACCAGCGCAAGCTTCCTCATCGTGCAGCGTGTTCGGCGGCCACGGCCGAGACATGCGCCACGCGGCATGAAGCCGGATCAGGAGGAGCACGGCGACCGCGACGACGAAGCCTATTCATCGCGGAGCGCTTCAGCGGGCGACGCTCGCGCCATGCGCCACGCGGGATAGAGACCGGCGAGCAGCGCGGCGACCACGGACAGGAGCACTCCCTCTAGTAAGAGGGACGGTGAAGGATCGATCGACATCGTCCAGCCGAACGAGCGCCGGTTGATGACGAAGACCAGGACGAAGGCCAGGAGCAGGCCGGTCGGCACCGCGAGCACGCCGGACAGGAGTCCGATTATCCCGGTCTGCACGGTGATGAGCCGCCAGACCTGGCGAGGCGTCAGGCCGAGCGCGCGCAGCACGCCGATCTCGCGCGTGCGCTCGAGCTGCATCGCCATCAGCGCCGCCAGCATGCCGACGAAGGCCACGACCAGGCTCAGCGTGCGCAAGACTCCCGTGATCGCGAAGGTGCGGTCGAAGATCTTGAGCGACGCCTCGCGCAGCGCGCGGTTCGAGCGGATGACGAGTCGGGGACCGCCGGCGGTGCGCTCGCGCACCTTCCCGATCAGCTGCTCGGCATCGACGCCGGGCGCGGCCTCCAGGGCCACGCTCGAGAGTCGATCGTCGTTCCACGCGAGCTCGTAGCTGCGGCGGCTCATGACGACGACGCCGGCGCTCGAGCCGTAATCGTAGAAGACGCCGGCCACGCGAAAGTCCTGCTCGCCGCGGTCGGTGCGCAGTCGGACAAAGGCACCGACGCGCGTGCCGTGGCGATTGGCGTACGGCTCGGAGACGACGACGGCATCGCCGTTCCAGACGGCGTCCGCGCTGCCTTCGCGAAATCGCCAGCGCGGCGGACGCGAGGGATCGATCCCGAGCGCGATCACGTGGACGGGTCCGCGCGGGCTCTGCACGAGAACGCCGCGCGACGTGCTGGCCCCGGCGACGCCCGGCGTGGTGATCAGCCGGGTGACCAGCGACGGATCGAGCGTCGAGTCCGGCCGGCTGCCCGCGCGGCTCGGCGCAGACACGTACACGTCCGCGCGCAGGGTGCCTTCGAGCCAGCTGGTCACGGCCTCGCGGAAGCTCGCGATCATCACGCCGACCCCGATCGCCGCGGCCACCGCGATCATCAAGGCCGCCATCGCCACCGACGTGCGAGAGAGCGCGGCGACGATGCCCCGCGTCGCGAGGCTGCCGAGGAGGCCGAAGACCGCGCCGGCAATCCCGTGCACGGGGCGAAGCAGTCCGAGGGCAATCACGGGCGTCGCGAGCGCGCAGCCGATCATCACGAGGAAGAGACCGATGAAGCCGGTGATGATCGCGCCCGACAGCGCGAGCACGACGACGCCTGCGGCGATCGCGGCCACGCCGAGCCACCCCGCGCGGTGCGCGTCGCGGCGAGCGCGGGTTTCGAGCGACGCGCGGCTCATCACCACCCGCGGCGGAGCTTTCGTGGCTTCGAACGCCGGGGCCAGCGCCGCGACCGCGGTGGCGCCGAGGCCGAGCAACACGCCCTTGGCGAGCGTCATCGGCTCGAGCGTCACGTCGTGGACCGACAGGGTGAAGTAGAGGTCGTTGATCGTGCGCGTCACGAGCCGCAGCAGCCCCTGCGCCATGGCGAACCCGAGCCCGAGGCCGGCGACGGTGCCGGCGATGCCGATCACTGCCGCCTCGCTCATCACGAGCCAGAACACCTCGTCCCGGCTCACCCCGAGCGCGCGCAGCGAGCCGATCAACGGCCGGCGCTGCACGACCGAGAACGTCATCGTCTGGTAGATGAGAAACATGCCGACGACCAGCGCGAGCAGCGAGAGCGCCGTCAGGTTCCACTGGAACGCCAGGATCATTCGCCCGGTGACGCCGGCCTGCGCGCCCGCGGCCACGAGATCGGCGCCGCCGGGGAGCGCGTCGGTGACGCGCGCCAGGAGCTTCGGATCGTCGACGATCAGGTCGATGCGCGTCAGGTGACCGACGGCGGCGAACAATTCCTGGGCCGTCGCGATGTCGGTCACCACCAGCTGCTCGAGCGCGCGAGCACTGGTGGAATCGGCGGGCTCGAGCAGGCCGACGATGGTCAACGCCCGACGGTCGCCGCCGACGTCGACGGTCAGGACACGCCCCGGCGCCAGGCCCAGCTCATGCGCGGTGGACGCCGTGATCAGGGCGGTTCCGCTCCGCCCGACCAGGTCGCCGGCGCGGGAGAGCAGATCACGGCCGCGGGACTCCCGCCGGTCCTCGGCGCCGAGATACGGCCGGAACTCCGCATCGACGAACGGATCGATGCCGAGGACGTGCAGCGTCCGTCCCGTGCGGCCCACCACCGCGACGTCGCCTTCCACGATCGGCGCGGCGTGACGCACGCCGAGCTCGAGCCGCAGGCGGCGATAGAGATCGTCGGGAAGTCCGGACGGCCCGCCCAGGATCTGATGCGTCGCCCGGCCGCTGACGGCTTCCGTCGCCAGCCGGAACGCGCGCAGCGCGCTGCCGTTCGCGAGGTCGATGGACACGGCAACCGAGACGCCGAGCGCGATGCCGATGATCGCGAGCACGAGCTGCCAGGGATGTGAGAAGAGCTGCCGCCCCGCCAGGCGAGCGAGCTGACCCGTCAGCACGTCGTGCGCTCGACGAGCCCGCCGCGCTCCATGGCGAAGATGCGGTCCGCCACGCCGATGACCTCGCGGCTATGAGTCGCCATCAACACGGTTCGCCGGGCCTCGCGCGCCAGCGTGTCGAAGAGCTCGAGGACCCCGGCCGCGGTCTCGGCGTCCAGGTTGCCGGTCGGCTCGTCGGCGATGACGACCGCGGGCTCGTGGACCAGCGCGCGCGCGATCGCGACGCGCTGCTGCTCGCCGCCCGAGAGCCGCTCGGGATAGCTGGCGCCCCGCCCGCCGAGGCCCACGCGTTCCAGCAGCTCGCGCACCCGCGCCACGCCGTCCAGCGGAATCAGGTTGAAGAACTGGAAGACGAAGCCGATGTGACGCCGCCGGAACAGCGTGCGCGCCTGCTCGTCGAGCGCCGTGAGGTCGGTGCCGTTCACGGTGACGGTCCCCGCCGTGGGTCGATCGATCCCGGCGATCAGGTTGAGCAGCGTCGACTTCCCGGAGCCGCTCCGTCCGACGAACACGACGATCTCGCCGGTCCCGATCGTCAGCGACACGTCACGCAGGACCGCGCGCTCCGCCTCGCCTTCGCGATACGACTTCTCGACGTTCCGGAGCTCCACGGCGGGCGGCGCCATGGCCGCTCATTCTACGTGGAAGGAAGCCTCAGCGAAGGATCACGCAGCTCCCGATGGCGGTATTGTTCGGCTCGTTCATCTCGCGGATCACGCTCATGACGTCCGCGGTGATCGTGAAGACGATCGTTCCTTCGCCCCCAGGGAGCGGAACCGGCTCGAGATTGGCCTCGGCGCCGACGGCCAGCGCCGGCGTGGCGCGGTCGACCGCCGCGCCGCCCTCGAACAAGACGCGCGTGGTGGATTGATGGTCACGATCAACCGGCCTTGCGCGTCGAGCCGACAGTAGCTTCGCTCGGTCCGGACCGGCAGCAGGTCGGGGAGATTGTGAACCTGCTTGTGCAGCGAGGAGTACACGGCCGTGACCCGGGTCGGGGTGCGATCGCTCGCGGCGTTGTTCAGATCTTCGAAGGTGATGAACCCTTCGACGAACGGGCCGACGTCGAAGCCGAGGATGCGGAGGTTCTTGACGATGAACGCGCAATCCATCACCAGGGTCCCGTGGCTCGGGATCTCGGCCTGCGCGCCCGCCCTGCCCAGTTGCCCGGAACCCGCCGAGAACCACCATCCGACGAGGATCTTGAATCTACTGAGGTTCAGGACGTTGATCAGCGTCGCGTAGTTGCCCTGCACGAGCTTGTCGACCGGCTGGGTGTCGCCGCAGATGTACTTCACGGGAAACCAGGCGCGGGTCTTGTCGCCCGGGTCGCGATACCGCTGAGGCGCGATCTGCTGGACGTCGAGTCCCATCCCGACGCCGATGCCGTCCTGAGCGAGGGCGGCGCCGGCGACGAGCAGCACGATGAGCATCGCGATCGCCGACATGCCGTGCGATACGGTGACGATCAACGGACCAGACCTCCTCAGACCTGGCGGAGCTTCGGATCCAGCCGGTCGCGTACCCAGTCGCCGAGCACGTTCAGCGAGAGCACCGTCACCAGGATCGCGATGCCCGGCAGGATCGAGACCCACCAGGCCTGCTCGATCAGGCCGCGCCCGTCCGCGACCATCACGCCCCACGACGGCGTCGGCGGCGGGATGCCGACGCCGAGGAACGACAGCGCGGCTTCCAGCACGATGACGTAGCCGACGTGCAGCGTCGCCAGCACGAGGACCGACGGCGCCAGGTTCGGGACGATGTGCCGGAACATGATCGTCAGGCTCGAGCAGTCCGCGATCCGCGCCAGCGACACGAACTCCTGATGCTTGATGCCGAGCGTCTCGCCGCGCACGAGCCGCGCGTAGCTCGGCCAGAGAAGGAACGCCACGACGACGATCACGTTGGTGAACGAGGGCTCGAAGACCACGGACAGCAGCACCGCGATCAGGATTCCCGGAAGCGAGAGCGAGATGTCGACGAGACGCATGAGCAAGGTGTCGATCCAGCCGCCGAAGAAGCCGGCGAGCAGGCCGATGAAGCTCCCCGCCGCGCCGGTCAGCGTGATGCCGATGACGGAGACGGTGAGCGAGATGCGGGCGCCGTGAAGCAGCCGGCTCAACGTGTCGCGCCCGAGGCGATCGGTGCCGAGCGGATGCCCCGGCTTCGAGCCTTCCATGCCGATCGGCGGCACCAGGCGATCGCCGAGCGAGCCCTCGACGGGCGAAGAGCCCGCAGAACACGAGCACGGCGACGATCGCGAGCGGCAGGATCGGGGGCCATAGCCGATCGCGGCGCCGCGGCGTGACGACAGGCGGCTCGACGACGGCGATCCCGTCACTCATCCCGAGTAGCGGATTTTCGGATTCAGGTACGCGTAGAGGACGTCGACGATCAGGTTGACACCGATGTACATCGCGCTCAGGAATAGCACGACGGCCTGCACGATCGGATAGTCGCGCGAGTCCACCGCCTCGATGACCAGGAGCCCGAGGCCTGGCCAGCCGAACACCGTTTCCACGATGATCGAGCCGTTCAGCAGTGAGACGAACAGCAACGCCGCGAACGTGACGATGGGCAGCGCCGCGTTCTTGAACGCATGCTTCCAGATCACCTGGCGCTCCGGCAGCCCCTTGATGCGCGCGAGCTTCACGTACTCGCTGCCCAGGACGTCGAGCATCGACGACCTCGTGAGCCGCATCAGGCCGGCGACCGCGAACCACCCGAGCGTGATGCCGGGCAAGATGACGTGGAGCGGCGTGCCGCGTCCGGACGTCGGTAAGAGGTGCAGCAGCACGCCGAAGATGAGCACGAGCACGAGCCCGAGCCAGAACGGCGGCACGGCCTGGCCGAGCGCGGCGAACATCCGGGCCGCGTAGTCGAGCGGTCCGCCTCGCCGGACGGCGGAGTACACGCCCACCGGCAGCGCGACCGCGATCACGATCAGGACCGCGAGACCGCCGAGCTCGAGGGTGGCGGCGTAGCGTTCGGCGATCAGGTCGAGCGCGGGGCGGCGGAACCGTACCGACTTGCCGAAATCCCCCTGCGCGACGCGGCTGATGAATCGCCAGTACTGCACGGGCCACGGCCGGTCGAGACCGAGCGACGCGCGCATCAGCTCGATGTCCTTCTGGGTGGCCTCCGCGGGCATCATGATCGTGATCGGATCCCCGGACAGCCGAACCAGCGCGAACACCACGACCGACACCACGAGCATGGAGACGATCGACTGGACGACGCGCCCGAGGATGTAGCGCGGCATCTACTTGTAGAGGATGTCCTTCAGCTTCGCGACGAGCGCAGCATCGAGCGTGAAGACCTCGGCGACCATCTTGTCGAGCTCTTCCGCCGTGACGGGATCGAGACCGACCCTGGTCTTCTCCACCTCGGCGAGAAACGCTTTGTCCTTCAGCGTTTCCTGGAGCGCCCGGCGCAGGAGCTGGACGCGTTCTTTCGGAGTGCCGGGCGGCAGCGCGAACGGCCGCGCGAACGCGCCGGTGTAGTGGACGCCGACCTGGATCAGGCGGCGGGCTTCATCGGTCTTCGCAAAGGTGATCGCGAGCGGCACGCTGGCGAGATCCGGAAACGGCTTCGCGACCATTTGCAGCACGGGCACCACCGCGGCTTCGTCGAGACCTCTCCGCCACGTCGTCTTCATCGAATCCCAGCCCCAGCAGGCGCCCGACACCTCGCCACCCTCGGCGGCGAGACGGATTTCCGCGGTGCCCTTGTACCCGGACACGACCTGGACCGGCAGCCCGAGCGCGGCTTTCAAGACCCTCGCGGCGTTGTCGGGCGAGGCGCCCGGCGCGACCCCGCCGACCTTGACGGGCGTCTTCGCCGCCATCCACTTCTCCATCGACGTGATGCCGCTCGCCTTCGTCATCGCGCAGGCGATGTCTTCCTTGGCGATCGCGCCGATCAGCTCGAACTTTCTCGCGTCGAACTCGATGCCGGCCTGACCGAGCACCTGACCCAGGAAGAGGCCACCGTTGAAGTGTCCGATCGTGAGACCGTCGGGCTTCGCGATGCGGTAGAGCTGATTCGCCGCGATCAGGCTGCCGGCGCCCGGCATGTTGTCGACGACAATCGTCGGCGTTCCGGGAATGTGCCGGCCGATGTGGCGCGACAGCACCCGGGCGTGCGTATCGAAGCCGCCGCCGGCGGCGAACCCGACGACGATGCGCACGGTCTTGCCCTCGAAGAACGACTGGGCGTCGAGCGGTCGGCTTCCGGGGACGATGACCGAAACGATCAGCGCCAGCAGCACGACGAGACACGTTTCACGAGCCGGAGCAGAGGGCTGAAAGAGGTCCAGATGCGAGGCGGCGCCCGACGGCCGCACGCGAGGCGTACTCCCTGTACGTCGAGCGTGCGGCCTAGAGCGCCAACGAAGCAGATGGGCCTCTTTCAGCCCTCTGCTAGCTGATGAACTCGTAGTTCGTCTCCATCGGCACGTACGCGAGGGTCGGCCACGCGTTGACCTTCTTCGTCATCGCCCACGTGATCGACTTGATGCCGATCATCACGCCGCGATAGTCGTCGTAGAGCTTCTGGCCGAGCGCGCTCGAGAGCTTCGCGCGCTTGTCGGCGTCGAGCTCCTTCATCGCCGTCTCGATGTCCTCGTCGTAGGGCCCATCGCAGAGCAGATTGAACGCCCCCTTCGAGTGCAGCACACGGCTCCACGCGAGGACCGGCTCGTCGAACGGCGGTGAGCCGTAGACCCAGTGCGTCCTGTTGGTCTTGCGCATGCGGCTCTTCGGCCCGAACGTGCTGGTCATCTCGGGAACGCGCTTCGACTTGATGCCGACCCTTTCCCAGTCGAGCGACACCGCCTCCATGATGTCCGGTCCGTCGGCGGCGTACGCCATCACCATCGGGTTGACGCGCACCTCGAAGCCGCTCGCGTGGCCGGCCTCGGCGAGGAGCTTCTTCGCGCGCTCCGGATCGTACGGCGGGATCTTCCAGTCCGCGCTGTAGCCCTTGTGGAACGGATAGTAGTAGTACGAGAACGGCGTCTCCGAGCCCATGCCCTTCCAGAGGCCCTGGATGATCGCTTTCTTGTTGACGGCCAGGTTCATCGCGAGCCGGACTTTCCGCGCGTTTTCCAGACTCCTCTTGTCGGCCGGATCACCGGCCCACGGGCACGCGGGACAGTAGTCCTCGCGATCCGGCGTCGTCTGGCCGCTCAGGATCACCCAGTTGCACGCGGAATTCGGCGCCGTGTGGATCTTGAGGCCGACTTTCTTTGCCTGCTCCAGGTAGTCACCGAACACTTGCCCGATGTCGATCTCGCCCGCGCGGAGCCCGGAGAGTCGCGTCGCCGGCTCCGGCACGCGACGGATGACCAGCTCCTTGAACGCCGGCGTCTTTCGCCAGTGGTTCGGCACCGCCTCGAAGCGGTGGTAATCGCCCTGCCGCCCTTCGACGTGTCGATACGGGCCCGTCCCGATCGGATGGAGCGCCGCCTTCTCCTCGCCGACCGACTCGACGTACTTCTTCGAGATCGTGTTCTGATAGCCGACGAACTGGGTGAAGTTCAACGGCGTCTCCCACACCCGGTTCTTGAAGTGCAGCACGAGCGTCGACTTGTCGGGCGTCTCGATGCGGTCGAGGTTGTTCCGGAAGAACGGCGCCGAGCCGCCCTGCGCGTCCGGCTTCAGGTGCTGCTCGACGGTGAACTTGACGTCCTCCGCGGTGAGCTCCCCGTAGCCTTCGTGGAACTTGACGCCGGAGCGCAGCTTGAAGGTCCACGTCTTGAAGTCGCTGGACGATTTCCACTCCGTCGCCAGCCCCGGCCGATACTCGAACGTCTTCGGGTCTCGCGTGATCAACGGGTCGTACACAGAGTCCCAGAGCGGCTTTTCCGCCTGGACGCTGCGCCACGCGAGCGGCGTCTCGATCCCCCACTGGGACACCGCGACGACCAGCCGATCACCGGCCGCGGCGGCCCGCCGCCCGGTCACGAGCGGCGCGCCCACGATGGCGAGGCCGAGCCCTCCCGCTCGCCTCAAGAACGCTCGTCGATCGACCACTGCCGTCATGCCCTACTCCTTGAGCTTCACGTCCTCGTACGACGGGAACGGCGAGTTGTGGATCCACGTGATCGTGTGCTCGGCGACGCGCGGCCCGACCCCCATCAAAGCGCGGAAATCCATGATCGGCGCGTACATCACCCGGTCGATCGTCAGCTGCTGGATCTTGTGGAGCATCTGCTCGCGCTTCTTCACGTCGCGCTCGCGCGCCTGCTGCAGGAAGAGATCGTCGATGTCGGGATAGCCGCCGTAGGCGTAGCTGCCTTTCGAGTACATGAACTCCTGCACGCGGCTGGCGGCGTTCCCGGAATTGCCGACGCCGACGACGAAGAGGCCGCGCAGCTTCTTCTCGCGCCACGCCGCGTAGAACGCCGCGCGCTCGACCTGCCGCATCCTCGTCCGGATCCCGACGGCGTTCAGGTAATTGACGACGGACTCTCCCGTCGTGAAGAACGGTGGAATCGGCACCAGCTCGCCGGCGTCGATGCCGTTCGGATAGCCGGCCTCAGCGAGCAGCTGCTTGGCCTTTTGCGGATCGTAGGCCGGCGGCTCCACTTGCAGCGCGAAGTCCATCACGCGGGGCACGATCACGCCCGTCGGCGGGCAGTACCCGAGACAGGCCGCCTCGTTGATGGCCTTGCGATTGAGCGCGTGGTTGACGGCCAGGCGCAGTCGTTTGTCGGCCCACGGCGATTTCGGATCCCACTGCTCGGCGAACTCGAGCCACATGATCGAGGCGTGTTTGGACGGGACGATCTGCAGCCGCGGATCCTTCTTGACGGTCTCGGCGTCCGGGCCGTCGAGCGCGTACGCGATGTCGGCTTCGCCGGTCTTCAGCACCGCCGCGCGTGTCGTGCCTTCCGGCACGCTCTTCATCACGAGTCGCTTGACGTAGGGAGCGTGACGCCAGTAGCCCGGATACGCTTCCAGCACGACCTCGACGCCGGGCGCGTGGCTCACGAACTTGTAGGGACCAGCGCCGATCGGATGCTTCCGGAACCCTTCGTCGCCGACCTGGGTGATGTACTTCTTCGGCACGACCAACCCGGCGGCCGTCGCCGTCGTTCCGTAGAACGTCATGAAGTCCGGCCACGGCTCTTTCAGGTGAAAGCGCACGGTCAGCGGATCGACGACTTCCACCTGCTGTACACGGGCCTGGAGCTCCTTGGAGGCGGTGCCGCGGTAGCGCTCGAAGCTGAACTTGACGTCTTCCGCGGTGACCGGATCGCCGTTGTGGAACTTGAGCCCGCTCCGGAGCTTGAACTCGTAGGTCTTGCCGTCGGGGCTCTCCTTCCACGACTCGGCCAGGCTGTTCCCCATCTTCTGCCCGGGCAGGGGCCGCACGAGCGCATCGTGGATCGCGTAGAGCATCCCGAACGGCGTGATCTGCGGCGGCGCGGTGGACGGATCGAACCAGGTGGGCGCGAGCGTGACATGCCAGGCCATGACCGCTTCCCCGGGCGCGGCGACGGCCGCGCCGCCGCTGATTCCGAGAACCAGACCGATCCACGTTCCGAGCGCCGGCTTTGCCGGCGCAATCGAATCCTGGGGGGAGGCAGGCCGACAGCGGGCCGTCAGGCCCGCGGCGGCCGTCGGCCGGGAGAGTCTGAGGGGGGCTAGCTCCCCTCAGCTCAACACCGGCGAAGCCCCCCTTCCGAGCTAGCTGAGATACTCGTAGTTGTTCTCCAGCGGCACGGACACGAGCGTCTGCCACCCGCTCACCTTCTTCGAGACGGCCCACGTGATCGTCTTCATCCCGAGCATGACTCCATGGTGCTGATCGTAGAGCTTCTGACCCATCTCGTGAGTCAGCCGGGCGCGCTTCTCGGGATCGAGCTCTTTCAGGATGGTGTTGAGGTCCTCGTCGTACGGTCCCTCGGCCAGGAGGCTGAACGCGCCCTTGCTCCAGACGGTGCGCTGCCACGCGAGGCTGGGCTCGTCGAACGGCGGCGACCCGTAGACCCAGTGCGTCTTGCCGGTTTTCCTCGCGCGGTTCTTCGGCAGGAAGTTGCTGAACGCCTCGGGCACACGCCGGACCTTGATGCCGATCTTCTCCCAGTCGAGCGCGACCGCCTCCATCATGTCCGGACCGTCGAGCGCGTACGTCATCACCATCGGATTGACGCGCATCTCGAAGCCGCTCGGATGCCCGGCCTCGGCCAGGAGCTTCCGCGCGCCGGCGGGATCGTGGGGCGGAATCTTCCAGTCCTTGCTGTAGCCCTTGTTGAACGGGTAGTACCAGTACGAGAACGGCGTCTCGGAGCCCATCCCGCGCCAGAGACTCTGGATGATCGCTTTCTTGTTCACGGCCAGGTTCAGCGCGAGCCGCACCTTGCGCGCGTTCTCGACGCTCTTCTTGTCGGCCGGATCGCCCGCCCACGGACACGCGGGGCAGTAGTCCTCGCGGTCCTGGGTCGTCTGCCCCTGAAGCACCACCCAGTGGCACGCCGCATTCGGCGTCTCGTGAATCCGGAGACCGGCCTTCCGTGCTTGCTCCAGGTAATCGCCGAAGACGCCGCCGACGTCGATCTCGCCCGCGCGCAGCCCGGTCAGCCGCGTCGCCGGCTCCGGGATTCGTCGGATGACGAGCTCCTTGAACGCGGGCGTCTTGCGCCAGTGGTTCGGCACCGCCTCGAAGCGGTGATAGTCACCCTGCTTGCCCTCGACGTGACGGTACGGGCCCGTGCCGATCGGATGCAGTGCCGCCTTCTCCTCGCCGACCGACTCGATGTACTTCTTCGACGTGACGTTCTGGTAGCCGACGAACTGCGAGAAGTGGGACGGCACCTCCCAGAGCCCGTTCTTGAAGTGGAGGGCGACCGTGTGCTTGTCCGGCGTCTCGACGCGATCGAGCTGAGCGCGGAAGAACGGCGCCGAGCCTCCCGGCACGTCGGGCTTCAGATTCTGCTCGACGGTGAACTTCACGTCCTCCGCCGTCATCTCGCCATAGCCCTCGTGGAACTGCACGCTCGAGCGCAGCTTGAACGTCCACGTCTTCAGATCGTTCGACGGCTTCCATTCGGTGGCGAGTCCCGGGCGGTACGCGAAGGTCTTCGGATCGCGCTGGATCAGCGGATCGTGAACGCAGTCCCACAGCGTCTTCTCCGACTGACTGGAGCGCCACGCGAACGGCGTCTCGATCCCCCATTGCCCGACCGCGACGACGAGGCGATCGCCCGCGGCCCTCGCGCGTGACGACGTGACCAGCGGCACACCCGCGAGCGCGACGGCAACCGTGCCCGCTCGGAGGAGGAACGCTCGGCGATCGATCGAGGCCATCGTTGATCCTCCAGCGCTCAGCGCGCAGGCCAGTCTTTCACGGCCTGGGCGTGGCGGTCGGGTCCGGCCTGGACGCGATACAGCACCATGCGCGTCACGGCCTTCACCAGGTGCACTTCACCGGCGGGGAAGATGACGGTGTTGCCCGGCCGGAGCGTCACCTCGCGACGTCCATCGTTGAAGAGGCCCTCACCCTCCAGCACGTGATAGATCTCATCGGCCGTCGGGTGGCAGTGGATCGGCGAGGTCTGTCCGGGTTCCCAGCCGACCACGCTGATCGACGAGTACGGCGTCTCCGACAGCGTCTTGTACACGTGATGCTCGGGCGAGAACTGCTGCGACCCTTGCAGATCGAGAATCTCCATGAATCCTCCTCGTAGGGCGCCGGGTGTCGGCGATGGTATACCGGGTCCCATGACCGCGACAATCAAGCCGACGAGCGGCAACCCGACGATGAGCCGCACCGAGTGGCTGCTCGTCGTCACGCTGTCGGTGCTGTGGGGCGGCTCGTTCTTCTTCGTCGGCGTCGTCGTCAAGGAAATCCCGCCGCTCACGGTGGTGCTCTGCCGCATCGGCCTCGCGGCGGTCACACTCTTGCTGGTGGTCCGCGTCAGCCGCGGCGCGATGCCCGCCGATCCGAGACTCTGGATCACATTCGCGCTCATGGGTTTCGTGAACGCGCTCCTGCCTCATAGCCTGATCGTGTGGGGCCAGCGCCACATCGACAGCGGTCTCGCGTCCATTCTGGTGTCCACCACGCCGCTCTTCACGGTCGTGCTCGCGTCGCTTCTGACGAGAGAGGAGCATCTGACCATCACGCGCATCATCGGAGTGCTCATGGGTCTTGCCGGCGTTGTCGTGTTGATCGGGCCCGCGGCCTTGCGCGGGCTCGGCAGCCACGGGCTCGGCCAGCTCGCCGTGCTCGGCGGCGCGCTGTCGTACGCGGCCGCTGGGATCTACGGGCGCCGTCTGAAGCACCTGCCCGCAGTCGTGAGCGCTGCCGGAACCAGCACGTGCACGGCGTTGCTCCTGTTGCCGATCACGTTTCTCTGGGACCGGCCGTGGACGCTCCGTCCCAGCCTCGTCGCGGTCGGGGCGATGCTCGGCCTCGGCCTCTTGAGCACGGCGCTCGGCTACCTGATCTTCTTTCGAATTCTCTCCTCGGCAGGCGCGACCAACGTGATGCTCGTGAACTTCCTGGTGCCGATCAGCTCCGTGTTGCTCGGCACGCTGATCCTCGGCGAGCGCCCGCCTTTCGCGGTGTTCGCCGGCATGGGGGCGATCTTCCTCGGACTCATCACGATCGACGGCCGCGTGTGGTCCCGTGCACGCCGTCGATTGGGTCATGCTGAAGCCACGGCGGGTTCCGGTTCCGGAAGTTAATCCGTTCCCCACCGTATCGAATTACGGACGTTGACCGAGCGGCGTTCCCGTAGCTATCGTCGGGTCGTCATGGGACACATCATTCAGGACGTGCGGATTCGTGCTGACAAGGCGCGGCAGATCCGGATGCTCGTCGACACCGGAGCCACGTTCTCGATCATCCCTGAGCGGTTAGCCCGCGCGATCGGTGTCAAACGGCTCCGGCGCGCAATGGCGATCACGCTGGCTGACGGACGGCGTGTCCGCCTCGATGCCGGTACCGCGTTCTTTCGTATCGGCGACCGGGAGGCGCCCGCGACGCTCCTGGTCGGCGACGTCGCCGAACCGATCCTCGGCGTGGAGACGCTCGAGGTGCTCGGTCTGAAGGTCGATCCCGGACGCGAGAAGCTCATCCCGTCGCGCGGCTACGCGGCTCGACTTGGCGGCTGGCGCTGACGCGCCCGGGAACGATCGAGCTCAGCAACTCACAGCGGCGACTTCACCACTCGCCCGCTCGCCTCGACGTACCACTTCTCGCTCGGGAACGCCTTGCCGGAGAGTGAATCAATCATCCAGTCCGCCGCCAGCACCGGCGGAAATGGACCCAGATTCGCCGCCGGCACGTTGCCGACGGAGTACCGCGAGTCCTGATAGACCACCAGGCGCATCGGTCCGCCGAGCGTCTTCATCAGCCGCTCGGTGTGGACGAGCGGCGACAGCTCCTCGGCCTCGCCGGCGAGGCACAGGTACGGCGCCCGGATCTTGTCGGCGTGACCTTCCCACGTCATGGTCTTGCGCAGCTCGTCGAACTTGCCCTCGTCCGTGATCCCCGACATGTACATGAAGCGCATCTTGAACGTCGGTGACGCCTCCTCGAAGATCGTGTGGAATCCCGGCTCGTGGCAGACGGCGGACACCGACACGGCGCGGATTCGCGGCTCGTGGGCCGCGGCGATCGTGCCGAAGAACGAGCCGAAGCTGTTGCCTGTCAACCCGATGCGGTCGGGATCGATCTCGGCGCGACCGCGCAGCCACTCGGCCGCGGCCTTCCCGGTCTCGATCCACGCGTCCATGCTGAAGTAGATCTCGAGCACGGGGCTCTCGTACTGGCCGGGACCGTCCAGCGCCAGCACTGCCATTCCGCGAGACAACCACCGATCACCGTTCAGCGCGACGCTCATCTCCTTGAAGCTGTCCATGCCGGGCACAGAGATGACGACCGGGACACGACCGTCGCGATGGCCGGGCGGCAGGTGAAACCACGCGGGCAGCCTCTGGCCGTTCGGCAGCGGGATCCACGCGGCCTCCACGTGATGATCGGCGAGCCGCGCGAAGCTCGCATAGCACTCGCGCTTCTTCGTGTTGTACGTCCGGTTCTGCTCGTTGTTCTCGTCGATCGGCCACTGCGCCGCGCCCCAGTGGATCGCGGCCATGAAGTAGTTGTCGCGCGCGGTGACGAGATGCTGCTCCTTCTCCGCCGCTTCCGCGCGCGCTTCGCGACGGCGCGCGACGGCCTCGAACGCGGGCGACGCGTCGGCGAGCTTGGTGATGCGCTGGCGGATCCCGGCGAAGTCGGCGTTCGCTTCCGGACCCATTGGCGTCGAGAGATAGATCGAACGCGGCTGATCCCAGTCCACGCCGACCGAGCGGATGACGTTGTCGAGCAGCCAGCGTTGCTCGGTGAAGCGGCGCGTGGTCGGTCCGCCATGACTCATGGGAGGCCTCCTCGGGTCGTCGTCCAGGTACGTCGGACTATACTGCCAGTCGCGTTGGCCGCCGAGACCAGAGGCCCGGAGCGGCGTCGTCGAAAAGCACCGCGCGTGGCGTTCCTCGTCGGCGAGTGGCGTCCCGTTGACCCGATCTCGAAGCACCGGAAAGGATCATCACGATGGACTTCGGAGCCGCGATCTTCTTCACGGACTATTCGATGGGACCGATCGCGCTGGCCCGCGCGCTGGAAGAGCGCGGCTTCGAATCGCTCTGGGCGCCCGAGCACTCGCACATCCCGCTCTCGCGCCAGTCACCGTTTCCGCAGGGCGGCGACCTGCCGAAGAAGTACTACGACGTGATGGACCCGTTCGTGACACTGGCGGCCGCGGCGGCCGCCACCACCCGGTTGAAGGTCGCGACCGGCATCTGTCTCGTCGTGCAGCGCGATCCGATCCAGACCGCCAAGCAGGTCGCGACGCTCGACCAGGTGTCCGGCGGCCGGTTTCTCTTCGGCATCGGCGCCGGCTGGAACGCCGAGGAGATGGCCGATCACGGCACCGAGTTCAAGTCGCGCTTCACGGTGATGCGCGAACGAGTCGAGGCGATGAAGTCGATCTGGACGACGTCGAAGCCCGAGTACTGGCCGAAGCCGGTGCAGAAGCCGCATCCCCCGGTGATCGTGGGCGGCGCCTTTCCCCACGGCGCGCGGCGGGCCATCGCCTACGGTGACGGGTGGGTGCCGCACGCGCGGCGCCCGGCCTACGGCGACGTGCTCGGCCTGCTGCCGCAGTTCCGGACGATGCTGAGCGAAGCCGGTCGTGACCCGGCGACGATTCCGATCACGATCTTCGGCGTGGCGGAAGACCCCGACCTGATCAGACGCTATCGCGACGCCGGCGCCGCGCGTCTGGTGTTCAACCTCCCGCCGGCCCGGGCGGACGAAGTGCTGCCGGTGCTCGATCGCTGCGCGAACCTGACCCGGCAGGCGGCTCGCTGAGCCCGGTTCACGCGCGACGTATCGCCCGCCAGAGCTTCTCCGCGGTGAGCGGCATGTCGACGTGGTGGATACCGAACGGTGAGAGCGCGTCGACCACCGCGTTGACGATCGCCGGCGGCGCCACGCACGCGCCGCCCTCGCCCACGCCCTTGACGCCGAGCGGGTTGAGGGGCGACGGCGTCACGGTGCGATCCAGGAGCAGCTCCGGCATGTCGTCCGCGCGCGGCATCGCATATTCCATGAACGTTGCCGCGACGAGCTCTCCCGCCTCGCCATAGACGACGTGCTCCATCAGCGCCTGGCCGATGCCCTGGGCCAGCGCGCCGACGATCTGGCCGTCGACCAGGAGCGGGTTGATCGCGTTGCCGCAGTCGTCGACGGCGACGAGACGCTCGAGCCGGAGACGCCCGGTGTTCCGGTCGACACTGACGACCGCGAGACCTGCGCCAAAGCTCCACGCCGGCTGGTCCTGGCGGAAGAACACGGTGGACTCGATCCCGGGCGATTCCGCGGCCGGCAGCCCGACGCCACGATGCGCGAAATCCGCCAGTCGGTCCCAGCCGACGATGCGTTCCGGCATGCCTCTCACGCGGAACCCGCCGCGCCCGGGCTCGACGTCATCGACGCTCGCTTCCAGCAAATGAGCCGCGAGCCGTCGTCCCTTCTCTCGCACCTCCACCGAC
>QHRT01000183.1 GCA_003220195.1 Candidatus Rokuibacteriota bacterium | reverse complement strand
GGCGGACAGTCATTCCTCACGATGTGCGCGGCCTGAGGCCCGTCATTCTCGTCGTCGACGACGACGAGGGGTTGCGGGAATCGTTCCGGTTGATTCTCGACGACGACTACGAGTTGCTGGAAGCGCCCGACGGCGCCCGTGCGCTCGACGTCATCCGTGCCACCCACGTCGATCTCGTCCTGCTGGACGTCCGCCTGCCCGGCATGGACGGCGTCGAGGTCCTAGAGCGTCTCAAGGCGATCGACGAGCAGACCGAAGTGGTGCTGGTCACGGCGGTCAAGACGCTCCGCACGGCCGTCGCGGCGATGAAGCTCGGCGAGTTCGACTACATCACTAAGCCGTTCGAGGAGGACGAGCTCCTCACGGTCATCCGGCGTGCGCTCGAACGGCGCTCGCTCGAGCGCGAGGTCGTGTTCCTGCGCTCGGAGCTGGCGCGCCGGACCGACGAGGATCCCCTCGTCGGGCAGCATCCCACGATGGTGAAGCTCGGGCGCGTCATTTCCCAGATCGCGCGGACGACCACGACGGTGCTCATCACCGGCGAGAGCGGGACCGGCAAGGAGCTCATCGCCCGCGCCGTCCACCGCCAGAGTCCGCGACGCGACAAGCCGTTCGTCGCCGTCAACCCGGCCGCCATCTCCGAGACGTTGATGGAGTCCGAGCTCTTCGGTCACGAGAAGGGGGCGTTCACCGGCGCGACCCGTCAGAAGCTCGGAAAGTTCGAGCTGGCCCAGGGCGGGACACTGTTCCTCGACGAGATCGGCACGCTGAAGGCCGAGCTCCAGGCGAAGCTCCTGCGCGTCCTTCAAGAACGAGAGCTGGAGCGCGTGGGAGGCGTGCGCACGATCAAGATGGACGTGCGGATCATCGCGGCGACCAACGTCGACCTGAAGCAGGCGGTCGGGCACGGGACGTTTCGCGACGATCTCTACTATCGCCTGAACGTCGTGCCGATCGAGGTGCCGCCGCTGCGCGACCGCGCGGACGACGTGCCGCTCCTGGCGGAGCACTTCGTCCGCCGCTACAGCCGGGAGTTCGGCAAACCGGTCCTCGGCATCGCGCCAGAAGCGCTGGCCGTGATGCGAGACTACTCGTGGCCGGGCAACGTCCGCGAGCTCCAGAACATCATCGAGCGCCTCGTCAACATCGTCGAGGGACCTATCATCGGGGTCAACGACCTGCCGCTCGATCTGCTCCTGCCCGATCATCGTACGAAGCTGCGCGACGCCGAGGCGCTGCCCCTCAAGCGGGCCAGTGACGAGTTCGAGCGTCAGATCGTCTTGCGGGTGATGGAGCGCGTCGGCTGGAACCAGAGCGAGGCGGCCCGCATCCTGGGCGTCCACCGGAACTCGCTCAAGCGGAAGCTCGCTGAATGGAAGGCGCGCCCACCTTCCTAGATCAACGGCGGGGATCAGCGGCCAGCGTCGGCTGGGCGGCCCGTCCGCGGATTGGAGTGCCGCGCTGAGCGGGCACCCATCGCCTCATTCTGGTGCACTGTGCACACGTTTCGGTGCAGTTGATCTTTTCTTCCGCTTCGGCACGGAGTTACGGGTCGCTGGCGACCGCCAGGCGGCGCTGCCCGCGCGATTCCGTGCGATCGACGCCCCCGACGTCCGTCTCTCGGGTTTCGCGACACCTTGCACAGCAAGGAGTTAGCTGACGGGAGCGATCTGAGCGGCATGGCCATCGAATTGCTGTTCTCCCCTCCGACGACGCGCGCTGACACCTGGCGCGCGCGAATTCGCGCAGAAGGAGAACTCGATGGCGAAGGTTCTGGCTGCTTTTCTGGTCGTCGCTTCGTTCCTGCTGGTGGCTCCGGTGATCGAGTCTGGTACTTCCGGCACGACGCAGATGTTCCAGGCGCTCGGCACGGCGGAAGGTGGCGGCGGCGGCGAGTAGCCCGACCTCCTAGACGCCCTCGGCTCGGGCGGCCGAGGGGGTCTGGCGCGATGGGGCGGAGAGCCGGCGGGGGCATGCTCTTCGTCTTCATCGTCCTGCTGGGCCTCCTCACCGCCCGATTCACCTCAGCAGAGACCGGCGAGCCTCGGGCCGGGCGCGTCCCGGAGCCGGGCGGTGTGTACCGCCGTCCCTTGCGCAACGACCCGGCCACGCTCGATCCGGCGCGGATCGCCGACATTTACGGGTTCTCGGTCACGCAGCAGATCTTCGACGGCCTCGTGCAGTTCGATCACACGCTCGCCATCTCTCCGGCACTCGCACAGTTCTGGAAGGCCTCGCGCGACAACCTCACGTGGACGTTCACGCTTCGAAAGGACGTCAAGTTCCACCACGGCCGCCAGCTCACGGCGGACGACGTGGTGTACTCGCTCACGCGCCTGCTCGATCCGAAGACCAAGGCGGGCGTGGCCGACCTGTTTTCGACCATCCAGGGCGCCCGGGAATTCCGCGACGGCCGCGCGCGGCACGTCCGCGGCCTGACCGCCATCGACCGCCACACCGTGCAGGTCGTGCTCAACGAGTCCCTGGCCCCGTTCGTCTCGCTCCTCGCCATCGGCCACGCCAAGATCGTTCCACGCGACGTCGTCGAGCGCGAGGGCGAAGGCTTCGGCGTGCGGCCGGTCGGGACGGGGCCGTTCAAGCTCGTGCACTGGCAGCGCGGGAAGGAGATCGTCCTGACGGCGAATCCGGAATATTTTCAGGGCGCCCCGCGGCTCTCGCGGGTCGTCTACCGGGTCTTCCCGGCCGAGCGCCTGGACGAGAGCTACGAAGAGTTCCAGCGCGGCGAGCTCGAAGACACGCCCGTGCCGACCCGGGACTATCAGCGGGTGATTCACGATCCGCGCTACCAGTACGTCAAGCGACCGATGTTCAGCGTTCGCTTCTACGGCTTCAACACGCGCACGAAGCCGTTCGACGACCGTCGCGTCCGGCAAGCCATCGTGCACGCGGTCGACCGGGACTCGCTGGTCCACGACGTCTTTCTCGGGCGCTACGCCGTCGCGCGGGGGATCTTGCCGCCCGGGACGCTCGGCTTCAATCCGAAGCTGCTGGCGCCCGCTCATGACGTTCGTCGCGCGCGCGAGCTTCTCGTGCAGGCCGGGCACCCGGGCGGCGCGGGGCTCCCGCCGATCCAGATCTGGTCGAGCGTCAACGCCGATCGCATCCTGCGCGAGCACGAGCAGATCAAGAAGTGGCTCGAGGCGATCGGCGTGAAGGTCGAGTTCCGGTATCTCACCGACTGGCCGGGTTTCATCAAGGCGCTCGGCGAGGCGCGCTACCCGGCGTTCCTGTACGCCTGGTACGCCGACGTCCCCGATCCCGACAATTTCCTCTTCAAGCTCTTCTATTCCGACAGCCCGCGGAACTTTTTCGGATACAAGAACCCGCTGGTCGACGACCTGCTGCTGCGAGCGCGGGCGGAATCGGATCTCGCGCGGCGCGTGGAGCTCTACCGCCGCGTCGAGCAGCTCGTGCTCGAGGACGCGCCGGTCCTGCCCGTCTGGCATTACACGTACGAACGGCTCTTTCAGCCGAACGTTCGCAGCGTGGAAGTGAACGGGCTCGGGGATCCGTACATCCCGCTGCGCAAGATCTGGCTCGACGGGCCCACGAGGTTGGCGCGGTGAGCCGGCGCCTTCCGAGCCTCGCCTTCGACTCGTTGCAGGGCAAGTTCCTCTGGGGCACGGTCCTGGTCGTGGTGCTCGTCATGGCGGCCGTCGTCATGGTCGTCGAGCATCGGCAGCGTGTCGCGATCATCGAGGAAGTGCAGCGCCGGGGCGAGATCCTCGCCCGCAACCTGGCCGCGATCTCGTCGGGGCCGCTCCTGCTCTACGACTACACCGCGCTCGAGCAGCACGCGGCGTGGATCGGCAGCGAGGCGGACGTCGTGTACGCGATCGTGCTCGACGCCGATGGCCGCGTCGCGGCGCACAGCGGCCGGCCCGAACGGATCGGCACCGAGCTGACCGGTGAGGCCGACCGGCGCGCGGCACGCACCGACGTGCCCCTCGTCCAGGAAGCCATCCTGCGTCGCGAATCCGTCTACGACGTCACCGTGCCGATCGTCGTGAACCAGCAGAAGTGGGGGACGGCGCGCGTCTCGGTGTCGAAATCCCGCATGGAAGCCGAGATCGTCCGGACACGCTGGGAGCTCGGCGCGATCACGCTGGTGACGTTGCTCCTGTCCGGGTGCGCCGCCGCCCTGGTGGCGCGGCGCATCGCCGGCCCGATTCGTGAGCTCGCCGCCGGGGCATCGGCGATCTCCCGGGGCGAGCTCGATCCGCGGATCGAGCCCCGCACGTCCGACGAGCTCGGACGCCTCGCCGTCGCGTTCAACGACATGGCGGACCAGCTCTTCCAGCAGCGCTCGGCGCTCCAGGACGCGCACGCCGAACTGTCGCGCCGCTTCGAGGAACTTCAAGACCTCAAGAGCTACACGGAGAACGTCTTCCGCTCGCTGACCACGGGCATCGTGACAGTCAACCTGGAAGGCCGCATCGTCACGCTGAATCCAGCGGGGGAGCTCCTCACCGGCTACTTCGCCGGAGAGGCGCACGACCGCTACTGCACGGAAGTCTTCGCGCACACGGCGGAGGTCGGCGAGATCCTGATGGAGACCCTCGCGACACGGACGGGCGTCGCCCCCGTGCCGCTCATGCTGCGTCGGCGCAACGGCACGTCGGTGGCCGTGGAGCTGAGCACGGCGCCGCTCCGCGCCGGCGAGGGCAAGGAGCTCGGCGTCGTCGGGATGCTGCGCGACGTGAGCCTGGTGCGGGAGCTCGAGGGCCGCCTGCGGCGCTCCGACCACCTCGCCGCGCTCGGCACGCTCGCCGCCGGGCTCGCGCACGAGATCAAGAACCCGCTCACGTCGCTGCTCACCTTCACGCGACACCTGGACCGCCGCTTCGACGACGAAGGCTTCCGGGAAAAGTTCAGCCGCGTCGTCCCGCGCGAGCTGGAGCGCATCAACGCGATCGTGGATCGGCTTCTGGAACTGTCGCGTCCGCCGCGGCTGGCGTTCGAGCTCGTGCGCGTGTCCGCGGTGCTCGACCGGGCGCTCGAGCTCTACGCGAACGAGATCGAAAGCCGCCACGTCCGCGTTCGTCGCCATTACACCCGAGACGTGCCCGGGATCCAGGCGGATGCGGACGCCCTCTATCGCGCGCTGGTGAACCTGGTCGCCAACGCGCTCGACGCCATGCCGAAAGGCGGCCACCTGACCGTGATGGTCGGCTGGGACGACCGGGCGCGACCCCGGCTGCCCGGCCGTGCCGGCTCGGACGCCATGGTCAGGATCGACATCCAGGACGATGGCGTCGGCATCCCCGCGTCGAATGCCGACAGCGTCTTCAATCCGTTCTTCACGACGAAGGACGGCGGCACGGGCCTCGGCCTCGCGCTCACGCACAAGATCGTCGATGATCACGGAGGGGCGATCGACTTCACCAGCGCCCCGGGACGCGGCACGACGTTCCGCATCGTGTTGCCGATCCGGCCCGTCTCTCGCGGCGCCGAGGACGACACGCGCCGCGACTGATCCGCCCGGCGTACTACAATCCGTCGCAGGCGCGACGCGCGCCGCCGGAGGACGCCATGGCGCAGGCCACGATCAAGATCGACCGGGCCCGATACGTCATCACGCTCGATCGGGAACGTCGGATCATCCGCGACGGCTCCATTCTCATCGAGGGGACGCGCATCGCGCGCGTCGACAAGGCGGCGGCGCTCGCGAACGTTCCCGCCACGCAGGTGATCGACGCGCGGGACCTGGTCGTGACGCCGGGCTTCGTGAACAACCACATGCACGTCAGCTACGCGCACGCCGTGCGCGGCATCTTTCCGGACAACCTCGACCCGATGATCTACCTCGGCCACGTCTTCACGCTCCAGGGCGCGATGACGGAGGAGGACGAGTATCTGACGTCGCTGCTCGGGATCACCGAGCTTTTGAAGTACGGGACGACGTGCTTCCTCGATCCGGGGAGCACGAAGTTTCTCGACACCTGTCTGCGCGCGTACGAGGAGTCCGGATGTCGCATCGTCGTCGGCGATCAGGTGGTGGACCGGGAGAACCCGCTCCATCTGCCCGTCTATCCGACGAGCGAGGCCGTGCGGCGGATGGAGAAAGCGATCAAGACCTATGACGGTGCGCTGGGCGGCCGGGTCCGCGCGTGGACGATGCCCTTCGACGCGTCGTACTGCTCCGACGACCTCTTGCGGGAAGCCAAAAGACTCGCCGACAGCGCGGGGACCGGCATGACCCGATGTACCGCGAACGCTACCGGAAGAGGCCCATCGAGTACCTGGCCGACCTCGGCATCCTCGGGCCGAATCTCCTGCTGGCGCACGTCATCGACGTCGACGATCGCGAAATCGACGCGATCGCCCGTAGCGGCACGAAGACCGTGATGTGCCCCACGGCCGCGCTGAAGATGGGAGCCAGGATGACCGCGACGGCGCGCTTGCCCGAGATGCTCGCCCGGGGCGTGACGGTGAGCCTGGGCACCGACGCCGGCAACAACTCGAACCTGATCGAGACGATGCGCTCGATGTACCTGGCCGCGGTGCTGTACAAGGACGCCCGCGGCACGACCGACGTCGTCCCTGCGGAGCGTGCGCTCGAGCTGGCGACGCTCGAGGGCGCGCGGGCGCTCGGTCTCGACGCGGAGCTCGGATCGCTCGAAGCGGGGAAGAGGGCCGATCTCGTGCTCTTCGACACGCGGCGACCCGAATGGAGTGCTCTTCACAACCCGATCAACACCCTCGTCTACGCCGCGGACGGCCGGAGCGTGCACACGGTGCTCGTCGATGGTCGGGTCGTGGTCGCCGAGGGCCGCGCGACGTACGTCGACGAGGTCGGGCTGATTCGCAAGGTGCAGGCCCTTGGGGAGCGTCTGCTCGACCGCACGGGCGTCCGCTTCGGTCCGCGCTGGCCGGTCCTGTAACCAGAGGCGGGCGCCGGGTTCCCCGGCGACCGCCGAACGTTGGGGGTGTCGGGGGCCATGACGGGCGCGGCCGCGCGCCCCTCGAGGCCCCTGACCCAATCAGTTCAGGCCGCGCCACACCTCTGCAAGCGTTCCAGCGCAACGGGCGACAGCGGGCCCTTCGCGATCGCCCGTGCGGCCTCCTCGAGATGTTCGAGCGTCGAGTATCCGAGCAGCACGGTCGAGACGGCGTCCGACGCGAGCGGCAGCCGCAGCGACGCCTCGACCAGGCTCGCGGCGTGTCCCTCGTCGACCAGCACCCGGAACTTTTGCGCGCGTTGCACGTCCGCCCGGTAATCCGGACCGCTGGCGATCGGATCGACGGACGGCACGGCGATCGGATGCCGCGCTTCGACGCCGGAGAGCGCGCCGGCCGCCAGCACGCGGATGACGATGGCGCCGACTCCGTGCTGGCGCGCACGGGGCAAGAGTCGCCCGAAGTCCTGCGTCGGGTAGCCGGACGGGATCTCGAACGCCGCGCTGGGATTCACCAGGTTGAGGCAGACCTGCGCGGTGAAGAGCGCGCCGGCGTCGATGGCCTGATGGAGCGCCGGCGTCTCACCGAGCGCGGTGATTCCGAAGAAGCCGATCTTGCCCTGCTGCCGGAGCTTCTCGAGCGCGGGCACGGCTTCCCCGAGCAGCACGCGAGCGGACAGCCCGGCCTCCGCGTCGTCCGACACGATGTGCTCGTGGCATTGCAGGAGATCCACGCGCTCCATCCCGAGACGCCGGAGGCTCGATTCGAGCGAGCGCGTGATCGCCGCGGCGACGTCCGTCCGCTCGGCCCGGGGAATATGGAATTTCGTGCCGACGTAGACCGCCGGCTTGAGCGCGCGCATGACGCGTCCCAGATTCTGCTCGGATTGTCCGCCCCCGTACGAGGGCGCGGTGTCGAAGTAATTCACGCCGAGCTCGATCGCCCGCGCCACGGCGCGCTCCTGCTCGGCCGGTGTGCCGCGCACCATCAGGCCACCCACGTTGCCGCAGCCGAATCCGAGCGCCGAGACCGACAATCCGGTACGTCCGAGCGACCGATACTCCATGGCCTGCGCCTCCTCAGAGCCGGGGAATCGTTCTCAATGGGACATCGCGAGCGGGATGGTACAACCGGCCCGAGCGGCCGTCGAGCCGCCGGACGGAGGTGGCGATGCGCGCCGTGGTGCGATGGATGTGGAACTGGTCGCCCACGGACCGGTGACGACGCTCGTCGACAGCCGCGCCCGAGAATTCGTCGGAACACTCGATCGCTGCGCGGTCGAGTGTTCCGACGAACTGGAGCTTCGACGGACCGACTATTCCGGCGGGTACCGGAACGGCTTCCAGCCGATGCCTTCGATCTGCCGTGGCTGGTAGCGCTCGACCGGACGCGCCGGTTCGGCGGCCGGGCGAGCGGCGGCGGCCTTGCCGGCACTCGACCTGGGCGTCGCCTTGGCCGCAGGCTTGCGCGCCTTCCCGGAGCTCGCCGGCTTCTTCGCCGCCGCACGCTTCTTCGATGCAGATGGCTTGTTCATGCGGCGAAATCTACACGAACGCGCGAGAGCGGGTCAACGTTCACGGGCCAGCCGCGCGAGCGGCTCACCGGTCAGGCGGGTCAGCACCCAGTCGCGGCGGAGCTGCGCGCCGAGCTTTTCGTAGAACCGGATCGACGGCTCGTTCCAGTCGAGCACGGTCCACTCCATGCGGCCGCAGCCGCGGCGGACGGCGATGCGCGCGAGGTGCTGCAGCAACGCGCGGCCGGCGCCCGCCCCGCGCTCCTCGGGCAGGACGAACAGATCCTCGAGGTAGAGCGTCGGACGGCCGAGGAACGTCGAGTAGGTGAAGAAGTAGAGCGCGAAGCCGATGGCGCGCCGCCCGCGACGGCAGATCACGGTCTCGAAGTACGGGCGCCGGCCGAACCCGTGACGGCGCACGCGCTCGGTGGTCATCTCCACCTCGTGCGCCAGCCGCTCGTATTCCGCGAGCCCGCGGATCATCCCGAGGATGATCGGCACGTCGCGCCGGGTCCCGCGCCTGATGACGAAGGCGGCCATGGCGACATCAGCCTCGGCGCGGCGACGGATCGCCGATGTGGATGTGCGCGCCCGTCGAGACTCCGGCGCGCGCACTGCGGAACGCCATGAACGGGACGCCGTGCCCGCGGAGGTAGGCCAGCAGCGCCTGGCCCTCGACGCTATCGGGGTGAACGGCGACGTCGATCGCATTGCGGTGATCGAACCCGAGACGATCGTGCACGGGCGTCTGGCCGAACGCGCTCACCGGGAGCGGTCGGCCGAAGCGCGTGCTGAAGAACCTCTCGATCGTGGACGTGTCGCCGAGCGACCACGCGTGCGTCCCTTCGCTCACCAGCATGTCGGTGGGCACGGGCGGCGAACCGGGTGCGTGGTGCGCCAGCTGCTCGCGCGCCCGCGCTTCCACGATCGTCAGCTCCGTCTGCGCGATGTCGCGATGGAGCTGCGCCACGTTCTCGCGCGCGACTGCGACGGCGCGCTCGGCTTCGTCGACCTCGCGCCGCGCGACGATCCCCTGTGCGGCGAGCTCGCGCCGTCTGGCCAGGTTCTCGGTCGCGCGCGCGAGCTCGCGCTCACGGAAGGGCA
>QHRT01000158.1 GCA_003220195.1 Candidatus Rokuibacteriota bacterium | reverse complement strand
CGTCGACGAGGTGCGCCAGCTTCAGCATGTAGATCTGGCCGACGGTGACCTCCTGGTGGAACTGCTTGCCGGTCCGACCGTCGTAGAGCACGGTCTTGCCGGACTGCGGCAGCGCCGCCACCTTCAAATGCTCCTTGATCTCGTCCTCGGTGGCGCCGTCGAACACCGGGCTCGCCACCCAGAGACCGAGCGCGCGGGCCGCCCAGCCGAGGTGCGTTTCGAGAATCTGGCCGACGTTCATCCGCGACGGCACGCCGAGCGGGTTCAGGACGATCTCCACGGGCGTCCCGTCCGGCAAATACGGCATGTCCTCTTCGGGCATGATCTTCGACACGACGCCCTTGTTGCCGTGGCGCCCGGCCATCTTGTCGCCGACCGAGAGCTTGCGCTTCACGGCGACGTACACTTTCACCATCTTGATCACGCCGGGCGGCAGATCGTCGCCGCGCCGGAGCCGGCCGATGCGCTCTTCCAGCATGGAGTCGTAGATCGAGATCTGCTCCTCGGCGAGCTCTTCGATCTTCCGGACCATCTGCGACAGCCCGTCGTCCTCCTTCACCTTGATCTTCTTCAGCTCGTTCCAGGCGAAGTTGTCGAGGTCCTCGCGCGCGATCCGATCGCTCTTCTTCGTGAGCCGCTGCGTCTTGTTCGTCGGGTCGAACAGCTCCGCGAGGCTCGTCTTGCCGACCAGGAGGTTCTTCAGCTTCTGGTCGCGCTCCATCTCGACCATCGCGATCTCGTCCTGGTAATCCTTCTCGAGCCGCGCGATCTCTTCTTCCTCGATCGACTTGGCGCGCTCGTCCTTGTCGACGCCGCGGCGCGAGAAGACCTTGACGTCCACGACCGTGCCCTCGATCCCCGGCGGCACGGTGAGCGACGTGTCCCGCACGTCGCCGGCCTTCTCGCCGAAGATCGCACGGAGCAGCTTTTCTTCGGGCGTCAGCTGGGTCTCGCCCTTCGGCGTGATCTTGCCGACGAGGATGTCGCCCGGCTTCACCTTGGCGCCGATGCGGACGATGCCGGAGTCATCCAGATCCTTCAGCGCTTCTTCCGAGACGTTCGGAATGTCCCGCGTCACCTCTTCCTTGCCGAGCTTGGTGTCGCGGGCCTGGATCTCGAACTCCTCGATGTGGATCGACGTGAAGCGGTCGTCCTTGACGAGCTTCTCGCTGACCAGAATGGCGTCCTCGAAGTTGTAGCCGCCCCACGGCATGAAGGCGACCAGCACGTTGCGCCCGAGCGCCAGCTCGCCCTGGTCCGTTCCCGGCCCGTCGGCGACGACGTCACCGGCCGCGACACGCTGGCCTTTCCGGACGATCGGCTTCTGGTTGACGCACGTGTTCTGGTTCGAGCGGCGATACTTCGTCAGGTTGTAGATGTCGAGCGGCAGATCCTGGACCGGATCGGTCTTCTTCGACCGGCTCTCGGCCCGGATCACGATGCGATCGGCCGACACGTATTCCACGACGCCGGGACGCTTCCCGACCACCACGGCGCCGGAGTCGCGCGCGACCACGTGCTCCATCCCGGTGCCGACCAGCGGCGCCTCGGGTTGCAGCAGCGGGACCGCCTGGCGCTGCATGTTCGAGCCCATGAGCGCGCGGTTCGCGTCGTCGTTTTCCAGGAAGGGAATCAGGGACGCCGCCACCGACACGAGCTGCTTCGGCGAGACGTCCATGTAGTGGACTTCTTCCGGCGGCACCATGCGGAACTCGCCGCCCTTGCGCGCCGAGATGCGCTCCTGCACGAACCGGCCGCGCGCGTCGAGCTCGGCGTTGGCCTGGGCGATGACGTAGCGCTCTTCCTTCAGCGCGGTCAGGAACACGATCTCGTCGCTCACCACACCGCCCTCGACCTTGCGGTACGGCGTCTCGATGAAGCCGAACTCGTTCGTGCGCGCGTACGTCGACAAGGACGAGATCAGGCCGATGTTCGGGCCTTCCGGAGTCTCGATCGGGCAGATGCGGCCGTAGTGCGTCGGGTGGACGTCGCGGACTTCGAAGCCCGCACGCTCCCGGCTGAGGCCGCGCGGACCGAGCGCGGACAGCCGGCGCTTGTGCGTCAGCTCCGCGAGCGGGTTCGTCTGGTCCATGAACTGCGAGAGCTGCGAGGACCCGAAGAACTCCTTGACCACGGCGGAGACCGGCTTCGCGTTGATGAGATCGTGCGGCATCAGGTTCGTGATGTCCGAGATCGACATCCGTTCCTTGACCGCGCGCTCCATGCGCGTCAGCCCGACGCGGAACTGGTTCTCCAGCAATTCGCCTACCGACCGCACCCGTCGATTGCCGAGGTGGTCGATGTCGTCGGTCGGCTCGCTGCCGAGCTTCACCATCAAGAGGCGCTTGATGACGGACACCACGTCCTCGCTCCGGAGCGTCTTGGCGTTCGCCGGCCCCTCCATGCGGAGCTTCTCGTTGATCATGAACCGGCCGACGCGCGCCAGATCGTAGCGGCGCGGGTCCATGAACATCCCGCGGAAGAGGGCCCGCGCCGAGTCGACGGTCGGCGGATCACCGGGGCGGAGCCGGCGGTAGATCTCGACCAGCGCCTCGTCGGGGTGCTTGAAGTGGTCCCGCGCGAGCGTGTCCCAGATCGAGGCGTCCACCTTTTCCTTATCGTGAATCAGCAGCTTGAACGGCGCCGCGCGCCGGCTCATCAGCTGGGAAAGCACCGTGGACGTGATCTCCACGTTCGGCGTGAGGAGCACCTCGCCGGTTTCGCTATCGACGACCTTCGAGGCGGTGCGCCGGCCGACCAGGGACTCGGCACGCAGCGCAATCTTCTCGACGCCGGCGTCGATGATGCGCTTGATCGACGCCGGGGTGAGCGCCCGGCCCGCCGGCACGATGGGCTCGCGCTGACGCGGCGCCTTGACGTCCTCGGCCACCTTGGCCTCGTGACTGGTCCGGCTGGTCCCGGCGTGCGCCACGGGGTGCGGCTTCACCCACACGTTGCCTTCGTCGAAGCCGAGCACGTCCTCGGTCTCGTAGAACTGCGCGAGGATCTCCTCGTCGGAGAGGATCTGGGGAGTGGTCTGCGGGCTCTTCTCGAGGAACCAGAACGCACGCAGGTACGCCGTGGCCAGCATCTTCCGGCGCCGGTCCACGCGGACTTGCAAGACGTCGTTCGCGTCGAAGTCGAACTCGACCCACGAGCCCCGATAGGGAATCACGCGTGCGGAGAAGAGCGGCTTGCCCGACGCGAGCGTCTTGCCCTTGTCGTCGTCGAAGAACACGCCGGCCGAGCGCTGGAGCTGACTCACGACCACGCGCTCGGTGCCGTTAATGATGAACGTGCCCTTGTCCGTCATGAGCGGCAGCTCGCCGAGATAGACTTCCTGGCCTCGCTGCTCGCGAACGGCCTTGGTCTTGGCTTCCTTGTCGTGGTCGTAGACCACGAGGCGGAGCGTGACCTTCAACGGGATGGCGAACGTCATGCCGCGGTCGTGACACTCCTCGACCGTGTACTTCGGCTCGCCGAAGTGATACGAGTCGAACTCCAGGAGCGCGTTGTCGTTGTAGTCGGCGATCGGAAACACGGACTTGAACACCGCCTGGAGTCCGATGTCCTCGCGCCGCTCCGCCGGCACGTCCTTCTGGAGGAAGGTCTCGTACGATCGTTTCTGGACCTCGATGAGGTTCGGAATGTCCACGATCGATGGGATCTTGCCGAAGTCCTTGCGGCTCCGGCGCCCACACTGAATCGTCCCTGCCATATGCTCTCCTGAGGCGGACTCGCCTGTCCGTCCTCACCCGTTCACTACGCCGCTCGAGCGCCGGCCCGGCCGGCGCCGCCCCTGGCCTCGGTGCTCGCGTGACGACTCACTTCACCTGAACGGTCGCTCCTTGCTCTTCGAGCTTCTTCTTCACGTCCTCGGCCTCGGCCTTCGCGATCTTCTCCTTCACCGCCTTCGGCGCGCCGTCGACGAGATCCTTGGCTTCCTTGAGCCCGAGGCCCGTCAGCTCGCGCACGACCTTGATGACCTGGATCTTTTTCTCGCCCGCGGCCTGGAGCACGACGTCGAACTCCGTCTGCTCTTCCGCGGCTGGCGCGCCCGCGGCGGCGCCTGCAGCGGGACCGGCAGCCACGGCGACCGGCGCGGCGGCGGAGACGCCCCATTTCTCTTGAAGGAGCTTGGACAGCTGCGCGGCCTCGAGCAGCGTCAGCTTGTCGAGCTCTTCGGCGATCTGTTCAACGGTCATCGATTCCTCCTCCGTGCCGTCCGCGGCACGCTCCGCGCCGTCCGCGGCGCGCTCAGTGCCGTCCGCGGCGCGCTCAGTGCCGTCCGCGGCACTTTCGGCGCCCATCCGCGGCGCGCTTGTATTGGGGCATCATCCGCTCGTCAGCTCTGTTTCACGGCGCTCGCTGCGTCAGCTTCGGCGGCTGCGGCTCCCGCGCCGTCCGCGGCACGCTCCGTGCCGTCCGCGGCACGCTCCGTGCCGTCCGCGGCACGCTTGCCACGCTCGGCCAGCACGTACGCGATCTCGCGTTGTGGGGCCGTCAACAGTCCGACGAGTTGGGCCAGCGGGCCCTGGATCGCCGCGACGATCTGGCCGCGCAGCACGTCCTTCGACGGCAGCTCCGACAGCGCGCGCAGCTCGGTCTCCGGAAGCACCTGGCCGTCGACGTATCCGGCCTTGATGCTGAGCGCCTGATTCGTGCGGGCGAACGTCGTGAGCGCCTTGGCCACCGCGACCGGATCCTTGGTCCCGATGACGAGACCGGTCGGACCCTTCAGGTGCTTCTCGAGCGTGCCGAGCCCGCTGCCGGCGCCGGCCAGTTTCGCCAGGCGGTTCTTGACCACCGTGTACTCCGCGGCGACCGCGCGAAGCTGCTTGCGCAGATCGTTCAGCTGCTGCACGGTGAGGCCGCGATACTCGGTCAGCACCAGCGTCGTGGCGCCGTCGACCCGGCGCCGCAGCTTCTCGACCGTCGTAACTTTCTCTTGCGTCGGCACGTCAGTCCCTTCTTCCTGGCCCGATCACTTCTTGAAGAGATTCGCGACGCGCTGGGCGTCAATCGTGATCCCGGGGCCCATCGTCGTCGACACCGTGATCGATCGAAGATACGTCCCCTTCGACGCCGCGGGCTTGGCCCGGACCAGCGCCTCGATCAGCGCCATGGCGTTGCCCGCGATCTTCTCGGCGTCGAACGAGCGCTTGCCGATCGGCACATGGACGTTGCCGGCCTTGTCGACGCGGAACTCGACCTTGCCGGCCTTCGCCTCGCGCACCGCACGTCCCACGTCGAACGTCACCGTGCCCAGTTTCGGGTTCGGCATGAGCCCGCGGGGCCCGAGGATCTTGCCGAGACGGCCGACCTGGCCCATGAGATCCGGCGTGGCGACGGCCGTATCGAAATCGATGCTGCCCCCCTGGACCTTTTCGACCAGATCCTCGGCGCCCACCACGTCGGCGCCGGCTTCGCGCGCCTCGCGTTCCTTCTCGCCTTTGGCGAAGACGGCGACCCGCACGCTCTTGCCGATGCCGTGCGGCAGCACGACGGCGCCGCGGACCATCTGGTCAGCGTGCTTCGGATCGACGCCGAGCCGAACGGAGAAGTCGACGGTCTCGTCGAACTTCGCCGCCGGCAACTCCTTCAGCAGCGACACGGCTTCCTCGAGCGCGTACGACCGCTCCGTGTCGATGCGCTTGGTCGCGGTGTCGTAGCGCTTGCTGCCGCGTTTGTCGACGACTGTCGCCATGTGAATCTCCTTACGTCAGGGACCCCAGGGGCGCGCGGCCGCGCCCCGCGGCGTGCCTCTAGACGACGTCGATGCCCATGCTGCGCGCCGTCCCCTCGACGATGCGCATCGCGGACTCGATCGACTCCGTGTTCAGATCGACCAGCTTCGTCTGCGCAATCTCGCGCACCTGGTCCCGCGTCACCTTGCCGATCTTGTCCTTGTGCGGCACGGCGGAGGCCTTCGCGATCCCGGCCGCGCGCTTCAGCAATACGGCCGCCGGCGGCGTCTTCACGATGAAGGTGAAGTTGCCGGTCTGCGCGTTGAAGCCCTTGCAGAACTCCATGATGTTGACGCCGTGCTGGCCGAGCGCCGGTCCGACGGGCGGCGAGGGATTGGCCTTGCCCGCGGGAATTTGCAGCTTGACCATCGCCTGGACTTTCTTCGCCATGGGTTAGAGCCGCTCCACCTGGTAGTACTCGAGCTCGACCGGCGTGGGCCGGCCGAAGACGGGCACCACCACCTTCATGCGCCCGCGCTCGGGGTTGATGTCCTCCACCACGCCCTGGAAGTTCACGAACGGGCCGTCGATGACCCGCACCTTGTCGCCGCGCTGGAACACCGACTTCGGCTTCGGCTTCTCGGCTCCGGCTTCCATCTGGCGCCGGATGTCCTCCACCTGGTCTTCGGACAGCGCCACCGGCCGGGTGCCGGATCCGACGAAGCCGGTGACCTTCGGCGTCGACCGGACGAGGTGCCACGTGTCGTCGGTCAGCACCATCTCGACCAGGACGTAGCCGGGGAAAAACTTCTGCTCGGTCTCCCGCTTCTGCTTGTTGCGGA
>QHRT01000593.1 GCA_003220195.1 Candidatus Rokuibacteriota bacterium | reverse complement strand
TCCGGCCGGACGGCGTGTGCGTGATCACGCTCTTTGCGACGGTGCACTCGGACGTGGGAACGCCCCACGCGTCGGCGGCGGCCTGCATCAGCATCATGCGCGCCGCGGCGCCGCCCTTCCGGACGTACTCGTGCGACTGCCGGATGCCTCGGCTGCCGCCGGTCGAGAAATCGCCCCACACGCGCTTGCGCGCGACGCTTTGCCCGGGCGTTGGATACTCGGTCGTCACCTTCGCCCAGTCGCACTCGAGCTCCTCGGCCACCATCTGCGCGAGGCCGGTGAGCGTGCCCTGGCCCATCTCCGAGCGCGCGATGCGAACGACCACTTTGTCGTCCGGATGAATGACGACCCACGCGTTGACTTCGGGCACGCCGTTTGGAGCGCTCTGCGCGCGCGCGACGCCGGAGCCGAACGGGATCTGGAGGCCGAGCGTGAGCCCGCCGCCGACCGCGGCGGTGCCGATGAGGAAGGAGCGGCGATCGATCTTCGCAGTCGTCGTCATGGCTCTCCTCCTTACGCCTTCGCGGCGGCGTGGACCGCCTCGCGCACTTGCTGGAACGTGCCGCAGCGACAGATGTTCGTGATGCTCTTGTCGATGTCGGCGTCGGTCGGCTTCGGCTTCTCCGCGAGGAGCGCCGCGACCGCCATGATCATGCCCGACTGGCAGTACCCGCACTGGGGCACGTCGAGATCGAGCCACGCTTTCTGCACCTTGTGCAGCGTGCCGCCGTTGGCGAGACCTTCGATCGTGGTGATCTTCTTTCCCGCGACCGAGCCGACGGGCATGATGCAGGAGCGGACGGGCTTGCCGTCGATGTGCACGGTGCACGCGCCGCACTGTGCGATGCCGCAGCCGTACTTGGTGCCCGTGAGCCCGACCTGCTCGCGAAGCGCCCAGAGCAGGGGTGTGCTCGGATCGACGTTGACCTCTCTGGTTTTTCCGTTGATCGTCAGGCGTGCCATGGCATCTCCTCTGTCGCGTTCGCGACCGTTCGTTCACGGAGCCGGAGTGCGGTGGCGAAAATATCCGCCATCGCGGGGGGGAAGGCAAGTTCTCTGACGGCCGGTCAGGGGCGAGCGGCCCTGGCGAGATCGTGAAGTCGCTCGCCGGCGACGCTCATGATCCGCACCTCGGCGGTCGCCGCGCCGAGCCGCCGATAGAACTCGAGCGCCCCCGCGTTCGTCGGGTGCACGCCCCACTCGAGCGAGACGCTCCCGGTCCGCACGGTTTCGGCGGCGACGGCGGCCATCAACGAGTAGCCGACTCCTCGTCCGCGCGCCGCCGGCACGACGAACAGATCGTGGAGGAACATCGAGCGCGCCGCGACGTCGGTGTTGTACCCCGGACCGATGAAGACGTAGCCGGCGACCGCGCCGTCGAGCACGGCGATCAGCGCGGTGATCGGGGCGTTCTGCCCGAACGCGTCGGCGAGAACGCGCTCGGGCGTGAATGGCCGCCCGTGGACGCCGACGTGATCGTTGAGGTCGTTGGCNATCTCCGAGAGTCTCGTGGCGGTCGGCGAAGATTGTCGTCCTCGGCGCCATGCCGTGTATCGTAGCTCCATCGCGCGCGCGACACGCAGCGCCGCTTGACGACATTCGCGACAGAGCGCAGCATCCGGTCAGGCTGCGGAGTTGGCGCCGGGTCGAGCGCGAGCAGGGATCGGTTCAACGAGCGACCGGTTCGTGAAACAATCGAGCATCCGCTCGACCGTTTCCACGAAGCGAGTCGAATCCAGCAAGGGGGACATGATGAGCCACGAGTTCAAGGTCGAGGACGTCGAGTATGTCCGTCACGGCGACACGGGGTTCCTGGCGCGGCTCTACCGGCCGCAGGGCGCCGGGCCGTTTCCCATCGTCGTCGAGCTGCACGGCGGCGCATGGTGCCGCTCGGACCGGCTCGGCGACACGGTGATTCACGAGGCGCTGGCAAAGAGCGGTGTGATCGTCGCCGCGCTCGACTGGCGACAGCCGCCGGCGGCGCCGTATCCCGCGTCGTTCCAGGACATCCACTACGGCATCCGCTGGATCAAGGCGAAGGCGAAGGAGCTCGGCGGACGCGCGGACGCGGTCGGCGTGGCGGGGAATTCGAGCGGCGGCCACCAGGCGATGCTGATCGCGATGCGCCCTCACGACAAGCGCTACAGCGCGCTGCCGAATCCGCCGGGCGCGTCGGGTGTCGACGCGACCGTCCGCTGCGTCATCATGACCTCGCCGGTCATCGATCCGCTCGGCCGGTACCGGTACGCGAAGGAGCGCAAGGCCCAGGGCAAGACCGATCTGCTGGACGTGCTGCCGTCTCATGACGCGTACTGGGGAACCGAGGCGGCGATGGACGAGGCGGCGCCGGCGAGCGTGCTGGATCGGGGCGAGAAGGTCGAGATGCCGCCCGTGCTCTACCTGCAGGGCACCGAGGACATCGCACATCCACGGCCGCACCTCGATCGCTTC
>QHRT01000157.1 GCA_003220195.1 Candidatus Rokuibacteriota bacterium | reverse complement strand
GTTCTTGCTCTCGGCCCTGAGCGCCGTTGCGTCCACGTCCGACTCGACGATGACGGCCTCGCCGAGCACTTCCACGTCGTCGGTGTCCGCGCCACTGACGCGCACGAGCGGGCGCGCGCTGGCCTCCTGACGAACGTCGCGAAGCACCGAGCCCCGCACCGAGCGCAGCCACACGACGGGTCCGCCGTTCGCCGGCGCGCTCGCCGTCAGCGTTCCGAGATCGCTCTCCAGCATGTTGTCCAGGACCACGGCCGGTCGCGCGTCCGGCTCGTCGACGATCAGCGCGATCCGATCCGTCCGGAGCCGCGCGACGTGCCGGCAGTAGAGCCCGTACGCCGGCAGGTGGCGGAATCGCGTGGCGTCCGGATACACGCTGTCGCGCTCCGGCACGTCGCGCCGGGCCATCTCCACGTTGCCGCCGCCTTCTCCGCTGATGTGCACGTCGGCGAGCTCGAGGTCCGAGACGCGGTGCCCCGGGATGCCGATGATGGACGACGGCCACAGGGCGCCGGTCGCCACGATGTTGGAGATCCGGACGTTCTTCAACACTCCGGCGCTCGGCACGTCCTGTCCCCAGCCGCGACGGCCGAGCCGGACGAAGAGCGGCGCACGAACGCCGGTCATGGTGATGTTCGACACGACGACCCCGTCGATGTTCCCGCCGTCGACGGTCGTGAGCGAGACGCCCGCGCTCGGGAACGGCTTCCAGTCCCGCGGATACGGCTTCCACCACTCCGGGCGCGCCGAGATGGTGCAGTCGCGGAACACGATGTTCTTGAAGTCGCCGCTCGACTCCGTGCCGAGCTTGAGCGCGTTGCGGACGTTCACCAGCGCGCAGTCCGTGACGATCACGTTCTCCGTCGAGCGTCGAACGCCGAGCGCCAGGCTCGTCTTCGCCACGATGGCGTCGTCGCGCGACTCGATGCGACATCCCGCGATGCGGACGTTCCGGCAGCAGTCGGGGTCGATGCCGTCGGAGTAGCCGTTCCGGATCGTCACGCCGACGATCTCCACGTCGTCGCACCCGAGCAGGCTCACGTTGTAGTTGGGCGCGTTCTCGATCGTCAGGTCACGCACGACGACGTCGCGGCACCTCTTGAGGGCGATCGGCTTCGGGCCGCGGCGCGACACCCGGTTGCCGTCGATCCGGCCGGGCCCGACGATGGCGACATGCCGCAGCCCGTGTCCCTGCAGGAGCGCGAAGGCGAAGTCCGTGGTTTCACGATCGGCGAACGACTCGTAGGGAAGCCGCTCGTACGGATCGAAATCGTCGTCGTCAGGGCTGGCGATCAGGGTGGCGCCGGCGGCGAGTCGCAACACCATGTCGCTGCGGAGCCGAATCGTGCCGGAGACGTACTCGCCCGGCGGAAGAACGACCGTCCCGCCCGACCGTCCCGCCGCGTCGACCGCGCGCTGGATCGCGGCGGTATCTCGGCCCCTGCCGTCGCCTTTCGCGCGCTCCCGCTCGACGCACCGGCGAGAGCAGCCAGGCGGCGGCAAGGGCACTCGAACCGCCCAGCAGCGCTCGCCGAGAGATGTCCACGCCGTCCTGATGTCGTAGCAAGCGCGATTCCAACCACCGGGCGCGGTCGCTCGTTGCGCGCGAAACGCTCTGGTCGGAGCTCATCAGTGCGGTCCCCCCGCTTGCTTGACACCCGATTCGGCCCAACGCTAGAGTCTCGGCGCCCGGGTCGGCAGGGCGGAGCGCGGGGCTCGCCGAGATTATGCGCGTCCCCGCAACAGGAGCGTGCCGGATGCAGGTTTTCGGCGGCGACGTGGCGAAGCTCGGCGAGGCTCCGGAAGAAGCGCGGAGACGCGGACTCTTCGACGCCCTGGCGGGTGACACCCCGGTCGCCTATGCCCTCGTCGCGCCGGCCTTCTTCCTCCTCCTCTTCCTCGTCGCGTATCCGTTCGTCCTCTCGCTCTGGTTCAGCCTGAGCGACGCGAGGGTGGGGGACACCGGGACCTTCGTCGGCCTCGAGAACTTTCGCCGGCTCCTCGGCAGCGGCATCTTCCTCCAGACGCTCCAGAACTCGATCGTGTTCACCGCGGCCGCGCTCTCGCTCAAGACCGTGTTCGGGATGGCGCTGGCGCTCCTGCTCTTCCGGATCGTGCGGTTCAAGAAAATCATTCGCGGCGCGGTGCTGCTGCCGTTCATCGTCCCCACCGCACTCAGCACGCTGGTGTGGTGGTGGATGTTCGAGCCGCTCTACAGCGTCGTGAACTGGACGCTCAAGAGCCTCCACGTCGTCCAGCGCGACATCCCGTGGCTGCCCGACCCGTACCTGGCCATGTTCACGGTCGTCCTGGTCAATACCTGGCGGGGCCTGCCGTTCTTCGCGATCACCATCCTGGCGGGACTGGTCGCCATTCCGCGCGAGATGTACGAGGCCGCGGAATGTGACGGCGCTCGCGCCGCCGGTCGATTCTGGTACATCACGGTGCCGCTCCTGAAGCCGGTGCTCGCGGTCGTGATCCTCTTCTCGGCCATCTTCACGCTCGCCGACTTCAACATCGTCTACATCCTCACCAAGGGCGGCCCGATCAACATGACGCATCTGTTCGCCACGTATTCGTTCGTGCTCGGGCTCCAGAGCGGACAGATCGGGCAGGGGGCCGCGGTGTCGCTCTTCCTCTTCCCGATCCTGCTCGTCGTCGTCTTCTTCCAGCTGCAGATGGTTCGCCGGGCCACCACGTATGAGTAGCGGTCGCGGCTTCTGGCCGTCGGTGCGTCCGGCGTTCACGCTCTACCTGCCCGTCACGCCGTTCGTCTTCTTCGCGCTGTTCCCGCTCTACTTCATGCTCGTGACGTCGCTGAAGAAGAACGCGGAGCTGTACGACGTCAACGCCGCGCCCTTCCTGATCCGGAAGGGCGTCACGTTCGGGCACTACGCGCTCCTGTCGACGGACACCCTCTTCTGGACCTGGTTCGTGAACAGCCTCCTCGTCAGCGTCGGGGCGACCGTGATCTCGGTCGTGATCGGCGTGCTGGCGGCGTATCCGCTCGCGCGGCTCCGGTTCCCCGGCGCCACGTCGTTCGGGGTGGCGATCTTCATCACGTACCTGGTGCCGCCGTCGCTGCTCTTCCTGCCGCTCGCCAGCGTCGTGAATCGCCTCGGACTCTCGGACAGCCTCTGGGCGCTCGTCGTGACCTACCCGACGTTCCTCGTCCCGTTCTGCACGTGGCTGCTCATGGGGTACTTCCGCACGGTGCCGAAGGAGATCGAGGAGTGCGCCATGCTGGACGGCTGCAACCGGGTGCAGACGCTCTGGAGGATCCTGCTGCCCGTCGCGGTGCCCGGCGTCATCTGCGCCGGCCTGTTCGCGTTCACGCTGTCCTGGAACGAGTTCCTCTATGCGCTCGTCTTCGTTTCGCCGGCGGAGCTCAAGACGATGACGGTCGGAGTGTTCTCGGAGCTGATCCGCGGCGACATCTACTACTGGGGAGGCCTCATGGCGGGGGCGTGCATCGGCTCGCTTCCGATCGTGATCGCGTACGTCTTCTTCCTCGACTACTACGTCACCGGGTTGACGGCAGGCGCCGTCAAGTAAACCCAGCCCAGAGGAGGACCAGACCATGCCGACAGTCCATGCCGAAAGCGTTCCTCGTGTCCGCGGCGTGAGCCGCCGTCAGTTCCTGCGCGTGACGGGGGCCGGCGCCACTGGCCTCGGCGCGGTGCTGGCCAGCGGTCGGGCGCCCGCGATCGCGCAGACCCGCGAGCTCACGTTCCTGACGATCGCGAGCTTCGTTCCCGACACCGACAAGGAGCTGAAGCGACAGTTCGAGGAATGGGGCGCGAAGAACAAGGTGAAGGTGCGGCTCGACATCATCGCGCACCTGCAGCTCCAGACGAAGAAGGCCGCCGAGGTACAGGCGCGCTCGGGTCACGACCTCACCGCGCTCGGGCCCGGACTCGGTGACGCCGACCTCTACTACGACTACCTGGCGGACCTGAACGACATCGCGGGCGACGTCGCCCCCAAGAACGGCGGCTGGCTCTCCCCGAACGATTACCTGATCCGCGGAAAGTGGAAGCTGCTTCCGTGGTGGCAGCCGCCGTTCCCGATGGCGGTGCGCACCGATTTGCTCGAGCAGCTCGGCGAGAAGAGCCCCGACACCTGGGAGGACTGGCTCCGCATCGGGAAGAAAGGCAAGGCCATCGGCCATCCGTTCGGCACCGCCATGGGTCACAGCGGCGACGCCAACGTCACGCTGCTTTCGATCTTGTGGTCCTACGGCGGGTCGTACGTCGCGAAGGACGGGAATAGGATCACGATCAACTCGAAGGAGACGCGGCAGGCGATGGAGTTCGTGAAGCGTCTCTACACCGAGGCGATGGACCCGGAAGTGCTCGCGTGGGACGATTCCAGCAACAACCGCTGCCTGAACGCCGGGAAATGCATCGCGATTCACAACCCGATCAGCGCGTACGAGTCGGCGAAGAAGGACAAGGTGCTGGTTCCTGGCACGCAGAAGGAAATCGCGGAGGTCATCGATCACATCCACACGCCGCGCGGCCCGGTGGACCGGAAAGCGACGACGGGATTCTGGTGCGTCGGGGTGTGGAACTTCTCGAAGAACATCGACCTCGCGAAGGACTTCCTGCGCTATCACTTCCAGCCGGAGAACCAGAACAAGTGGGTGGAAGCCGGTCACGGCTTCAACATGCCGTTCCTCCAGAACCTGACGAAGCACGCCGTCTACAAGAGCGACAAGCAGTACCGGTTCATTCCCGAGGTCGCGAAGGTGACGGTGCCACCGTCGTGGCCGGGACCCACCAGCGCGGCGTCGCAGCAGGTCTGGGACCTCTACATCGTCCCGGACATGTTCGCGCAGCACGCGACGGGCAAGATGACGGCGGACCAGGCCATCGCCTGGGCCGAAAAGGAGATGCAGGAGATCTACGCGGGCCGCAAGAAACGGCCCTGAGCGCATCGCAGCCGCTGCGGGGGCTGCGCGGACGCGCGCTCAATCTCGCCGGATCAGATGCGCGTCCGCCGGCCCCCACCCGACCGTCACCGTCGCGCCCTCCCGGATCGCGTCGGGCTGGGCGCCGGCAATTCTCATCCGGAGCGGGTGACCGTCGGTCTCACCGATCACGAGGACGCTGTCGCCGTAGTTGACGATCACCCCTACCTTCATGCTCACGCGGTTGGGGAGCCGTGCCTCGTCGCCTTCGCCGGCGAGCTGAATCCGCTCGGGCCTGATCAGAACGTCGACTGTTGAGCCGGCGATCTCGTCCCACGCCGCTCGGGCGACACGGTGCGCTCCGATCCCGTCCAGCAGAACAAGTCCGGGACGTTCGCCGTCTCGCCGGCCCGAGAAGAAGTTGCTGTCGCCGATGAACTCGCCGACGAATCGCGTTCGCGGCCGGTGGTACACCTCGAGCGGCGGCGCGACCTGCTCGAGCGCGCCCCCGTTGAACACGGCGATCCGATCGGACATGGTCATGGCTTCCGTCTGGTCGTGCGTGACGTAGAGCATCGTCACGCCGACCTCCCGGTGGATCCTCTTCAATTCGACCTGCATCTGCTCGCGCAGGCTCTTGTCGAGCGCGCCGAGCGGCTCGTCGAGCAACAGCACGTCGGGATTGAAGACGAGTCCTCGCGCGAGCGCCACGCGCTGCTGCTGGCCTCCCGACAGCTCTCGAGGATATTTATCCGCGAAGGACCCGAGCTCCACCAGGTCCAGGATCTCGCGCACGCGGGACGCCTGCCGCGCCGCGGGGAACCGGCGCATGCGGAGGGGAAACGCGACGTTCTTCGCGACGGTCATGTGCGGGAAGAGCGCGTAGCTCTGGAAGACGACGCCGATGTTCCGCTCGTAGGGCTTCCTCCGTCCGAGATCCTCGCCGTCGAGCTCGATCGATCCCCGCGTCGGCTCCTCGAAGCCCGCGATCATCATGAGCGTCGTCGTCTTGCCGGAGCCGCTCGGCCCGAGCAACGTCACGAACTCCCCGCGCGCGACGTCGAGATCGATGCCGTCGACGGCATTCGTCCGTCCGTCGTACGACTTCACCAGGCCCGTGAGCTTCAGGTACGCGGCGCCCATCACGCCGCCCCGGACTCGCGCCCGCGCGCCAGGACCGAGACCAGCACGCCGATCGCGACCGTGGTGACGAGCAACGTCGAGACGACCGCGATCACCGGATCGGACTCGAGCCGGATGCTCTCGTACATCTTCTTCGGCAAGGTCGCGGCGCCTCGTCCGGCGATGAACAGCGCGACCACCGCCTCGTTGAACGACGACAGGAACGCGAACAGCGCGCCGACGAGCATCCCGGGCCGCAGCACCGGCAGCGTGACGTGGAAGAACGTGGCCAGCGGCCCGGCCCCGGAGCTCATCGCGGCGCGTTCGAGGTTCCTGTCGAAGCCCTTGAGCGTCGCGGTGATGACCAAAAATGCAAGGGGAACCGCCAGGACGCCGTGCGCGACGATGACGCCGAGATGCGTGCCGTTCAACCGGAGGCGCGCGAGAAAGCCGTAGTACGCGAGCGCGCTGACCACGTGCGGCACGACCAGCGGCGCCATGATCAGGAGGTTCACGAACGACTTCCCGCGGAACCGGAACCGCACGTACCCGAACGAGGCGGGCACGACCAGCGCCATCGTGAGCCCGGTCGCGCCGAGCGCGATGACCACGCTGTTCAGGGTCGGCTCCAGCCACTCCGTGCCGGTGAAGTACCGAACGTAGTAGCCGAGCCAGTATCCCGGGGGAGGGAACTGGAACGAGATCGCGGTGCTGAACGACATCGGCACGACGATCAGGATGGGGGCGACGAGGAACAGCGCGACGACGAGCGCGACGACCACGACGAGCATCGGCCCGTCAGCCCCAGAGGCGGTCGAGGCCGGCGAACCGGTTGTAGATCGTCAGGAGGATCCCGGTTGCCGCCAGGAGCACCACCGCGACCGCGGACGCGAAGCCCCACGCGAGGAGCTCCTCGATCTGCTGGTTGATGAGCTGCGAGATCATCATGTCGCGCGGCGTCCCGAGCAGGACCGGCGTCACGAAGAACCCGAGGCAGACGACGAAGACGAGCAGGCAGCCGTTCACGACGCCGGGAAGCGACAGCGGCAGGAAGACGCTCCGGAACGCGGCGCCCGGCCGCGCGCCCAGGCTCGCGGCGGCCTTCAGATAGCTCGGGTCGATCTTCTTCATCACCGCGTAGAGCGCCAGGATCATGTACGGCAGCAGGATGTGCGTCATGCCGAGCGTCGAGCTGAACGACGTGAAGAGAAGTCGCGGCGGCGATCCGAGCCCGAGCGCCGCGTACGCGGCGGCGACCGGGCCCTTGTTGCCGAGGATCACGAGCCATGCGTAGGTGCGCACCAGGAACCCCGTCCAGAAGCTCATCGCGACGATCGTCACGAGCAGCGTCGTGATCCATCCGCGGCGTCTCGCCATCACGTACGCGACCGGAAAGCCGAGGACGAGACAGAGGCCCGTGACGATGAGCGAGGTGAGAAACGTGTTCACCATCACCCGGCTGTAGAGCGGAACCGTCACGATCCGGACGTAGTGGCCGAGCGACACGTTCGGGTCGGTCACGCTCAGGAGCAGCACGTACCCGATCGGCGTGAGGAAGAGGACGATGAGAACCAGACAGGACGGCGCAACCAGGAGCCACGGAGTCGCGGCGCCGCGGCGCGCGCGCCGCCGCGCCGCGGCGCGCGGGAGCGCGGCGGTCGCGGTTACCCCGCCAGCCACTGCGTGAAGCGCTCCTGGATCTTCGCCGTGTGCTCCGCCTCCCAGACGGTATCGGGCTTGATCGCCACCTTCGCGTTCTCGGGGTAGGTCGGTAACTGTCGCGCGACCTCGGGAGACACGTACCGGTACGCGTCGGGATTCGTCGGCCCGTAGTAGAGGCGATTCGCGAAGTCGGCCTGCGGCTTCGCCTGGACCGCGAACTGGATGAACTCCCACGCCGCCTTGCGGTTCGGCGCGTTCTTCGCGATGCCCCACATCGTGGTCGTGATCGTGGCGCCGTTCCACACCAGCTCCACCGGGAGCCCCTGCTGCTTGAGCTCGCTGGCGCGAGCGTTCCACATCACCATCATGTCGACTTCGCCGTCGCGGAGCAGCTGCTGGGACTGGTTGCCCTGCGTCCACCACACCTTGATGTGCGGCTTGATCTGGTCGAGCTTCTTGAACGCGCGGTCGACGTCGATCGGGAAGACCTTGTCGGGCGGGACGCCATCGGCGACCAGCGCGAACTGGAGCGACCGGACCGGATTGTTGAGCATCGAGCGGTGGCCGGGAAACTTCTTGACGTCCCAGAAGTCGGCCCACGACTTCGGACCGCCTTGCGGAAACTTGTCGGTCCGGTACGCGAGGTTCGTGCCGAGCGCGCAGTACGCGAGGCCGTTCGCGTACACGGCGTTCGGGAAGAGCTTCTCCTTCTTGACGATGGTCCAGTCGATCGGCTCGACGAGGCCCTCGCGGTCGGCGCGCAGGAGGTCGGCCTGCGTGATCGCGGTCACGTCCCACTCGTAGCTGCCGCTCTGCACCTGCGCCTTCAGCTTCGCGTAGGACACGGGCGCGACCGTGCGAATCTTGATCCCGGTCTGCTCCGTGAACGGCTTGAAGAACGCGGCCTCTTCGGCGGCGGTCCAGCTGCCGCCCCAGGTGTTGACGTAGACCGTCCTGGTCTGGGCGATCGAGCGCTCCGTGATCACGAGCGGGCCCAGCACGCTCGCAGCGGCGGCGGCGCCGCCACGGGTGAGGAATCGGCGACGCCCGTGATCGATCGTCCGTGCTCGGCTCATCTTCGTCATCCCTCCTGGATCACCGGTGGAGGCGCCTATCCGGCAAGTTCGCGAGCGATTATACGGCGGCCTCGTCGATCACCGGGCGAGCCGGGAGACTTCGCGAAGGGCGGGAGGGTCGATCAGAGCAGGCCGAGCTTCAGCTTCGCCGCGTCCGACATCTTGCACGAGTCCCACGGCGGGTCGAACACGATCTCGACCTTCGCGTCCGTGACGCCGGGCACCGACCGCACCTTGCGCTCGACCTCGCCCGGCAATTCCTGCGCGGCGAAGCAGGCGGGCGACGTCAGCGTCATCCGCACCGAGACGACCGCGTCGGGCGTCACCGTCACGCCGTAGATCAGCCCCAGGTCGTAGATGTCGACCGGGATCTCGGGGTCGTACACCGTCTTGAGCGCATCGATCACCTGACGTTCGATCGTCGCCGTGTCCGCCATCTCTTCCGGCTTCTCCTACTCGGTGGTGACCGGCTCGGCCGTGCCGTGGAGCGCCGCCTCGAGCGTGTGCCACGGGAGCGTCGCGCACTTCACGCGGCTCGGAAACTCGCGCACGCCGGCGAAGACCGCCAGCTTGCCGACGTCGCGCGCGGCGTCGCCGTTCGACTCCTCGGTCAGCATGGCGTGCACGCGATGGAACAGCTCGTCGGCCTCCGCGTTCCGCTTGCCGATGACGCCGGCGGTCATCATCGAGGCCGACGCGCGCGAGATGGCGCAGCCCGAGCCCTCCCACGCGGCATCCTTGATGACCCCGTTCCCCATCCGGAGGTACACCGTGATCCGGTCGCCGCAGAGAGGGTTGTCGCCGTGCGCGGTCCGGTCTGCGCCTGCGATCGCGCGGAAGTTCCGCGGCTTCCGGTGGTGATCCAGGATCGTCTGCTGGTAGAGCTCGCGGAGATCGGACATCAGCCGAGCATCTCCCGCGCGCGGCGGACCGCGCGCGCCAGCGTGTCGAGCTCGGCGCGGGTGTTGTAGAACGCCATCGAGGCCCGCACCGTCGCCGCGACGCCGAACCGTTCCATCACCGGCATCGCGCAGTGGTGACCGGCGCGCACCGCGACGCCTTCGTGATCCAGCACCGTGCCGACGTCGTGCGCATGAATGCCGTCCAGCACGAAGGAGAGCACGGCGGCCTTGCGCCGCGCGGTGCCGATCAACCGCACGCCCGGCAGCGCCGCCAGCAGCTCGGTGCCGTAGGCGAGAAGTTCTTCCTCACGGGCGCCGATCCGGTCGAAGCCGAGTCTCGAGAGATAGTCGAGCGCGGCCGCCAGACCGATCGCGCCGGCGATGTGCGGAGTGCCGGCCTCGAACTTGTAGGGCAGGTCGTTGTAGCGGGTCTTCTCGAACGTCACCGACTTGATCATGTCCCCGCCACCCTGGTAGGGCGGCATCCGCTAGAGCCAGCTCTCCCTCCCGTACAGGACGCCGATGCCCGTGGGGCCGTAGGCCTTGTGGCCGGAGAAGACGTAGAAATCGCAGTCGAGCTCTCGCACGTCGACGGCCTGATGAGGCACGGCCTGGGCGCCGTCGACCAGCACCGGCACGCCCTCGCGGTGCGCGAGACCGATGATCTCCTGGATCGGCGTCACCGTGCCGAGCGCGTTCGAGATCTGCGTGACCGCGACGAGCCGGGTCCGCGGACCCAGCAGGCGCGCGTACTCCTCCATGATCAGGTCGCCGCGGTCGTCGAC
>QHRT01000156.1:7024-18173 GCA_003220195.1 Candidatus Rokuibacteriota bacterium | reverse complement strand
CGATCAACTCACCGACGATGGGGTGCAAAACTCTCTTGCCCGCTTACGCCTGTTTCTCCATGCTCGCGTCCGCCTTCGAGGGCCGCCTTCGACGTCAGGATACGTTCGGCGAAATGCTTCGGGGTGGAGGACTCGGGGTAACAAACGCGGGCACGGCCCAGTGCCGAGCGGCGCCGCGGACTGGCCGCAGAGCTTCATGCCCGCAGGACTCGCTGCGTGGCACCGGGGGCAGATCCGCTCCCTCCGATAGCCGGGAACGAACGTGCACCGACAGTAGCGCCCGAGAGGGGACAGCGGCAAGGAACCTCAAAAAATACGCGTCACCTTGACACGTCGCGAAGCCTCGTGACACCCTACCGCGACGTTTGATCCCGAGGGGATCGCGACCGATGACCGAGCCATCACTCGCACGGAGACTTGGCCGATCCAGGAGAACGCCATGACCAAGAGCAGGCGGCGTCAGCGACTGAGCCGGCGACAATTTCTGAAGGCAGGCGCGCTCGCGGTCGGCGCCGCCCGTCCGCGCAGCCGCGGACCGTGCCACGCAACCGGACGTTGACGCTCGTGTGGTCCGGCAGCCGCGAAGGTCGCTGGATCGATTACGAACTCTGGAATCCCTACGCCATCGGCTCGAACCACCAGAACGGGCCCGGGATCTTCTACGAGCCCCTCGCCTACTACAGCGCGTTCGCCGACAAGGAATACATGTGGCTCGCCGAGAGCTACAAGTACAGCCCCGACTTCAAGGAGCTGACGATCAAGACGCGCTCGGGCATCAAGTGGAGCGACGGCGCGCCGTTCAGCGCCGACGACGTGACGTACACGCTGAACACGCTGAAGGAGCTGGGGCCGAAGGTCCGCTGGGGCGTGGACGTGCAGCAATTCATGCAGGAGGCGAAAACCACCGCGCCGAACACCGTCGTCATCAAGTTCAAGGTCCCGGCGCCGCGCTTCTTCTACTTCATGACGTACAAGTACGACATCGGGGTCTACATCGTCCCGAAGCACATCTTCCAGGGACAGGACTGGACGACGTTCAAGCACTACGACGCGGCGAAGGACTGGCCGGTCACCACCAGCCCGTGGAAGGTGGCGTTCACGTCGCCGCAGCAGAAGGTCGTCGATCGGCGCAACGAGTGGTGGGCAGCGAAGGCCGGGCTGGCGCCGATGCCGAAGGTCGAACGCAACATCTGGCTGCCGTCGGCGGGTGAGCAGCAGCTCGCGCAAGCGCTCATCACCAACCAGGTCGACATGAGCCAGGGCATGCAGCCCGCGACGTACGTGACGGTATTCCGTCAGAACCCCAAGATCACGACGCACACCGGACAGAAGCCGCCGTACGGCTACATGGACTGGTGGCCCATCTCGCTCTACGTGAACAACGAGAAACCGCCGTTCAACGACAAGGACGTGCGGTGGGCGCTGAGCTACTTCATCGACCGCCAGCAGATCGTCGACGTGGGCTACGTCGGCGCCTCGCAGGTCGCGCCGCTGCCGCTCCCGCTGCTCGCGAAGCACAACACGCTCGAGTTCAACCCTAAAAAGGGCGACGACCTCCTCACGCACAAGGGTTGGAAGAAGGACAGCGCCGGAATCTGGACCGACGCCCAGGGCGGAAAGCTGAAGCTCGACATCATCGGCTTCGGCGCCAGCGGTCCGGCCATCGGCCCGGTGCTGATCGAGCTCCTGAAGCGTCAGGGCGTCGACGCCAGCCTCAGCCTGCCGCCGGACTTCGACGACCGGTTCCAGAAAGGCCAGTACACCGGCGCGATCTACGGCCACGGCGGAAGCGTGAACGACCCGTATCACACGCTGCGGCTCTACCAGAGCGTGAGCGTCGCCGTGCCCGGCGCCCACCTGGTCAACTTCGCCCGATGGAAGAACGAGGCCTACAACAAGATCGTGGACGACGTGTTCGTCACGGACATGGCCAACAAGGCCCGGCTCACCGAGCTCTTCCGCAAGGCGATGGAGATCTGGATCCCCGAGCTGCCCGACATCCCGCTCGTCCACAACTTCCATCGGATCCCGATGAACACGACCTACTGGACGAACTGGCCCACGGAACAGAACCCGTACGTCAACGGCGCCTTCTGGCACCTGACGTACGCCATGGTCCTCTGGAACCTGCAACCGTCCCAGCAGTAGCGGCGCGGCCGCCAGTCCTTCGCGCTTCACGGAGCCGCCGTGCGCGCTGACTATCTGGCCAGGCGAGTCGGCGTGTTCGTGCTCATCGTGTGGCTCGCCGCCACGCTCAACTTCTTCCTGCCCCGGCTCTCCGGGCAGGATCCCGTTCGAGCGACGCTGCTCCAGCAGGCCTCGCTGGGCGGCCACGTGCAGATGGGCCTCGAAGCGATGGTGAAGGAGTACGAGGGCCGCTTCGGCCTGGATAAGCCTTTGTGGCGTCAGTACGTGACCTATCTCGGCGACGTGTCGCGCTTCAACTTCAACTACTCGATCTCGAACTATCCGAGGACGGTGAACGAGATCATCGCCGAGGCGATCCCGTGGACCGTCGTGCTTCTCGGGACCACCACGATCCTGTCGTTCACCATCGGGACCTTGCTCGGCGCGCTCCTCGCGTGGCCCGGCGCGCCTCGCTGGATGCGCCTGCTCATGCCTCCCCTGTGGGCGTTGCACGCCATCCCCTTCTTCCTGCTCGGACTGATTCTCATGTACGTCTTCGCGTTCCGGTTCCAGCTCCTGCCGATGTTCGGCGGTTACAGTCCCGGCGCCTTTCCCGCTCTCACGCTGAGGTTCGTCGGGGACGTGCTCGCGCACGCAATCCTCCCGGCGCTGTCGATCGTGCTGGTGGCGACCGGCGGATGGGCGCTCGGCATGCGCGGGATGATGGTGACGACCATGGGCGAGGACTACGTCACCTTCGCCGAGGCGAAGGGGCTCACGCGCCTCACGATCTTTCTTCGCTACTGCGTTCGCAACGCGATCCTGCCCCAGACGACGGCGCTGGCCCTGGCGCTCGGCAACATCCTCTCGGGCGCCGTGCTCGTCGAAGTGATCTTCGGCTTCCCCGGCGTCGGCACGATCCTCTTTCACGCCATCCGCGAGAACGATCACTTCCTCATCCAGGGCATCGTCTTCACGGTGATCGTCGCGCTCGGCGTCGCCACGCTGATCCTCGACGTCGTCTATCCGCTGCTCGATCCCCGGATCAGCTATCGAAGGACTTAGAGACGGGACGTAGAGGCGTGAGCTATCTCCGGCGCAACCCGTCGCTCGTCGTGGGCATCGTCCTGCTCTCCGCCCTGCTCCTCTTCGTGGTGCGGTGCGGGCGCCGTCGGCCGCGCATCCGTTCGGGACGGACCGTCAGGGTCGCGACCTGTTCGCCGCCATGGTGGCCGGGACGCCGCTCACGCTGCGCATCGGGTTCATCGCGGGCTTTCTGGGCGTGGGCATCGGCGCGATGCTCGGCTTCGTGTCCGCCTACTACCGCGGGACGCTCGACGCCGTCATCCGCGGCGTCGTGGACATCGGGCTCACCGTGCCCGGGTTGCTCGTGCTCATCATCATCGCGGTGTCGCTCCGGCGCGGCCTCACGGTGGATCAGATGGCGATCATCGTCGCCTCGCTCGCGTGGCTGAACCCGGCGCGCACCATCCGGGCCCAGGTGCTGAGCATGCGGGAGCGCGGCTACGTGGAGGTCGCGCGGCTGTCGGGCATGAGCGGCCCGGAGATCATCGTCAAGGAGCTGATGCCGAATCTCCTGCCCTATCTCGCCGCGACGCTGGTCAACTCGGTCTCGGCGGCGATCCTTGCTTCCATTGGACTCGAGGTCCTCGGGCTCGGACCGATCGACTCCCCCACGCTCGGCATGACGCTCTACTGGGTCAACTTCAACGCCGCGCTCAGCCGCGCCGATCGTGATCATCCTGGTCGTCTTTCTCGGTCTCTTCTTCCTCACGGTGGGCCTGGACGAGATCGCCAACCCCAGGCTGCGGAGAGCGATCTGACGACGGACGTGCTCAGCGTGCGGGACCTCTGTGTCCACTACGACACGCCGCTCGGCGCCGTGAAGGCGGCCGATCACGTCACTTTCGGCCTGCGCGCCGGAGAGCGACTCGGCATTGCCGGCGAATCCGGTTCCGGCAAGTCGACGATGGCCCTCGCGATTCTCCGGATGATCAAGCCACCCGGTCGCATCGCGGCGGGAGAGGTGAAGCTCGACGGCGTCGATCTGATGACACTGAGCGACGAGGAGATGCGCCGGGTGAGGCTGGATCGCATCGCGCTGATCCCGCAGGGATCGATGAACGCGCTCAATCCGGTCATACGGATCAAGGAGCAGATCGCAGACGCGCTCCGCGACCACCGGGTCCGGATGTCGGCGCGCGAGACCGAGACGCGGGTGCGGGAGCTCCTCGAGTCCGTCGGGCTCCGCGCGGAAGTGGCCGACATGTTCCCTCACGAACTGTCCGGCGGCATGAAGCAGCGCGCGTGCATCGCGATCGCGATCAGCCTCTCGCCTCGCGTCATCATCGCCGACGAACCTACCAGCGCGCTCGACGTGGTGGTACAGAAGCAGGTGATGGAGACGCTGGCCCGCGTCCAGGAGAACCTCGGAGCCTCGGTGATCCTGGTCGGCCACGACATGGGGCTCATGGCCCAGTTCGTCGATCGGCTCGGCGTCATGTACGCGGGCAAGCTGATCGAGGTCTCGCCGGTGCGCGAGATCTTCACGCGACCGCTGCATCCCTACACGCGGATGCTCATCGCGAGCCTGCCCTCGCTCGAGCAGAAGGGGACGTTCCGGGGCATTCCGGGCCTGATACCGCTCCTGCGTGATCTTCCGCCGGGCTGCGCGTTCCATCCCCGGTGCCCACAGGCCTTCGATCGCTGCCTGACGGAGGAGCCGGCGCTCCTCGAGAAGCACCCCGGCGGCTGGGCCGCGTGTCACCTCACATGAGAACGCTGCTGGAAGCGCGCAGCGTGACGAAGGTCTTCGGCGGCGGCGTCTTCGAGCGAAGCTCGACCGTCGCTCTCGAGAACTTTTCGCTCGCCATCGACGCCGACCGGCCGTCGATCATCGCCGTCGTGGGCGAGAGCGGCAGCGGCAAGACCACGCTCGCGCGGCTGCTGCTGGGCCTCACGGCTCCCACCAGCGGCCACGTGCTCTACGAGGGCCAGGATCTGCAGCAGATGTCGCGCGAGAGACGGCGAAAATTCCGGCGCGACATCCAGGTGATCTTCCAGGACCCGTACGGCGTGTACAACCCGTTCTATCGCGTCGACCACGTCCTGGCGACGCCGGTCGCGAAGTTCGGCCTGGCGAGGTCTCGAGCGGCCGCGCGAACGCTGATCGACGAGGTGCTGCGAGACGTGGGGCTCCGGCCGGAGGAGACGCTCGGCCGCTTTCCGCATCAGTTGAGCGGCGGCCAGCGTCAGCGGGTCATGGTCGCGCGCGCGCTGCTCCTGCGGCCGCGCGTGATCCTGGCCGACGAGCCGGTGTCGATGGTCGACGCGTCGTTGCGCGCCACCATCCTCGGCTCGCTCTCCGCGATGCATCGCGAGCGGGGGATCTCGATCATCTACATCACGCACGACCTGGCCACGGCATACCAGATCAGCGACACCATCGTCGTGCTCTATGGCGGCGCGGTGGCCGAAGTCGGTGACGTGGAGCTCGTGGTCAAGCAGCCGCAGCATCCCTACACGCGGCTCCTGCTCTCCTCGATTCCCCTGGCCACGACGGCGCGCACGTGGATGAGCGAGTTCGCGACCGTCGCCTCCAGCGCCGATACCGAGACGGGTTGCAAGTTCGCGGCGCGCTGCCCGTCGGTCGAGAAGGTGTGCCGGGAGACGGCGCCACCGCTGTTCAAGACCCATGCGGCTCGCGCGGTCGCCTGCTATCTGTATCGAGACGCGCCGACGCTCGACGCTGACGCGATCGGGAGCGTGTTGACGGCGTCCGCCGCGGCGTCGCCGCCAGCTTCTCAGACCATTCAACCCACGAGGTCCCGACCATGAAGAGCATCGTGATGACGATCGCGGCCGTGATGATTCAGGGGGCAACGATGCAGGCGCACGCGCAGACCACAGGCTCCGTCGAGCTCCGACGCGAAGCATTTCAGAAGGAGATCGGCGGCAAGAAGGTCGACCTCTACACGTTGAGGGCGGGCGGAATGGTCGTGAAGATCACCAACCAGGGAGGCAAGATCGTCCAGCTGCTCGTGCCGGACAAGGACACGTCGATCAGTACGTGGCCGGGCGGGCCTCGTACGGCGCCATCATCGGCCGCTACGCCAACCGCATCGCCAAGGGCCGCTTCACGCTGAACGGGCAGGAATACCAGCTCCCCGTCAACAACGGCCCGAATCACCTGCACGGCGGCCGGGGCACGCACTTCCTGGTGTTCGACGCGCAACAGCTGGACGACCGGACGCTGCAGCTCATCTACAACTTCAAAGACGGTGAGGAAGGCTACCCGGGGAACACGACGCTCAGAGTCGTCTATGCCGTGACCGACGATCAGGAGCTGCGGATCAGCTACGAGGCCCTCACGGACAAGCCGACCGTCGTGAACTTCACCAACCACGCCTTCTTCAACCTGGCCGGCGAAGGACGCGGTGACATTCTCGATCATGACCTGACGATCAACGCCGATCGTTTCACACCGATCGACTCGACGTCGATCCCCACGGGCGAGCTGCGACCGGTCAAGGGCACGCCGATGGACTTCACCCGCCCCACCCGCATCGGGGCGCGGATCACCGAGAACGACGAGCAGCTCAAGTTCGGCACGGGGTACGATCACAACTACGTGCTCAACAAGGCTGGTGGTGAGCTGAGCTTTGCCGCGCGCCTCTCCGATCCCGTCTCGGGGCGGATCATGGAGGTCTACACAACCGAGCCCGGGATGCAGCTCTACACCGGCAACTTCCTCACCGGCCAGGGCCCTGACATCGGCAAGGGCGGCAAGTCCTATCCCGTCCGCAGCGCGGTCTGTCTCGAGACGCAGCACTTCCCGGATTCACCGAACAAGCCGAGCTTCCCCACGACGACGCTCCGTCCGGGACAGTGGTTCACCTCGACGACGGTGTACGGGTTCTCGCCGCGGTTTCCCGTCGCGGGCCGTTAAGAGGTAGTGTGAGGAGCAGGGAGCAACGCTCGTCACGCTGAAAGGATGATCATGGATCACGTGGAGTTCGACCGCGAGCCGCCTCGGAACTTGACGGCGCTGGTGATGGCGTTCGGGGGATGGATCGATGCCGGCCGGGCGGCGACGGGCGCCTTGCAGCACCTGGTCAGCGACCTCCCGGCCACACGGTTGGCCTGCATCGACCCCGAAGACTTCTTCGTGTTCACGCAGGAGCGGCCGCAGGTGCGATTGAGGCCCGATGGGAGCCGAGACATCCAGTGGCCGCGCAGCGAGTTCTTCGCGTGGTCTCCGGGAGACGGCCGTGACGGCCTCCTGCTGTTTTCCGGCCCGGAGCCCCATGAGAGGTGGCAGACGTACACGAAGGCGTTCCTCGACGTGGCCGACCGCTGTGGCGTGAAAAGGATCGTTTCGATCGGAGCGCTCCTCGCCGGCGCTCCTCATACCCGGCCCGTTCGTGTCACCGGTCGCTGCACCGATGACGCCTCGCGGGCGCTGCTCGAGGCCTGGGGCATCTATCATCGTCCGACGTACGAAGGTCCGACCGGTATTTCGTCGGTGGTGCTGGACGCGGCGGAGAAACGGGGCATCGACCACGTCGGCTTCATGGGACAGGCTCCTCATTATCTGCAAGGCTCCGAGAATCCCGCGGCGATCCACGCCCTGGTGACCTACGTCGCGCGCCTGCTCCACCTGAGCCCGGACATGTCGCAGTTCGCCGACGCCATCCAGGAGTTCCGCAAGCACTGTGATCAGGCGGTCGCCAAGGACCGCGCCACCCGAGAGCACGTGCGGCAGCTCGAGAAGGAGTACGACGCGACGGCCGGCGAAGAGCCGCAAGCGCTCTCCGAAGAGCTCGACTCGGACAAGCTGATGCAAGAGGTCGAGGAGTTCTTGAGAAAGCAGCGGGAGGGCGGGGCGGCGAGCTGATGCATCGGCGCGCCTTCGTCTCTGGTCTGGCGACCGCGCTGATCGTCGGGCCCACGATCGCCCGGGCGCAAACGACGGGGCGACTCCCTCGGGTGGTCATGTACTCCGGCACAACGGTGTGGAAGGAAACGGTCGCCGGACTGGCCGAGCTGGGGTGGGTGCAGGACCGCGGCATCGTGGTCGAGTGGCGTGATCCTCAAGGCGACGCCGCCATGGAAGCCGATCTGCGAAAGTGGGTCGAGCAAGCCGTCGACGTCTTCGTCATGGGCGGCCCGCTTCGCATTCGCGCCGCCATGACGGCCACCCGGACGATTCCGATCGTCGGGATCGATCTCGAGTCCGATCCCGTCGCGAGCGGATTCGTGAAAAGCCTTGCGCGGCCCGGCACGAACGTGAGCGGGGTCTGGATGGACCTGCCGGAGCTGGCCGGCAAGCAGCTCCAGTTTCTCCGCGAGGTCGTTCCGGCGCTCCGCCGCGTCGGTGTCGTCTGGGACGACCGGATCGGGAAACTACAACTCGCCCAGGCGCAGTCCGCCGCGCGGGCGTCGAACATCAGCCTGTATCCGGTGTCCCTGCACGGGCTCACCGAAGCCGACGATGCGATGAAGCGCCTGCTCGTCGAGCGCCCGCAGGCGATCGTGCTGCTGACGGCGCCGTCGGTCTTCACCGCCCTGTCTCGGCTCGCGGCGCTGGCGCGTCAACATCGGCTGCCGTCCATCTCGCCGTTTTCGACCTACCCGGCGTCGGGCGGCTTGCTCACGTACGGGCCCGACTTCCCCACGATGTGGCGGCAGATGGCCGGGTACGTGGATCGCATCCTGAAGGGCGCGAAGATCGCCGATCTGCCGGTCGAACGCCCGGCCAAGTTCGTCCTGGGCGTGAGCGTCCAGACCGCGAAGGCGCTCGGCGTGACGATCCCCCAATCGCTGCTGCTGCGCGCGGATCAGGTCATCGAATGATCGGCCACGGCGCCTGGGCGCGGATCGCGGCGGTCGCGGTGGCGATCGTCGCGTTCGCCCTCACGGCGCACGCCGCCGACGTGCCCTTCGTCTCGGGTGGCGTCGGCGCCGACGAGCGTCAGGATCTCCTCGCGAAGGAGAAGGAGTACACCCTCAAGATCGTCGTGGCGGAGGACAAGGGCGATTTCCTCGCCGACGTCCAGGTCGTGATCGAGGCGTCGAACAAGGAGCACATCCTGGACACGACGATGGACGGACCGATCCTCCTCGCGAAGCTCGCGCCCGGCACGTACACGGTCAGCGCGACGTCCGACGGGAAGACGCAGACCAGGACCGTGACGATCGCGGCCGGGGCGCTGCGGCAGCTGGATTTCCGCTGGCCGGCCTCGACTCCGCCCGCCGCCCGCTAATGAATCTCGCCGAATGGGTTGACGGCTCCAGCTTCGGCCGCCCCTGCTGGAGAGCCGTCGTCGCCGGGCTCGTTCCGGGGCGTGACTAGATAAACTAGACCTCAGAACCGCACCGCCACGCCGACGTTCACCCCCTGCGCCCAGAAGTCCGAGCCCGCGAAGCTGAATCCCGGCCGCGCCGGTCCGACGAGCGTGCGCGGCGGCGGCGGCGCGCCGAACGACGCATTCTGCGTGGGGTTGATCGTGCGATCGATCTGCTCTCCGGGCCGCGCGACGCGATTCGCGTAGAGGAAGGTGTAGCCGACGAACACCGACACCGCGTCGGTGATGCGATACCCGACGTCGACGCCGACTTCGGGCACCACGGCAAAGACGGTGCGGCGGTGGGTCCCGATGTTGGTGGGCTGTGCGAAATAGCCGCCCTGGAATGTCTGGGGCGCGCCGAAGCCGTTGAAGTCGTTGGTCACGAGCGCGCCTTCGACGTCGACCGACTGCCTCATCGCGCCCAGTGCCAGCTTCACGGCGCCGCTCGCGAACCATCGTCGCCAGTCCCCACGCGCGCGCGCCCCGACCTGAGCGCCGAGGAACTCGTTGCGCGCCTCGAATTCGTCGCGCGTCCGGAATACATCCGGCGGTCTCGGCGGCACGTCCGGCGAGTCGGTCGTGAACGCGTACGTCTCGCGAAGATTGAGATAGCGAAACCCTCCCAGGAGGTCGAGCTGGAAGGGCGCGCCGCCGAGGAGACGCACCGTGCCGTTCAGCTCGCCCCCGATCAGGCGCGTGCTGAGTGATTCCGTCGCTCAACCGGCGAACAGTCCCGGCGACGCGAGATTGGTGGTGTTCTCTCGCTGGAAGGTCGCGTCGAAGAACGGAATGAACAGCGCCTGCGATCCGCTCTGGCCGGAGGACTCGACGCGGCGACTGGTCGTGCGCGTCGGCAGGTAGAAGGCGCTCGCTTCGAGCCCGAGCGAATCGGTCAACCGGTAGCCCACCGTGAGCCGGACTCCCGGTTGCGCCCCGGTATCGACGTCCCGTCCACCGAGCAGCACCTGGGTTCCCGGCTGGCCCAGCACCCCGGTGCTGACGAGCGGTACCGGAGCGGGACTGTCTTTGAGCCACCAGACCAGCGCCTCGGCATCGACGTGAAACCGCTCGCCCGCGGGCGGGGTTGTCGACGCACTGACAGTGGTCTGGGCGAGCGCAGCGCTGACGGTCATCAGGACCATCGCGAACGCGGGGGCGGACGTTCGAAGCATGACGCCTCCAATCATGGATGACGAGCGACGCGAAGCATGCCTTCGGCCCGACAATGTATCTCGTTCGGCTCGCTGGTCCGCCAGAATCTGCGTTGCGCTCCTGGCCCGTCAACAATGGATCGCGATGAAGTTCAGATCGGCAGTTTGCCTCGGCGTGGCCAGCGTGCCAGAGTAGCCCCGTCGATGGCAGGCGATCTCGTGGCGTACGAGCAGGTCATGAAAGTATCCACGCGATCTACTTCGCGCGAGACGGTCGGGTGATCGAGTCGGTCGACATGGCCGGACGCGGCGGCGTCTACGTCGACAAGATCCTCAAGGGGGCGAGGCCCGCCGACCTCCCGGTCGAGCAGCCAACCAGGTTCGAACTGGCGATCAATATGAAGACCGCGAAGGCGCTGGGGGTCACGATGCCGCGGTCGCTCTTGTTGCGCGCGGATCAGATCCTCGAATGATCGCCGGCGCCAAGCCACCGGATGAAGT
>QHRT01000156.1:0-7013 GCA_003220195.1 Candidatus Rokuibacteriota bacterium | reverse complement strand
ACGTCCGCCCCGGCCTTCTCGAGCTCCGCCGCCGGCATCGTCCCGCCCCACGCGGCCCCGAGTGCAACCACGCCGACGGCGCGGGCCGCCTCGATGTCGGAGACCGCGTCACCGACGTAGGCGACGCTGCGAGGTGACAGGCGCCAGGCGTCGAGGATCTTGCGCATGGCGCGTGGCTTGACGCCGCCCTCGGGCGAACCCGTCTCCACCGCGTCGAAGTAATCCGCGATTCCCACCCGCTCGAGCGTGATCGCGGCAGTCCGTGCGGCTTTCCCGGTGACGATGGCGAGCCGGACACCGCGGCGCTTCAACACGTCGAGCGCCACGTCGATACCGCGGAACGGCGCGGAACATCCGGCGTGTCGCTCCGCGTATTCACCGACGAATCGTTCGAAGCTTCGCTCCCAGTGATCGGGGAAAAGCCGGCGAAGGATTCCGTCCTCGCTCGGTCCGAACATCGCGATCAATTCTTCGTCCACGAAGCGGCGATCCGTGAACTCCGCCACCACGCTCCGAAATGTCGAGAACGCCACGGGCAACGTGTCGACCAGGGTGCCATCGAGATCGAAGATCATTCCGGCGAGACGGTCGGCGGACGATGACATCACGCGTGCGAAAGCGCTCGAGCGTCACACACGCGCGGCTCGGCGACCGGCGCGGCGGCGATCCCGGTCGGATGGGCGCATTCCGGACAGAACCTGGCGGTCGGACTCAGCTCGGCGCCGCAGCCGTCGCAGCGCCGGGCCAGCGGCGTCGCGCATTCCTCGCAGAACTGCGCGCCAGCGCGGTTCTCCTGCTGGCATCGAGGACAGTTCACGCGGCGGCCTCCCCAGCGCCTCGATGGGCACCGCGAGGCTATGCCGTCGGGCGGATGACCGTCAAGCGCTCGTGCAGCGAACCCGGGCGCGGTGCGGCCTCGATCACCGCGTGGGAATCGGACGGTTGTGAGGTTCTCAGCTGGCGCGGGCCAGCCTCCGGACGTGGGCGAAGTGGCTCAGCAGCAGCCAGCCGGGGAACTCCTGCACGAGCGCGCGCGGGCCCACGAGCCGGATTCCCCTGGCACGCACTGCATCCGCCCACTGGAGGTGGCCCGCCCACACGCGCGCCAGTGCGCCAACGTCCGCGTGGACCACCAGATCGACGTCGAAGCCGGGATCGCGCATGCAGACATCCACGCCCGCACGCTCGAGCACCAGCCAGCACACGCGCAGCTGCATGCAGCGAGGGGGAACGCCGCGGAGCTCGAAGCGGACGACCACGCGCGGCTTGGGCAGCCGCGAGACGTCGATGCGCCGGTGCATCGCCCACATGAGCAGCGCCGGATCGAGGTTCTCTCGCGCGAACTGCCGCGCGGCGTGGCGCTGACCCCACTCCCCGAGGCGCTCGACGACCTCGCGGAACTCCTGCCCCGCCGCGGTCAGGCGATACTCGCGGCCGCGGCCGCGAGCGAGCGGCGCGCTGACGACAACCCCGGTGTCCTCCAGCTCTTTGAGCCTTTGGCTCAGCAGCGTCCGGGAGATCAGGGGCATGCCGCTCTTGATCTCGCCGAACCGTCGCGAGCCCGAGAACAGCTCACGCAAGATCAGCGGGGTCCAGCGCACGGCGAAGATCTCGGAAGCGACAGCGACGGGACAGAACTGACCATAGCCTTTCATAGGCTTCGACTGTAGGGAGCCGGCCGACCGGCGGCAAGTCCATTTTTTGGGCTTGGCGACCCGTCGATGTCCTGCGATCGTTCGCTATCGAGGAGGCGGAGCCATGACAGCATCTGGAACCGTCCCGACCGATCGACTCTCGCGCACCAGCTGGATAGCGATCGCCGAGGAGCTCGCGCCCGCCTTCGCCGCGCGGGCCGCAGGGCACGACGCCGACGACCGCTTCGTGTCCGAAAACTACGCCGATCTGCGAGCTCGGCACGTTTTCTCCGCAGCCGTCCCCGCCGAGCTCGGAGGGGGCGGCGCCTCGCACGCCGAGATGTGCGAGTTCTTGAAAGTCCTGGCCCACGGCTGCTCGTCCACGGCGCTGGCGTTGTCGATGCATACGCACCAGGTCCTCATCCCCGCGTGGCGGTGGCGGCACGAGCGCGCTCCGGTCGACGGCCTTTTGCGCCGGCTCGCCGCCGACGAGCTGATCCTGGCGAGCAGCGGTGGCTCGGACTGGTTGACCGGCTCTGGCCGGGCCGAAAAGGTCGAGGGCGGCTATCGCGTCACCGCGCGGAAGATCTTCGCCAGCGGCTCGCCGGCCGCCGATCTCTTTTCGACGATGGCCGTGTATGACGATCCGGTCGACGGTCCGACCGTTCTGCACTTCGTCGTCCCGTTCGACGCGCCCGGAGTGGAGGCCCACGACAACTGGCGCACGCTCGGGATGCGCGCGACCGGCTCCAACGACGTGACCCTCGAGGGCGTCTTCGTGCCCGACGCCGCGATCGGGATACGGCGGCCGTCGGGGCGCTGGTCGCACGCCTGGCACGTCGTCGCGACGATGGCGTTGCCCATCATCTACTCCGTGTACGTCGGCGTCGCCGAGGGCGCCCGCGACATCGCCGTGCGTCAGGCCGGCCGCCGCCGAGACGATCACGCCGTGCAAGACCTCGTCGGCGCGATGCACACCGAGCTCACGGGAGCGCGACTGGCGTGGCGCTCCATGATCGACGCCGCCAATTGCGGACGGATCGGCCCCGAGGTCACGAACGAGGTGATGATCGGCCGCGCGCTCGTCGGAGAGGCCGTGCTTCGTACTGCCGAGCTCGCGATGGAGGCCGCCGGCGGCGCCGCGTTCTTCCGCAGCGCCGGTCTCGAGCGACTATTCCGCGACGTGCAGGGCGCGCGCTACCACCCGCTGCGCGGCGCCGCCCAGCGGCGATACGCCGGCCGCCTGGCGCTCGGCCTTGACGTGGACGAGTGAAGAGCCCCGTGGCCATCAGATCGTTGGTCCAGACATCGCCCCGACACCCACGCTCGCAGCACGCCAGTGAAGCTGGACGTATTGCTCGAGAGCGGTGTACCGGCACAGGCTTCTCGCAACAGGAGATTGCATCATGAAGGCTCGCTCTCTCGCCCTTGCTTTCGCCGTGCTCCTCCCCGCGGCTGTCGCCGTCGCGTCCGCCCAGGGCGGCCCGAAACTCGGCAACGTCACCTTCCCCATCTCGTGTGCGCCCGCTGTCCAGGCCGATTTCGAGCGCGCGGTCGCGCTCCTGCACTCGTTCTGGTACGAGGAGGCGCAGAAGGCCTTCACCGAGCTGACGACGAAGGATCCGACCTGCGCGATGGGCTACTGGGGCATGGCGATGAGCGTCTACTATCCGCTCTGGCAGCCGCCGAGCCCGGCGATGTTGCAGAAGGGCACGGCCGCCCTGGAGAAGACGCGTGCGCTGACCACGACGCCGCGCGAGAAGGACTACATCGCCGCGATCGAGACGTACTATCGCGACCACGACAAGCTCGACCACCGCACGCGCGCTCTGGCTTACGAGAAGGCGATGGAGCAGCTCTACCGTCGTTATCCCGACGATCGGGAAGCAGCGGTCTTCTATGCCCTCGCGCTGAACGCGACCGCGGTGCCGACCGACAAAACGTACGCTAACCAGCTCAAAGCCGGCACGATCCTGGGCAAGATCTTCGCCGAGCAACCGAATCATCCCGGCGTCGCGCACTACATCATCCACAGCTATGACTATCCGCCCCTGGCCACGCGCGGGCTCAGCGCTGCGCGGAGCTACGCGAAGATCGCGCCGGCCGTGCCGCACGCGCAGCACATGCCGTCGCACATCTTCACGCGCCTCGGTCTCTGGCAAGAGTCGATCGACTCCAACCGCGCGTCCGCGGATGCCGGCAAGGCGTATTACGCGCAGCTGGGAAAAACCACGGTCTGGGATCAGACGCTGCACGCGCTCGACTACGTCGTGTACGCATATCTCCAGACGGGGCAGGACAGGCCGGCGCGCGCGGTGCTCGAAGGGCTCCACGCAATGCAGAAGGCGGAGCCCGAGAGCTTCGTGGCGGCGTACGCGTACGCCGCGATTCCCGCGCGGCTGGCGCTCGAGCAACGCCGATGGAGTGAAGCGGCCGCGCTGAGCCCGGCCTCAAAACCGTTCCCGTGGGACCGCTTCGCGTGGGCGGAGGGGATCACGGCGTTCGCGCGAGCCATCGGTGCCGCGCGCAGCGGTGACGCCGCCCGCGCCCGCGCCGAGGTGCAGAAGCTCGAGGGCTATCGCGCGACCCTGCTCGCCGCCAAACAGACGTACTGGGCAGAGCAGGTCGACATCCAGCAGCGCGCGGCGGCGGCGTGGGCCGCGCGCGCCGAAGGCAAGACCGAGGAGGCGCTCAAGCTCATGCGCGCCGCGGCCGACCTCGAAGATGCTATCGAGAAGCATCCCGTCACGCCGGCCCCGGTCCTGCCGGCGCGCGAGCTCCTGGGGGAGCTGCTGCTCGATCTCAATCAGCCCGCGCAGGCGCTCGCCGAGTTCGAAGCCTCGGCGGTGCGTGACCCGAACCGTTTCAACGGCATCTTCGGCGCGGCGCGCGCCGCGGAGCTGTCAGGTAACGCTGCGACAGCGAGGACGCTCTACGCTCGTCTGGTGGCGATGTGCGACCGCGCGGACGGCGAGCGGCCGGAGCTGCGCCACGCCAAGGCGGCGCTGGGGAGATAGCTCGCGACGGCGGCTGATGGGCGCCGCGCTCCACGCGTCCCGGTCACTCGACGCCTCGCTCGGCTCAGAGTCAGAGCGCCGGCAGGACCGTGAGGCGCAATGTGAGCGTGGCGCCAGCAGGAGAGGTTGCTCAAAAAAAGATGCTCACGTTCTTGGCCAGGAGCACGTTCTGGTCCAGGACCAGCTTTCGGCGGGCGATCTTCCATCCGCCGTCGACGTTTCTCAACGTATCCTGCCGCGCGCCGACGTAGAAGTCTTGCTCGCTCTCCGACCGGTTCCGGTACACCACGAAGTTGGAGTACACGTTGAGCTCGGAGGCCGAGTCGCCTGGCTCGACCTCGATGTTGGCGATGATGTGGCGCGTGCGCGAGGGAGGATCCTCGGCCCAGGCCATCCCGGTATCCAGGCGCGCGATGCGCCCCCCCAGCGTGGCCTTGGTCTCGTCGAGAATGGCCAGATCGCCGTCGTCGCTCGCGACGTCGGTCTCGCGATGCCGATGGCGATTCATCGTCGTGATCGCTTTGCTCGCCGTAGGGTATCGCGTCGTTCGACCGACCATCCAGTAGCGAACGTCGTCGGTGAACAGCTCCAGCCATTCGTGGAACCTCCGCTCGTCCAGCAACCGGGCTTCGCGGTACAGGAACTGTTCGACCTCACGGAGGAGCTCTTCGCGCATGGCTGATCTCCTCGTCCCGCTCGATCGGGCCTACACCTTGGCCCAACTCTCGGCCGCCATGAGCTGCGCCCAGCGACGATAGAACTGCCGATGGTTGCTCTCGCTGATGCGGAAGTCGCTGGCCCACGCCTTGAGGTCCTCGTCGTACCGCTCGTGTCCGAGCCCCATCGCGGTATTCAACGAGAGGCGACGCGACACCACTCCGCGACAGGTGCGGGTGCACTCCTGCCAGTTGTCCATGTCGTCCTGCTCGAACGTGCCCGACGGGCTGAAGCCCCGCACGCCCGCCACCCGGACGGCTTCCTTGATCTCGGGCGGAGCGGCCTTGTCGACGTAGAACCAGGACCACACCTCGGTCTTGTCGGGCCCTCGGGGCTGCCAGACGCGAAACGTTCGTGACGTGGCGCGGAGCATCGAGAAGTTGGGGAACACTGTGCCGACGATCGGATTGACCAGTCCCAGCCGGGACCCGAGGCGCTTCTCCACCTCCGGGCGAATCTCTCGCTCGTAGGCCAGGATCTCCGGCACCGGTGGGTCGCCCACGTCGGTCGGTCCGACGCAGATCACGATGTGGCCCTGGCCCGGCGACACCATGGTTCCGGTGGCATTCGGTTTCGTCACCACGCCGGTGCTGAACGATGTCTTGATGGCCGAGAGATGGGTCCACTGGACGTGGTACGCGTCGCCGCCGAAATTCTCGGCGGGAAACTTCCAGTTACAGGGCATGACCCACCTGTGCATCCCACCGATGACTTCGATGCCGCCCTCGCGACGATCGAAGAACGCATCGAGGTACCAGGTCATCTCCCCCAGATACTCCGGTAACGGCGGCGCCTCCGGATCGAACGTCGCGAAGATCAATCCCTTGTAGCTGCCGAGCTGCGCGACCGGCGCCAGGCCCCACCGTTCCTGCTCCAGCGCCCCGTGAACGTGGCGGCATTTCCCGCATCGGCCCGGCACACGCAGTTGCCCCGATGACGACAGACGTTCAAGAACGCACGCACCTGCCCCCGGCTGTCGCGCACGACCAGGACCGGGTCTTCGCCCATGTAGGTGGTGAAGAAATCGCCGGGCTGCGGGACCTGGCTTTCGTGGCACAGGAAGAGCCAGCAGCGCGCGAAGATCTGCCGGAGCTCCTGCTCGTAGATCTCTTGCTCGATGAAGATGCGACGACTGATGAGGCCGTGCTCTGAATCGACGAGCTGGTGAACATCGATGGCCATCGCCTACCTCCTGGACGTCACCCCATTGGCACGCCCTCGCTGATGGGTTGCGAGCTCAGGTGCGACGCGGCACGCGGAGCGTCGATCCGGCGTCGACGTGGACGATCACCCCGGTGATGGCGCGAGCGTTTTCTCTGGATGCGAGGAAGGCGAAGGCAGAGGCGACGTCGTCCGGCTGAATGGCGAGTTGCAGCGGAGAGCCGGCGCGGAGCCTCTCCTGCCAGTCGATGCCGGGCGCGGTCCAGTGGGACTGCTCGCTCTGGCCGAGCGCCGCCAGACCACGAAGGTCGGTCTGAACGCCACCCGGCGCCACGCCGTTCACTCGCACCTTCGGGGCCAGTTCTACCGCGAGCTGCCGGATCAACCCGACCACGGCGTGCTTCGAGGCGGTATAGAGCACGCCACCGCCGCCGGAGTTGAAGCCGGCCACGGATGCCGTGAAGACCATGCACCCTTCGGTCCG
>QHRT01000165.1 GCA_003220195.1 Candidatus Rokuibacteriota bacterium | reverse complement strand
GCTGGTGGTCGGCGTCTTCCTCGGCGTCGTCGCCGGATATACGGACAACGGCGCGAGCGCGGGCGTCGGCGCGTTGATCGATCTCATGCTCACGATCCCGTCGCTCGTGCTCGCCGTGGCGCTCGCCAGCATTCTCGGTGCGGGCCTGTTCGGGCTCGTGGTCGCACTGTCCCTGACGTTCGTCCCGCCGATGGCCCGGCTGGTCCGCGGTCGCGTGCTCGAGATCGTCGCCGAGGACTACGTGCAGGCGGCCCGCGCGCTCGGTGGCGCGCCACGCCGGATCATGTTCCGGCATGTGCTCCCGAACGCCGTCAGCGTGATCCTGGTCGAGGCGAGCCTGTCGGCGGGCCAGGCGGTCCTGGTCGCGGCAGCGCTCGGCTTTCTCGGGCTCGGCGTCCAGCCGCCAGCGCCCGAGTGGGGCACGATGCTCGGAGCCGGGCGCGAATTCATTCTCGGCTTCAACCTGTTCGGCGATGGCTTGCGTGATCGATTCGATCGAGAACGCGCCTCGTGAGGATGCCGATGCTGAACGTCGTCGACTGCCACGGACACATCTTCCCGGACCTGCGTGGCGCATGCGGGTTCGCGAGCTCGGAGCTGCATCTCCTCTTTCAGCAGCGCGCGATGCACCTCCATGGCAATCAGCCGGTACGGCGTCTCCGCGATCACGCGGCGGTCGACGAGCGCCATCTGTGGTCGGCCCATGACGACTCGGAAGCCGGCCGCGCGACCGACGTCGAGTTCGGCGTCGGTCGCTTCGGCCGTTACGAATGGCAGACGGACGGCGAACGGTACTATCTCCAGTTCCTGCCTCCGAGCATGCAGGACATGAGCTCGCCTCCGGAATTCATGCTGACACAGATGGACTACGCGGGCGTGGACACCGTCGTGCTGCAGAACGATCACATCTACGGGAATCTCGCGGACTATTTCGCCGACGCCGCCGCGCGATACCCCGGCCGCTTCATCGGCCTGGCGCAGGTCGAGGAGGCCTTCGCGTATCGCGACGATCAGATGGCGTGGCTCCGCGAGCAGGTCGAACGCCTCGGCATGCGCGGACTCTATTTCACGTTCGCGGGATTCTTTCGCAACGGCTATGCCGTCTTCTACTCGGACGCCGAATACCAGCCCTTCTGGGACCTCGTCGCGGAGCTGGACCTGCCGGTGTTCTGGGTCTTCATCAACAAGTCGCCGCGCGGCGGCTTCGCCGCCGAGTTGCGCGCCTTCCGCGACTGGCACGAACGGTACCCGACGATCCGGTCCGTTCTGGTGCACGGATTGCCGACCCACGTCTTCGCCGACGACCGGGACATCCTGCGCTTTCCCGACTACGTCGTCGATCTGCTCACGACGCGGCCCGTCTACTCCGAGGTGATGTATCCGATCATGTGGGCGGGCAAGATGAACTTCCCGTTCGCGCGCGCGCAGAGCCATTTCCGCCAGCTCTACGATCGCTTCGGACCGGACCGGCTGATCTGGGGCTCGGACATGCCGAACGTCGAACGGTATTGCACGTACCGCCAGACGCTCGCATACCTGCTCGACGACTCTGACTTCTTGTCGGAGGTCGACCGCGCCAAGATCTTCCGCGAGACCACGCTGTCGCTCTTCAAGCCCTGATCGGTGGTGGACCTCCTTCGTGAGCGTCCTCGGGCGCGAAACATTTGCGGCGCTACGCCACCGCGAGTTCCGTCTGCTCTGGGCCGGGCAGGCCGGCGCGTCCCAGGCGTGGTGGATGGATCAGGTCGCCCAGGGATGGCTCATGTACAACCTGACGAATTCCCCGGTCCAGCTCGGGCTCGTGCAAGGCATCCAGGCGATCCCGATCCTCGTGTTGTCTCCCCTCGCGGGCGGCGTTGCCGATCGCTATCCGCGAAAGCAGCAGGTGGTGGTCGCACAGATGCTGGCCGGCGCGATGTATGTCGTCCTCGCGCTGCTCATCGTGACGAACCGCATTCAGCCGTGGCACGTCTATGCGATGGCGGTCGTGATGGCGATGGTCCAGGCGTTTCATCAACCCGCCCGGGCCGCCATGGTCGCTGATGCCGTGCCGCCCGGCCACCTGACCAATGCCATCGGTCTCAACTCCCTCGCGTTCAACGTCGCCCGGAGCACTGGCCCGGCGCTGGCCGGTGTCATCATCGCTGCGCTTGGCACGGCGAGCTGCTATGTCGTGCAGGCCATGTGCTATGTCCTGGCGACGGTGTGGACGCTCTCGCTGCGCCCGACTCCGGGCAGTGCAACGAGCGGCCACGTCGGGCGTGGCTCTTCCTTCGGCCGGAGCATCGTCGAGGGGTTCGCATTCAGCTGGCGCAACGAGGTCGTCCGACCGGCGCTCCTCATCGCGATGGGCGCCTCGTTGTTGATCATGCCCTTCATGACCCTTCTGCCGGTGTTCGCGCGCGATCTCCTGGGCGTCGGCGCGACCGGTCAGGGGGCGCTCTTGACCGCGATGGGCATCGGCGCGATGTGCAGCGCCATCCTGGTCGCATCGTTCGGGGATCGGCTGCCACGAGGCTGGCTGATGCTCGGAGGCGTCACGGTCTACGGACTCGGTGTCGTCGCCTTCGCTGCCTCGACCTCGTTCCGGCTCTCGTTGACGCTGATGATGATCGTCGGCGTGGCGCACGTGAGCTCGTACGCACTCGTGCAGACTGTCATCCAGACGTATTCTCCATCCGCTCTCCGCGGGCGGACGATGGCCGTGTTTCACATGGCCTCCGTGGTCGTGACCCTGGGCAGCATGCTCGCCGGGACTCTCGCGTCACTCGCAGGAGCGAGGTGGGCAACAGCGGCGATGGGCGCGGCGGGCGTCCTGCTCACCATCGCGATCGGCGCGACGCTGCCGCACGCTCGACGCATCCGATAGCCATCGACGGCGTGGTCAGACAGGAATGGAACAGGGCGGTGAGGAGGAGGCGATGAAAATCGTTCTGTACGACGACGGCAAGGTTGGCTTGCTCAGCGATGGGAACGTGGTCGACGTGAGCGCCGTGGTTCCCAGAGCGGCGACGCCGCAACTGACGATCCAGGGGCTCATCGAAAGTTTCGACTCGCTGAAAGGCGCACTGGAGCGAGAGCTCGAGCGAGGCCGGCCTCAGCCGCTCGCGAACGTGTGGCTGCGGGCGCCGGTTCCGCGGCCCGGAAAGATTGTCTGCATGGGCGGGAACTTCGGCGAGTTCGTCGGGCGCAAGGGCGTCCTGTGGGGCTTCCTCAAATCGCCCGAGGCCGTCCTGGACCCGGGAGGCACCGTCGTGTTGCCTCCCGAGGACGCGAACATCTTCCATCACGAAGCCGAGCTGGTCGCGATCATCGGCCGCACGGCGACTCGAGTCCGCGCGGACGGCGCGCTCACGCACGTCTTCGGCTACACGTGCGGATGCGACGTCTCGGCTCGCTTCCCTCCGGATTCGCGCCAGCAGTTCGGCAAGTCGTTCGACACCTTCGCACCGATCGGGCCGTGCATCGTGACCTCCGACGAGGTTCCCGATCCGCACCGACTCCACGTGCGCATGTGGGTCGACGGCCAGGTCCGGCACGACTACCCCATGAGCGACATCGCGCACTCCGTCGAGGAGAGCCTCGCCTGGATGAGCTCGATGGTCACGCTGAAGCCCGGCGACCTGTTCTTCCTGGGAACCAATCACCAGGGCATCGGGCCTCTTCAAGACGGCGAACGTGCGCGCATCGACATCGAGGGGATCGGCCGGCTCGAGTTCAGCGTGAGCGACCCGCTGAAGCGCCGCTGGCCCAAGGGGGTCGACGAGGTTTCCGCGAAGGATCTTCGCGAGGGCACGGGTGTCGGCCCGGGCCGGCGCACCCGCCCGCTGCCGTAGGGGCCGCGCAACGTCTCGTGGCGGCGGGCGCCCGGAACTCCGGCGCCCGCCGCTCGAATGGGTCGCGTCCCGGCACTCAGGCCACGCCGTTGTCCTTGAACCAGGCGAGGCAGCGGGACCACCCGTCTTTCGCCGCATCCTCGCGATAGCTGGGACGGTAGTCGGCGTGAAATCCGTGGGGGGCGCCGTCGTAGATGACGAGGTTGTTCTTCTTGCCGGCGGTCTTCGGCGCGTCGCGCATCTTTTCCACGTCCGCGACGGGGATGCCCTGATCCGCGCTTCCATAGAGTCCGAGCACGGGCGCCTTGATCTCGGTGACGAGATCGAGCGGATGCTTCGGCCGCTCGGGCGTCTTCGCGGCGGTGATGACGCCATACCATGCGACACCGGCCTTGAGATTGGCGCTGTGCGCGGCATAGAGCCCCGTGACGCGCCGTCCGGCACCTTCGCGGCGACGGCGCGCGCCTCGTCGAGCGTCGTCCGTATCCGTTCGCGGATGATTCGGCCGAACGGCGCGCTCGAGAGTGGGTCGCGCGGTACGAGAGGGCCGTCGCGCGGTACGCCACGTGCGCACTGCTGTCGATCGTCGGCGACGAGCGCGTCCACGCCGACGTCGCGCCGATCGTCCGCGTCCACGACGAGCACGCGCGCGCGGAAACCGGTCTCCCTCTGGCGTAGCGCCGTCGCGGGAGCGGCGGCACTGGGCGAATCCACTGTGGCACCGCGGCAATGAATCGGGAATTCGGGTTCACGTCCACCCTGTCGTACGTCACGCGGTCAGTCGACGTCCCGGCCACCGAAAGCCGTATCGAGCCCGGCGTTTTTCGGGCTCGCCGACACTCGGCCGGACGTGGCGCGAAAGTTGCCCGGGCTTGTCATTCATCACGCCTCACCAGAGCGCTGCGCTATCGGCGCTTCACTCGCCCGCCGGTGGCGCCTCGATCGAGGAGAGATCCGATCATGGCCAGTGACCGCCGGCTTCCTTCGAATTCCACCGGTCGTGTGCAGGACCAGAACGGCGTCTCGCGCAGAAGATTTCTCGCGGCCGGCGGCGCCGCCGCCGGCGCGGCCGTCGGGCTCGCCGGCGGATTATCGGTCTCGCGACCCGAGCGCGTGAACGCGGCGTCCTCGCCGGCAAGCGGCGCGCCCGCCCCGTTCTTCTCGGACATCGCGCTGGTGAACGGCAAGATCCACACGATGGACGCGTCGAACCGCGTCGTGACGTCCGTGCTCATCCGTGACGGGCGCTTCTACCAGGTGGCCGACAAGCTGAGTGGCGTCGCGAGCAACGTTCGGAAGATCGACCTGGGCGGCCGCACCGTGCTGCCGGGCCTGGTGGACACGCATAATCACATCGTGCTCATGGGCTTGCGACCGGGCTATCACACGCCGCTCGAGAATGCGTACTCGATCCGGGACGTCCAGACGACGCTCGCGGCCCGCCGGCCGGTGGTGCCTTCCGGACAGTGGATCACGACGATCGGCGGCTTCAATCCGAGCCAGTTCACGGAGAATCGGCTGCCGACGCTCACCGAGCTCGACGCCGCCGTCTTCGACCGGCCCGTCTACGTCCAGGTCGGATTCGCCGGACCGGCGACGACCAACACGATGGGCAAGGCGTTCTTCACGAGCAAGGGGATTCCGGTCGGCCCCGACGGCTCGATCGCGAGCGGCAACGGGCTCGTCGGCACGAGCCCGACCCAGCTCGCGCTCTACGAGCTTCGACAGATGCAGACGTTCGACGATCAGATGCGCAGCACGCTCGACTGCATGGCGTACGCCGCGACGGTCGGCGCAACGACGCAGCTCGATCAGGGCGCGTGGCCGTCCCTGGCGAGCTGCGGCGCCGGCGATGCGTGCGGCTGCGGAGAAGAGCCCATTCCCTGCGGCAGCTCGCCGGACGATGGCGCGGCGCACGCCGAAGAGTACCTGATGCACCTGCCGCTCGTCACGCTGCACCGCCAGGGCAAGATGACCATTCGCGTGCGGGTGAATTTCCTCGAGTTCGAGACCGATCCGACTCTTCCGCACCTGAAAGCCCGGCTCAACGACACCTGGCCGTTCTTCGGCAGCGACATGCTGCGCACGGGTGCGATCGGCGAGTTCACGGCCTACGGCGCGGTGACGCTGCCGCATCCCGTCTGGCTCGAAGCGACGACGCTGGTCGCCCAGGCCCGATGGCGGAACGAGAACCACTCCATCGTCCCGCCCGACTACCAGGCGATCGTCGAGGGCTGGGAGACGGTGAACCAGCTCTACTCCATCACGGATCTCCGATGGGTGCTGGCGCACGTGCCGTCGATCACGGCGGACTATCTCGCCCGGTTGAAGGCGCTCGGATGCGGCGTGAACCTCTCGGGCTTCACGTACTTCAGCTCCGGCACCGGGCCGCCCTACCGGACCGTGCTCGACAGCGGCATCCGCGCCGCGGCCGGTGGTGATGGCATGCAGATCGCGCCGATGAACCCGTTCATTCACATGTATCACGCGACGACGGGCCGCAACGCGCGCGGCGTGGTCGGCAACACCGGGCAGCAGATCTCGCGACTCGAAGCGCTGCGTCTCTACACGTCGGCGACGGCGTGGTTCTTCGACGACGAGCCGCTCGGAACGATCGAGGTCGGAAAGTACGGCGACCTGGTCGTCCTGAACGACGACTACTTCTCGGTCCCCGACGAGGGACTGAAGCAGCTCCGCTCGGTGCTGACGCTCGTGGGCGGCAACGCGGCGTACGACGCGGGGGTCCTGCACTGATCACCGCCGTGGTATAGACGAGCCATGCTGAAGCACGTCGAGGCCGGAGTCCTGCGCGTCGCCCACGGGTTTCCCTATGACGTTCGCGTCTACGACCAGGTGGCGCCGCTGCTCGTGTCGGCCGGGTGTCGAGTCGTCGTCCCGTACCTGCGCGGATACTGACCGACGCGGTTCCTGTCGAGCAGTCCCCCGCGATCGGGCCAGCGGGCCGTGCTGGCGCACGATCTGCTGGCGCTGCTCGACGCGCTCGGGATCGACCGTGCCGTGCTCGCGGGCTATGACTGGGGCGGGCGCGCCGCGTGCATCGTCGCCGCCCTCTGGCCGGAGCGCGTCCGCGGACTCGTCACCGGCGGCGGTTACAACGTCCAGAACGTGGCCACGTCCATGAAGCCGCAGCCGCCGGAGCGCGAGCACGCCCTCTGGTACCAGTACTACTTCCACAGCGAGCGTGGCCGCGCGGGCCTCGCGCAGAATCGTTACGAGCTCTGCCGGCTCTTGTGGAAACTCTGGTCGCCGAGCTGGCCCTTCGACGAAGAGATCTACAAGCGCACCGCGGCTTCATTCGACAACCCCGACTTCGTCGACGTGGTCATCCATTCGTATCGGCACCGCTACGGGCTCGTCTCTGGTGACCCAGCAGTGGAGGACACCGAGCGTCGCCTCGCGGCTCAGCCCCCGATCGGCGTCCCGACCATCTCGCTCGAGGGCCGCGACAACGGCGTGAGCGGCTTCCACGCGGCGGACCGTCACGCGCACCACTTCACCGGCCGGTACGAGCGACGGGTCCTCGACGGGGTGGGTCACGACCTTCCGCTCGAGACGCCCCGTCTCTTCGCCGACGCGGTGCTCGCCGTTCGCTGACGCCGGAAGCGTCCTCTCGGCGTGACGAGCTCGAGTATCGAGTCAAGCCGGCGCTCGCCGCTCGTCTCGAGATGGAGTCGAGGTCGCGGAAACGCGCGCGCTACTCCATCCCCGGAACGTACGCGTCGCGGCCTCGCACGTAGGTGCGCTGGATCTGCGCCGGGTTCCGGTTCACCATCGGGCGCAAGTACATCGGATGCGTGGCGCATCGCACCTCGTGCTCGAGGGTGAAGAGCACGCGTTTCGTGTCGGGATCGACGATGTCCTTGAAGCGGTACTGGTAGCGGTTCGATTCCTCGGTGAGGAGCTTCGCGTCGACCAGCCACCGGTGCGGCGCCCCGAAGTCCGAGACGTAGATCGCGATGTGATGGCCGTCGTACTCGGCAAGCGGCTCGGTGGTCTCTGCGAAGATCAGCTCCTGACCCGGCCCGACCTTCACGTGGGCGGCGACCCCGCCATTCGACGTCACGCCGGCGACGGCGCCGAAGACCTCTCGGTAGAACCGCGCGATGCCGGTCGCGTGGCCCTGCGGCACCGGGAACTCGACGTACGGCATGCCGAGCGTCATGTCCCCGAACTCCGGGCTCGGTCCGTGCGCGCGCATCTTGTTCCCCCACGGCGTCGTGATGCTGACGTGCTTGTCCTCGACGGCGTAGGAGAATTTCGTCCCGGCCAGGCGCTCCTTCACGTTGTCGAGCCGCTGCACGAGCGCGTCGAGACTCGGCACGCAGAGCCCGACGACGCCGCGCACGACCTGGGGCTCGGCGGTCGGCAGGTGGAATTGCTGCTGGCCGAGGTTGATCCACATGTTCTGGAGGCCGACGTTCAGGTACGGGTCGCGCGTGAATCCGAGCCCGATGACGTAGAACAGCGTGCCGATCTGCTGGTCCGGGATCCGCACGTTGACGTGCTCGAGCTGGAGGATGTTGCCGACGTCCTCTGCCTTGCGATCGAAGTCGGAAGCCATGTCGTTCTCTCCTTGGATTGGTTGCGGCTCACTTGGGCTGGGCTGGGCTCGGGTGGCCCCAGGGTACTTCACCTCGTGAAGGTCGGCATCACCTCGTCGGTGAACAGGCGCAGCGACCGGAGCGCGTGCTCGAACGCGATGTCGCCCCAGGCGAAGCACCCGACGAAATAGTTGGCGCCCGTCACGTCGATCAGGCGAGCGATCTGGTCTCGCACGTGCTCGGGCGAGCCCCGGACGATCATCTCGTCGCGCAGCGCCGCCTCGAGATCGAGCAGATTGACTCGCTGGTACACGGTCGCGTCGTCGTGAGCGGCCCAGAGCTTGACGAAGCTCGCTTTCCAGTGCGGATGCACGGCTCGCACGATGGCCTCGGCCTCGGCGTCGGTGTCGGCGACGACGACCAGGCGCGTGATGCCGATTCGCGGAGTCGCGACGTGAGGGTTCAGGCGGTCGGCCTCGTCCTCGTGCTGCCTCCACGCCGCGCGATACCGATCGACGATGGCTCGAAACGCGGAGGCCGCGCCCAGGCTGACCAGTTGCATGCCCCGCGCGGCGGCCCACTCCACGTTGTCGATGGTGTTGGTCGCATACCAGATCGGCGGATACGGCGCCTGGAGCGGGCGGAGCTCCATCGGCACGTCGTCGTACCGGTAATACGTGCCCTCGTGCGTCAGCCTTTCGCGGGTCATCCCCGCCACCAGCACCGACAAGGCTTCCAGGAACATGGGACGCGTGTCCTCGACGGTGAGCCCGTGGTAGCCGACTTCGTAGGGGGACACGCCGCGACCGACACCGACTTCCAGGCGCCCGCCGCTCAGATGATCGAGCATGCAGATCTCGGCGATCAGCCGGAGGGGCGAGTAGAGCGGCAGCAGGTACACCAGCGGCCCGAAGTGGATCCGGCGCGTGCGCTGCGCCACCGCCGCCAGGAACACCGACGGCGACGGCGCCATCCCGAGCGGCGTCTGATGGTGCTCGGCGATGTGATAGCCGAAGAAGCCGGCCTCGTCGGCCGCTTCCACCAGCGCGAGCCGCTCCTCGTAGAGCTGCCCGAGCGGAATCGGGCGCCGGTCGATCCAGTCGAAGATGCCGAACGAGATGGGCATGCCGCGAAGTCCTCCGGAGCGAGATTCTAGGACGACCAGCGTGAGCCGGCAAAGCCGAGCCGCCGGGCGAGCTGCGCGCGCCCGGGCCCCGGATGGCTCCCGGCAAGAAAACCGCGCAAAGACGGCGCGACAGCCCGGCTAGCCCACTTGCCGCATCGTGGCGACCAACATGTTC
>QHRT01000164.1 GCA_003220195.1 Candidatus Rokuibacteriota bacterium | reverse complement strand
CCATCCTCCGTCTATGACCAGCGTGTGTCCGGTCACGTATGCTGCGGCCTCGCTCGCGAGGTACATCGCCGCTTCCGCAATCTCATCCACGGTCCCCCGGCGCTCCGCCGGCACGATCGCGCGGATCGCCGCCTCGTCTCCCCCGATGCCGCGCATCGGGGGAGCGTCGGCGCCCAGGATGCGAGCCGAGTTCGGCCGGAGATCCGTGGCGATCGGTCCCGGACAGATCGCGTTGACCGTGATGCCCCGCCCCGCGTACGTCGTCGCCATGCGCCGGGTCAAGCCGACCACACCGTGCTTCGAGGCGACGTATGCGGCGCCGCCACCGTCGCCGACCAGCCCGGCGACCGACGCGAGATTGATGATCCGTCCGCGCCCGAGCGGCAGCATGTCCGCCAGCGCGCGCCGCGCCGCGAAGAACGTGCCGGTCAGGTTGATCGCGATCACGCGCTCGAACACGGCGGGCGCAATCTCGTCCGCGGTTGCGTAGCCGTCGAGGATTCCCGCCGCGTTCACGAGGATGCCGACCGGGCCGAGCTCCTGCACGGCGGCGGTGACCGCGTGATCGACGTCCGCCCAGGAGCTGACGTCCGCGATCAGCGACATCGCCCGACTCCCCCCGGTCGTGATCGCGGCGGCGGTCTCTTTCGCGCCGTTGCCGAAAAGATCGACGACCGCCACCGGGGCGCCCGCCTTCGCGAGCGCGACCGCGATCGCGCGCCCGATCCCCGAGCCGCCGCCGGTCACGATCGCGCTGCCGGGAACCAGTGCGCTCATCCGAGAAATCTCGCCACGGCGTCGGCGGTGGTCTGCGGGGACTCGTGGAGGAGCATGTGACCGCCTGGGAGCAATTTCAGCTCCGCGCCCCTGATCCGTTTCTGCCACTCCTCGGCGTACGCGAGGGGATTCGCGCGATCGTGATCGCCCCAGAGCAAGAGCGTCGGCGCGGTGATCCGGTGCAGGCGCTTCACCAGGCCCTTGTCCGGGATCGGCCACACGAACTTCGCCATCGCCGCGCGGCGCTGGAGCGACTGCGCGAGCGCCGGGACATTGTCCGGATCCACGTCCGGCGAAGCCGCCCACGCGCGCGCCGCCTCGGACTCGGGGTCGCGCCAGAGCGTCGCCAGCAGCTCTTCGATGGGAAGGATCAGGAGATCCGCGTTCGGCGCCGAGTCGATCCAGAGCCCGAGCGGCGAGAGCAGCGCGAGCTTCGCCGCACGGCGCCGGAACACCGCGACGATCTCGGCCGCCACCATGCCGCCGAAGAAATGCCCGACCAGATGCGGACTCGAGAGGCCGAGCGCGTCGAGCAACTCGTCGTAGGCAAGCACCAGGTCGTGAACGTCGTCGAGCGTCTCGACGCCGCCCGATCCGGGCGCGCCGGGGTGCGTCGGCGCGAGGACCGTGAATCGCTCGGCGAGCCGCTCGAGGAACGGGGACCACGGATCCCGCTCGTGGAACGAGTGGAAATAGACGAGCGGCGCTCCGGCGCCGGCAGACTGCACGCGGAATGTCACGGCGCCGTCGCGGATCGCGATGCTGTCTTCTCGTGGCGTCATGACCCGGCGCCCGACGGCCACCAGCGATCCTCGTAGCCCGGCCACACGTCACGGACGTGCGGCATCACCTCGCGGGCGAAGAGATCGATGTTCCGCATCGCCAGGTCTTTCGGCATCGAGCCGATCTGGAGCAAGGCCATCAGATGACCGACGCGCAGGGTCTTGATGCAGTCGAGCAGGTGCTCCCGCACGGTGGCGGCGCTGCCAGCGATGACGTAGCCCATGTCGACGTAGTCCTTCCACTGGAGCTTCGCGCGGATCGCCTTCGCCTTCGCGCCGAACTGCGCTCGCACGCCCGCCTTGATCGTCGCGGGCGTGCGATACCCCGGCGGCTCCGCCCAACCCTCCCAGACGTTCAGGCACTTCTGGTAGAAGTAGTGGACGTGCGGGAAGTAGAGTCGCTCGGCCTCGGCGTCCGAGTCGGCGACGCAGACCAGCTGCAGGAACCCCGCGCGGTACGGGTTGTCGTCGGTGCCGAGCCCTTCGAGCGTCTGCCAGAACGCGTCCATGATGCCCTTGCCGCGCTTGTAGCCGAAGTACGAGAGGTAGCAGTACACGTAATCGAGCTGCGCGGTCCACGCGTACGTCTCGAGACTCCCACCGCCGGGAATCCAGACCGGCGGGTGCGGCTTCTGGAGCGGCTGCGGCCAGATGTTCACGTAGCGCAGCTTCGTGTACTTGCCGTTGAACGCAAAGACCTCCGGGCGCGTCCACGCCTGGATGACGAGATCGTGCGCCTCGTGATAGCGGTCGCGCACGGTCGCGGGATCGATGCCGTACGCGAAGTCCATGTCCATCGGCGTTCCGACCGGAAAGCCGGCGACCAGCCGGCCGCCGGACAGGCAGTCGAGCATCGCGAACTCTTCCGCGACGCGCAGCGGCGGGTTGTACGCCGCGAGACTGTTCCCGAGCACGATGATCGCCGCACGCGACGTGCGGCGCGTCAGCGCCGCGGCCATCAAATTTGGCGACGGCATCAGGCCGTAGGCGTTGTTGTGATGCTCGTTGACGCAGAGCCCGTCGAACCCGACCTGCTCGGCGAACTCGAGCTCGTCCAGGAACTCGTTGTACAGCGAGCCGGCCTTCTGCGCGTCGAACAGCTCGTGCGGCACGTCGACCCACACGGAGCGGTAGCGGCGCTCGAAGTCGTCGGGCAGGAAGCGATACGGCATCAGGTGGAACATGCAGATTTTCATGGCACCCTCGCGGTGAGCGCGCGCGACGCGCATCCGGAGCCGATGATAGCATGCGAGCTTCTGGCGTCTCTGACGCCTCCGGGCGCGCGGCGGCTGCGCCGCAGCGCAGTGTAGAGTTTGCCCACGCTTTGCCGAGCGGCGCGCAGAATACGGCCCCGGTGATCCGCGTCGAACGAAACAGTCGCTTCCTGGCGACGCGGAGGTTTCATGCAGTACCTGCCACCGTTCGCCCTGCCCGCCATTCTCTTCCTCACGGCCCTTGGCGCGGCCCTCGTCTGCGTCGTGCTGGTCTGGTTCGGATCGGTGCCGGAGGTCGACGAGCAGCCCGAGCGCCAGCACCGGCGAGTCATGATCACGCGCCTCGCGCATGCCGGCGCGCTGGTGTGCTTCGTCCTTGCCGGGATCACGGCCCTGATCGGATTCGGGGCGCCGGCGCGCAACGGTGATCGGCTGTCCGCGCTCGCGCGGGACGCCGCGCGCGACGAGCACGCGCGCGACACTGAAACGCTCCGTCGGGAGCTGTCGGACCTTGCGGAACGCGTCCGGCGTCTCGAGGCGCGCCCGGCATCGACACAACCCGCTGAGCCGACGCGACCGGCGCGCGCCGCGCGCGCTGGAACGGTGCGTGCGGCGGAGCTGCCACCGCGGTCCACTGACCGTGACCTGGTCTCGACCCGCGCCGACGACCACAACGTGCTCGATGGCGAGAGGCCTGGCCCCCCTACCCCGGTCCTCCCGGAACCGCCTCGTCTCGCCGACCGGCAAAAGCAGGAAGAACGCGTGAGGCAGAACGCGAGGACGATGGACGTTCCCGATCCGGATGCCAGCCCCGATCGAATACCAGATAAGGGAGTCGCAAACGCTCCGGCGCCGTCGGTGAACGCCCCTCCGCCGTCAGGCAAGACGGATGCGGTGACGCCGCTCACGGCTGACGGCGATCGAGTGCGGGCCTTGGGGCCGACAAGCGATCCCGTAGCGGCGGCGCCTGATCCCAGTGCAGCGGCACGGCCGCCCGAACCGCCGCGCGAGGCGACTCCACCGTCGCCATCGACGGAGACGGCTCGCGCGAGAGTGCGCCAGTGGCTCGACGGGGAAATCCGGGAGATGCGTGATGGGATCCACGCCGAGATCCGTGATGCCCGCAGGCGTACCGAATCGATCGTGAACTGGCTGCGAGGGCTGGGAAATCGAATCTCGGACGGGACCCCGAGGAGAGACCCCCAGTGAAGAAGGTCATGACTCGGGGCGCGCTGCTCGGCTGGTGCTCCGTCCTCGCCGCCGTGCCTGTGCTCCTGACGAGCCTCCGCGTGATTTCCTATCTGGTGGAGCTCGCCAACACCACCGGCGGTCTCGGGCGGTATGCCGGCCAGATGTGGGTCGCGGCGCTGGGCGCCGTCGTGGCGCGGCACTCCGCCGATCTCGGCCGGAGCAGCGCCATGCAGGCGATCGCTCGACTCGTGGACCGCGTCGCGAAGACGGCGCAGGGAAGGATCGGCGTGCTGATCCTCGGAGAGAGCGGCGTCGGCAAGGAGGTCGTCGCCCGCGCCATTCACGCCCGATCCAGTCGCGCGAGCCGTCCGTTCGTGAAGCTGAACTGTGCGGCGATCCAGGCTGACCTTTGCGAGTCGGAGCTGTTCGGGCACGAGAAGGGCGCGTTCACGGACGCGCGGGCGCAGCGTCGGGGTTGGTTCGAGCAAAGCGACGGCGGCACGATCTTCCTCGACGAGGTCGCGGATCTCCCGATGGACGTCCAGCCAAAGCTGTTGCACGTGCTCCAGGACGGCCAGTTCTTCCGCGTCGGCGGTCACCGCCCCATCGCCGTCGATGTGCAGGTCATCGCGGCCACCAACAGCGACCTCCGTACGAGGATGACGGCGGGCAAGTTCCGGGAAGATCTCTACTATCGCCTGAACGTCATCGAGATCCGCGTCCCACCGCTGCGCGAGCGGCCGGAAGACATTCCGGTGCTGATCGACCACTTCCGCGCGCGGCTGGCCGAGGAGTATGGCCGGCCCGCCGAGATCCCGCCGGCGACGCTCGAGCTGTTCCTGCGCCACACCTGGCCCGGCAACGTCAGGGAGCTCGAAAACCTCGTGCACCGGGTCGCGCTGCTTGGCATGACCCCGGACGTCGAGCGGTTGCTGACCCCGGTGGCGGTCGACAGCGTGCCTGCCGCCGACGGCCTTCGCGTCACGCCGCTCAAGCAAATCGCCCGGCTCGCCGCCACCGAGGCGGAGCGAGCGGTCATTGTCGCGACGCTGCACAGCGTTTCGGGCAACCGCCGGGCCGCCGCGCGGCTTCTCGGCATCAGCGAACGAGCGCTCGCCGCCAAGCTGGACCGGCTCGGCGTGGGGCTCGACGGTCGTCAGCCGGGATCCGCAGAACGCGACAGGACCAGTGGCTGAGAAGGTGCGGTCATATCACGTTGCAGTTACGCCATGACATTTTCAGGTAGCAGCAGCACGCCGCGCCTGCGCGCTTGACCCTCCCGAGCGCGCGGCGTACGCTACTGCGCGTTCGGTCCCCCAACGCGGGAGCTCGGGGCCACCGGGCTGAGAGGGCGACTACCACCGCGTCGAGACGACGCGCGTCGCCGACCGCACGAACCTGATCTGGTTAATGCCAGCGAAGGGAGGACGCTCATGACAGCGCCCCGCTACAACTCGCGGAAGATTTACGTCACCGGCTCGCGCTCCGATCTTCGTGTTCCGATGCGCGAGATCATGCTCGCGGGCGGCAATCCACCGCTCAGGCTCTACGACACGAGCGGGCCGTACACCGATCCCGACGCGGACCTGGACCTGAAGCGCGGACTGCCCCCGCTCCGGCTGCGGTGGATCCTCGATCGCGTCGATACCGAGGAGCTTGCGGGACCGTCGTCGTGGTATCGGCGAGAACGGGAAGACGATCCGACGCTCGGCGGTGTCCGGTTCGCGAGCGTGCGCCGTCCGCTCCGCGCCAGGCCGGGACGTCGGGTGACGCAGATGCACTACGCCAGGCGCGGCGAGATCACGGCGGAGATGGAGTTCATCGCGCTCCGCGAAGGTGTCGCACCCGAGCGCGTGCGTGACGAGGTGGCGCGTGGCCGTGCCATCATCCCCGCGAACGTGAACCATCCCGAGACC
>QHRT01000035.1 GCA_003220195.1 Candidatus Rokuibacteriota bacterium | reverse complement strand
TTAGGTCCGCCTCACGCCGCAGGGCCTCGCCCGCAGCGGCCTTTCCGTTTCCTGCAAAGTCTCCCGCGATTCGCGGGTGGACCGGAGCCGACGCGAGGCGTAAGTCCTTGTCTTCCCGTCCGCCGTCCCCGGCCCGGATGTTGGTACGCGTCTTGTACCTAAGAAAGAACATTCGCGCCGTGAAAGAACATTCACGACGAGGGATGGGAGGGGACGATGGCCGGGCGGTGTGACTGCGGGACCCCGATTCGCTACCCGTTCTATCGTCTGGCCTGCCTCGAATGCGGCGCCAATTGCTGTCCCGTCTGCGCGATCGCGCTCGAATCCGTGAGCTACTGCCGCCGGTGCGCCGAGACGCTGCTCGGGACCGGCGATCTCGGCAACGGCGGTCCGTACCATTTCTAGAACTCGCGCTCGATCAAGGGGCGTCCGGCGTGGCCGCGCGCTCCGAGCGGGCGAGGGGATGGGGGCCATGTCAGGCGCGTCCGCGCGCCTTTCGGGGCCCGCATGATGATCGAGGAGCCGCGTCCGGCTTGGCCGGCGCGCTCCGAAGGGGGGTCTGATGTTTCCGGAGGAAGCGCTCGTGAACGCGGTGTGCGAATGCGGGATGACGCTCGATCGTCCGCGGTCCCGGACGCAATGTTCGGACTGCGGCACCGGGATGTGCCGATCATGCTCGATCGAGGTCGACGGCGTGACGTATTGCCGGTGGTGCGTGACGTCGATCGGACGGGCGGCGTGACACGAGGAGGATCGTGACCGTGAACAGCATGGGCCGGAAGTTCCGCGAGCTGCTGAAGGACGAGGACTACCTCTTTACCGCGGGCGTCTATTCACCGCTCGACGCCCAGATCGCCGCGCGCGTCGGGCTGAAGTCCGTCTACATGAGCGGTTACTCGGTCGCGCTGGCCAACGGCTGGCCGGACATGGGCTTCATCACGATGACGGAGATGACGCGCCTCGCGTCCATGATCGCCAGCGCCACGTCGCTCCCGATCATCGCCGACGCGGACGACGGCTACGGCAATGCCCTCAGCACGATCCGAACGGTGCAGGAGTACGTCAAGACCGGCGTGGCCGGCATCCACATCGAGGACCAGCGGTTCCCGAAACGATGCGGCCACATCGCCGGCAAGACGATCCTCCCGCGCGAGGAGGCGATCGGGAAGTTCCGCGCCGCGGTCGACACCCGCCGGCGGCTCGACCCCGATTTCGTCCTGATCGCCCGCACCGACGCCTACGGTGCGGTCGGCGGCAGCCTGGAGGAAGCGATCTGGCGCGGCCGCGCGTACGCCGACGCCGGGGTCGATCTGGTCTGGTGCGAGCTCTCGAATGCCTCGCGCGAGCCGGCCATCGCGTTCGCGAAGGCGATGCGTCAGACGCACCCGCGCCTGCCGCTCGCGTTCAACTACTCGTCGTCGTTCAAGTGGAGCGCCGACCCGAATCCGTTCCTGTTCCGGGAGCTCGGCGAGCTCGGGTACAAGTTCATCTTCATCACGCTCTTCGCCGCGCATGCCGCCATGTACGGCGTCTGGAACGCGATGGAAGACCTGGTGAAGAACCAGGAGCAGGCGCAGTGGACGCTCGAGCGCACCAAGACCGGGCATCCGACGGAGAGCCATCACGTGATGGCCCGCGTCGATCACTTCAAGCAGCTGGAAACCCGCTACATCCCCGGCACCGAGGAACGCTATCGTAGTTCGGACGGCTTCGGAGAAGAGCGCAAAGCCGCCTGAAACGTGATCGCCCGCTGACGGGCCGCGGCCTCCGCCGATCGACCGGCACGCGCGCGGCCCGTCACGGGCGATCGGAAGACGCCGCGGCTCCGGCCGCCCTCCCGCGCGGGGACTCTCTGGTACACTGAATCCCCGCGTGAATTCTGCATGAAACTCTCTCTGCCCGTGAACGGCCCGCTCGATCCCGCGGCGACGCTCGCGCGCTATCACGTCTTCGGGGAGGACCCCGCGAACCGGGTAGGGAACGACGCCTTCCGCCGGGTGCTTCGCGTTGACGGTCGGCTCTGGCCCTACGAGGTGCGCTGGCAGCAGGGCGTCGACGACCAGCGGCTCGACGTCCACGTGCCGGAGACGCGATCGTCGGTGGTCGAGGCGGCCGTCTCGCGGGAGGTCGCGAAGATCTTCGGGCTCGCGTTCGACCTGCCCGGGTTCTATCGCTTTGCGAAGTCCGACCCGGTGCTCGCCGAGCTGGTCGGCCCGCTCTACGGGCTGCGCCCGACGCTCGCGCCGACCGCGCTCGAGATGCTGGTCGGCTCCATCAGCGCGCAGCAGGTGAATCTCGCGTTCGCCTTCGCCTGTCGCGCGCGGCTCGTGAAGAGATATGGAACGCCGGCGCGCATCGCCGGCGACACCGTGTACGCGTTCCCGGACGCCTCGGCGCTCGCGCACGTCCGGCTCGCGGAGTTTCGCGCCATGAAGTTCTCGACGCGGAAGGGCGAGTACATCCGTGAGGTCGCGCGCGCGGTCTTCGACGGGACGCTCGACCTCGACCGTCTCGCCGATGCGCCGAACGTCGCGGTGATCGAGGCGATCACCGGGCTCCGCGGGCTCGGGCGATGGACCGCGGAATGGTATCTGGCGCGCTGCCTCGGCCGTGGCGACGTCTGCCCGGCCGGCGATCTCGGCGTGCGTCGCGCCGTCGAGCGGTACTACGCGCGCGACCGCGAGCTGAGCGAGGAGCAGGTACGGCGCCGCGCCCGGCCGTGGGGCTCCTACCGTAACCTGGCGGTCCATTACCTCCTGGCCGGGCTGCGCCTCAAGCTGCCGGCGAACGGAGCCGCATGGACCGCAAGCTGAAGCTGCCGCTGCTCGGGCAGCCGGATCCGAACGTGCCGAAGGACGTTCACATGGTCGGCCGCTACGCGCTCGGCGTCGACTGGGCCGACACCCACGGCAGCATCTATCCCTTCGAGCGGCTGCGTCAGGATTGCCCGTGTGGGACGTGCGCGGAGGCGTCGGTGACGCCGGCGATGGCGTGGCCGGCAGAGATCGCGCGCACGCCGGGCGGCCTTCGCGTGGTGTGGTCGGATCGTCACGAGAGCCTCTATCCGTACGCCGAGCTCCGCGCCCTGTGCCGGTGCGCAGGCTGCACGGGCGGTCACTGATGGAGGACGCTCGCAAGCGACAGGCCGTCGCCGGCGTGGTGCTGTCGATCTTCCTCGGCGCGATGGAGTCCACCGTGGTCGCGACCGCGATGCCGAAGGCCGTCGCCAGTCTCGGCGGGATCGAGATCTACTCGTGGGTGGGCTCCGGATTCCTGCTGACCTCGACGGTGATGATGCCGCTCTGGGGTCGCCTCTCGGACCTCTTCGGCCGGCGGGCCGTCTATCTCACCGGGCTCGTCATCTTCCTCGCCGGCTCGGTGCTCTCGGGGCTGTCGCAGGACATGCGCGAGCTGATCGTCTTTCGCATGATCCAGGGTCTCGGGGCCGGATCGCTGATGACGATCGGGATGACGATCGTCGGTGAGCTCTTCGGGCTCGAGCGTCGAGCCCGGATGCAGGGCTACATCGCATCCGTGTGGGGCGTCGCGTCCCTGCTCGGGCCCTTGATCGGTGGTCTTCTGACCGATCACGTCTCGTGGCGGTGGGTCTTCTACATCAACGTGCCATTCGGCGCGGTCGCGATGGCGTTGATCGCGTCGGGGCTGCGCGACGGCGAGCGGCCGGAGCAGAAGCCGGTGATCGACTACACCGGCGCCGCGCTGTTTGCCGCCGGCGTCTCCGCGTTGCTCCTGGGCCTCGAACTGGGCCGACGCCAGGAGTCCGTGGGCGTCGCGGTCGCCGTGCCGGTGCTCGTCGCCGCCGTCGCGCTGACCACGTTCATCGCCGTCGAGCGCCGCGCCCCCGAGCCGATGATCCCGCTCCGGCTCTTCACCAACCGCATCGTCGTCGCGGCGGCCGTGACCGGGTTCCTGGCCGGCGTCGCGATGTTCGGATCGATCCAGTTCGTGCCGCTGTTTCTCCAGGCCGTCGCCGGCATGAGCGCCACTGCGGCGGGGGTCGTGCTGATCCCCTTCGTCTTCGGCTGGGTCGCGATGTCGGTGATGGGGGCGCGCCTGGTCCTCCGGGTCGGCTATCGCACCGTCGTGCTGGCGGGCATGGTGTGCCTGGTCACGTCGTTCGTCTTGCTCTCTCGCTGGTCGGCGGCGCTCACGCAAGGCGTCGCGATGCGCGACGCGCTCGTCGGCGGCATCGGCATGGGCCTCAACATGGTGCCGATGCTGATCGCGGTCCAGAGCGCGGTCCCGCGGTCCGATCTCGGAGCCGCGACGTCGATGACGCAGTTCTTCCGCGCCGTCGGCGGCGCGATCGGGATCGCGGTGATGGGCGTGGTCATGGCGCGGCAGCTCTCGAGCGGGCAGCCGATGGCCGAGGCCCTGCACGCCGTCTTCGTCGTCGGCTTCCTGATTTCACTGGCCGCGCTGGCGTCGGTCTTCCTCGTGCCGGGCGGACGCGCGCAGGATCTGGCGCGCGCCGATCTCGGGAGCGAGCCGACCCACGCACGAGGATAGAGCCATGCCGGGTGACGCGCCGCTGCTCGAACGTTTGGCCGGGCTCCCGCCGGTACCGGCGTCCATCGCCGTCGCGTTGCTCGAGCGGTTGCCGGCGGCTCACCGCGATCCGGTCATCGGCCCGCTCTTCGGCGTGGACGACGACGGCAACACCACGGTCAACCCGCTCGTGCCTCCCGTGCTGCAGCAGTTCCAGGAGAAGAGCGGCCTCCAGTGCTACGCGGCATTGATCGAGGGCCTGACGGGTATCTGGAACGCGGCCGTGCGCGCGGCGACCGTGGCGCGTCTGAAGTCGAGCGGGCTGCCCCCCGACGACCTCTTGCTGCGCCTGCAAAAGCTCTCGCCGACTCTCGGGTTCAGCAGCGAGAAGGCGGAATGGGCGCGTGAATGGGTCGCGGACCCGTTCACGCAGGACGCGGTGCTGGTCCAGCAGTGTCTCGTCCGCCTGCTCTTCGCGATGCGCGCCCTGGCGGAGGCGCGCGCCGCCGAGCTCACGACGAAACAGGGCTGAGAGGCGTGAACCCATCGACCGCAGCGCGCTCGATGGTTTCCACGAACTGAAGGACCAAGGAGTGTGTCATGGCGACGATTCCCGAGAAGTACCGGGACCTCTTCACCAAGAAGGCGTTTGCGCACCTGGCGACGGTCGGCCGTGACGGCGCGCCGCAAGTGACACCGGTGTGGGTCGACTGGGACGGCACGCACGTGCGCTTCAACACCGCCAGGGGCCGCGTGAAGGACCGGAAGCTCCGTAACAACCCGCGCGTCGCGCTGTCGATCCAGGATCCCGACAACCCGTATCGGTATCTTCAAGTCATGGGCCGCGTGGTCGAGATGACGGAGAACGGAGCGGACCCCCACATCGACGCGCTCGCCAAGCGCTATCTCGGCCAGGATCGCTACCCGTTCCGGCAGCCGGGCGAGGTGCGCGTCACGGTCAAGGTGTCACCCGAGCGCGTGCAGGGCATGGGGTGATCCAGGTCGAGCGCATCGCCAAGGCGTACGGAGGACAGACCCTCTTCCGGGACCTCTCGTGGACCATCTCGGCCGGTGAGCGCATCGGGCTCGTGGGCCCGAACGGCGCCGGGAAAACCACGATCTGTCGAATTCTCGCCGGACTCGAAGAGCCCGACACCGGGGTCGTGAGCCGCGCCAGGAGTGCCACCGTCGGCTATCTCCCGCAAGAAGTCGCGGGAGCCGGCGCGGGCTCGGTCCTGGCCGAAGCGCTGTCGGGCTACGACGACGTCTGGCAGATCGAGCGCGAAATGGAGCAGCTCGGCGAGACCCTCGCGACGGATCCGGACGAGCGCGCGATGGCCCGGTACGGCGAGCTGCAACACCGGTTCGAGGCGCTTGGCGGCTATCGCCTGGAGACCGAGGCGCGGGCCATTCTGGGTGGCCTCGGATTCGCGACGGCCGACGAGACACGGCCGCTCGTCGAGCTGTCCGGCGGCTGGCGGATGCGCGCGGCGCTCGCGCGCCTCCTGCTCCTGCGTCCGTCGCTCTTGCTGCTCGACGAGCCGACGAACCATCTCGACCTCGAGTCGCTCGCGTGGCTGGAAGAGTTTCTCTCCGGATACGAAGGCACCGTCGTGGTCGTGTCGCACGATCGGTACTTCCTGAACCGGATGGTGAGCTCGATCGCCGAGGTCGGCCCCGACGGCCTGGCGCTCTATCATGGCGACTACGACCACTACCTGGTCGAGCGCGAGGCGCGGCGCGAGCTTCGCGAAGCGGAAGCGAAGAACCAGGCGCGCCGCATCGTGGAGATCGAGCGCTTCATCGAGCGCTTTCGCTATCAGGCCACGAAGGCGCGGCAGGTCCAGAGCCGGATCAAGATGCTCGACCGGGTCGAGCGGATCGAGCTCGGACCGGAGGCGCGGCGCATCCGGTTCAGCTTTCCCGAGCCGCCGCGCACGGGGCGCCGCGTGGCGACGCTCCACTCGGTGCACAAGGCGTACGGTGACAACGTCGTCTACGCCGGCGTCGACTTCGAGCTCGAGCGTGGCGACCGCGTCGCGCTCGTCGGCCCGAACGGGGCCGGCAAGTCGACGCTGCTCCGGATCGTCGCCGGCGTCTTGCCCTTCGACCGCGGCGAGCGCACGCTCGGCTCGCACGTCACCGTGCACTACTACGCCCAGCATCAGCTCGACGCGCTCGATCCCACACGCACCGCGCTGGAAGAGCTGGAACAGGTCGCGCCGACCGCCGGACAGACGAGGCTGCGCTCGATTCTCGGCGCCTTTCTCTTCTCCGGCGACGCCGCCGAGAAGCGCGTCGCGGTGCTGTCCGGCGGCGAAAAAGCGCGGGTCGCGCTCGCGCGGATGCTCGCCCGCCCCGCCGCGCTGCTCGCACTCGACGAGCCGACGAATCATCTCGATCTGGTGTCGCGCGAGGTGCTCGAGTCGGCGCTGGGGGCGTTCGCCGGGACGATCGTCTGCATCTCGCACGACCGCTACTTCATCAATCGCATCGCCACCAGGGTCGTGGAGATCGATCGGGGCCGGCTCGTCACGTACCTCGGGAGCTATGACGACTACCTCGCCGCGAAGGCGGGGCGGGGCGCCGTCGGAGACGACGATCGGGATCAGCGCGAGCCTCTCGTGTCGCCGCGGGACACCGCCGCGTCGGGCGCGACGCCGGGCCCGGATGGACGGGCGCGGGCGCCGGGATCGTCCGCGGCGTCCTCGCCGCGGAGCCCGCGGGTGTCGCGCGAGACGAAGCAGCTGCGCGCGCGCCTCCAGACGGTGGAGCGGCGCATTGCCGAGCTCGAACGCCGCCTCGGCGAGATCGGCGAGGCGCTCGGCGATCCGGCGCTCTATCGCGATGCCGACCGGGCGCGCGCGATCACGACCGAGCAGAAGACGGCCGAGGCCGAAGTGGCGTGGCTCATGCGCGAATGGGAAGAACTGTCGAGCGCGGTCGCGTCGAGTGACTGAGTTCTACGCGCCGATCGATCCCGACGAGCTCCGGCGCGAGCGCGCGAAGGCGCGGCTCCTGCGTCAGAGCGCCTGGTGGAAACGCCGGCTGGCGTCCGGCATCTGTCACTACTGTGGCCGCCACGTCGGCGCCGGCTCGCTGACGATGGACCACGTCGTTCCGCTGGGCCGTGGCGGCAAATCGATCCGCGGCAACGTCGTGCCCGCCTGCAAGGACTGCAACACGCGGAAGCAAGGCCTCGTTCCCGTGGAGTGGTCCGAGCACCTGCGGCGTCTCGCCGACCGCGACTGACCGTTCGCGAATCGGTACACGTATCCCTCTCGCGTGACTCGAACTTTGGACGTTGACCGCGTCGGCGTCCGCCCGTCGAATGGATCCCGCTCGCGAGCGATCGGAAGTCCCGCGCGCCGAACAGGTCGGCGCGCGAACACGAAGGTGCGGTGAACCCGGTTCATCACCCCATGGACCGCGGAGCGGGTCATGGGTGGCATGAACTCACAGCGGGAGGAAACGATGATCGATCGATTCACAGTCGGTGCGGTGGCGCTCTGCGTCGTCACCGCCTGCTTCGGGATCGCCCCGGCCCATGCCGGCCGGGGCTCGCACGGGGTGACCGAGACGGCGACGCACGAGACCGTGAACATCAACACGGCCGACGTCAAGGAGTTGATGGCGCTCGACGGCATCGGTCACAGGGTCGCGGAGAAGATCGTCGAGTACCGGACGGCCCACGGGCCGTTCAAGAAGGCCGAGGAGATCCGGAAGGTCCACGGGGTCGGCGAGCACCTGTGGGAGAAGAACCGCGACCGGATCGTCGTGAAGTAACGGCAGAGTTTTGACTTGGGCGCCTCGCGGGCCTGAGGTACGATGAGGCAAATCGGTCGGAGCGTAGCAGCGCTCCAGCAGCGCCCCCACCGGCAATGTCGTCGGCGGTTGAGCGTGACCGAGCCCAGGGCCGGGAGTCGGCACCCGGTTGTGGGTCAGTGGGATCTGGGCCCGCGTGGCGCCCTTGCCGAGAATAGGAGGTGATCCAGCTGATGTGTACGATCCCTACGGTGTCCTGTGAGGTGGTTGCCTCCTAGGCAAGGTCCACGCTAGCTCGGGTGGACGGCCTGGGAGTCCAGGCACCACCGGCCCCGACGGTCCCGCTCTGCACCAGTGGGGCGACGCGCGACATGATGATGCCCGCGTCGCAGAGGCCGTCGGGGCTTTCTATGTCCGCTGGGCCGTGCAAAAAGAGAACGGCCCGCCGGGTGAGGGCGGGCCGCCAAAAGCCTCGAGCGAGAACGGCTACACCTTCTTGACGTTCGCCGCCTGCAACCCCTTGGGGCCGCGGGTCACCTCGAACTCGACCTGGTCACCCTCGGTGAGCGTCTTGAAGCCCTGAGCCTGGATGGCGCTGTAGTGCACGAAGACGTCTTCGCCACCTTCGATCTGGATGAAGCCGTAGCCCTTCGCGTCGTTGAACCACTTCACTGTTCCCTGTGCCATATTCCTCTTCCTCTGGATGTCAAACGGGACGTGCCGACTCCGTCGGACCGCGGTCGACGGCGGCAAGTCGGGACCAACGAGGGTATCCGAAGCAGCACTTCAACCGGGATGCGATCGGCGGATGATCCCTGCGGCGTTTTCCGAGCTTGTTCAGCGCGTCTCGAAGCGGGACGACCGCACTCGGCTAGATCTTGCGAACGTTCGCGGCCTGAAGGCCCTTCGGACCGCGAGTCACCTCGAACTCGACCTTGTCACCCTCGGCCAGGCTCTTGAAGCCCTGGGCCTGGATCGCACTGTAGTGAACGAAGACGTCTTCCCCACTCTCCTGTGTGATGAACCCGTAGCCCTTCGCATCGTTGAACCACTTCACATGTCCCTGTGCCATTCGCGCGACCTCTCCTGGGGATCCGAGAGCCCCGTGTGTCTCCCGCCGGAATGGCGGAGTTACCTTCCGAAATTGGAAGGCAAAGAAAAACGCCGCGCGGTGACGGTCCGGCGCGGCGTTCGTTTCAAATCTCTGATCTCTGCAACTCCGTTCGGGGCGAAAAGCCGGAGGCAAGATTTACACGTAGGCCCCGTCAAGTCAATTGAAATTCTCACGCTGGTCCAAAGCGCCCCGCAGCCGGGGAGAGCCGGTGCCATAATGATTCGGCGGTGGTACTCGGCGAGTCGGCCTGAACGCTCGGAACGCTTCAAAAAACCTGGGTTTAACCATGTCTTCCATGCCCCCAACGCCGGGGGTGGTAACCTCGAGGCTCGGCGATACAATTTCCATTCAAGGGCGGTAAACCTGACACAACGAGGGCCCGATGTTCTACAACCTTCTGGCCGGAATGTTTTCGAACGACCTCGCCGTGGATCTCGGCACCGCGAACACGCTGGTCTACGTCCGGGGTGAAGGCATCGTCCTGAACGAGCCGTCGATCGTCGCGATCCATCAGGCGGATCATTCGACGCTCGCGGTGGGGCACGAGGCGAAGGCGATGCTCGGGCGCACCCCGGGGAACATCGTCGCGATCCGCCCCCTCAAGGACGGCGTCATCGCCGACTTCGACGTGACCGAGAAGATGATCGAGCACTTCATCTCGAAAGTGCACCGGCGGCGCACGCTCGTGAGACCGCGGATCGTCATCGGCGTTCCGTCCGGGATCACGCAGGTGGAAAAGCGTGCGGTCCGGGACTCCGCGATGCAGGCCGGGGCGCGCGAGGTCTACCTGATCGAGGAACCGATGGCGGCGGCGATCGGCGCCGGCCTGCCCATCCAGGAGCCGGGCGGCAACATGATCGTCGACATCGGCGGCGGCACGACGGAGGTGGCGGTCATCTCGCTGTCCGGCATCGTGTACTGCAAGTCGGTCCGGATCGCGGGCGACGAGATGGACGAAGCGATCGTGCAGTACATCAAAAAGCACTACAATCTTCTGGTTGGCGACCGGCGCGCCGAGGAGATCAAGATCAACCTCGGGGGCGCGTACCCGATGGGCGGCGATCGCCGCACCATGGAGGTGAAGGGACGCGACCTGATCGACGGAATTCCCAAGACCATCGTGATCACGGACGAGGAGATCCGCGAGGCTTTGCGCGAGCCCGTGATGACGATCGTCGAGACGGTACGAACCTGCCTCGAGCGGACGCCCCCGGAGCTCGCGGCCGACATCGTCGACAAGGGCATTGTGCTCACCGGTGGCGGGGCGCTCCTGCGGGGTCTGGATCACCTGTTGCGCCAGGAAACGAATCTCCCGGTGGCCGTGGCCGACGATCCGCTCTCCTGCGTGGCGCTCGGCACGGGCCAGGTGCTCGACGAGCTGAACCTCTTGAAGAAGGTGGCGATTCCCACCTAGCGCATCGCAATCACGGTCGGAGGCGCCGTCGATGAACCGTCGCGGGCTCGCGCTCCTCGGAGCGGTCGTGCTCGTGGCCTTGCTGCTGCTCACGCTGCAGAGCCGTGGGCGATCGTCGCAAGCCGCGGATGCGGTCGCGGTCGTCACGACCCCTGTGCAGCTCGTGCTCTCGCGGGTCCATCGCGGCGCCTTCGGCCTCTGGGCGACCTATCTCGACTGGAAGAATGTCCGTGCCGAGAATCAACGACTGCGCGACGAAATCCGCGGCTTGCGGGTGGACGGCCTCGCCGTCCAGGAGACGGTGGACGAGAACCGGCGGCTCCGGCGCCTGCTCGATCTCCGCGCCCGGCTGCCGCTCGGAACCCTGCCCGCGGAAGTCATCGCGCGCGAATGGGGCGGCTGGGTGCGATCGCTCACCGTGAATCGCGGGCGTGGCGACAAGATCGCGCGGCTCACCGCGGTGATCGCCCCTGAAGGTCTCGTCGGGCGGGTCGTCGAGGTCCGGCCCGGCGCGGCCATCGTGCAGGTCCTGACCGATCCGACGTCCACGGTCGGCGCGCACGCCGTGCGGACGCGAACCTCGGGCATCGTCGAAGGCGATCCGCGGGGCGGTGTGCGGTTCAAGTACATGGCGCGCGACGGCAGCGGCATCACCCCCGGCGACGTGATCGTGACGTCCGGCCTGGGCGGCCTCTTCCCGCGCGGGATACCGATCGGCCGCGTGACGGCGATCGACGATCGCGGCTCGGCGCTCTTCCATTACGCCGTCCTCGCGCCGGCGGTCGAATTCGCTCGGGTAGAGGAGGTCCTCCTGCTGACCGGCGACACCGCGCGCGATCTCGCGGCGCACTTCCCTACCGACGGCTGAGGATTGCGGACTTTTCTCGCGCTCACCGTGTTCGGCGGCGGCATCGTGCAGGCGACACTCGCGCCGGCGCTCCGGATCGGCGACGTCGCGCCCGACATTCCGCTGATCGTCGTCGTGCTGCTCGCGCTTCGCCGGGGCTCCGAGACCGGGTGCCTGGCCGGGTTTGCGGCGGGGCTGCTCCAGGACATCGCCACGGGCGGTCTGATCGGCGTCCAGGCGTTGACCAAGGCGGTCGTCGGCTTCGGTGTGGGCGCGCTCGGCGGACGGCTCCGGGTCACGCAGCCCCTCGTGCAGGTGCCAGGGCTCCTGGTCCTCAGCGTCGCCGAAGGCCTGGGGCGATTCTTCCTGCTCAAGCTCTTCCGATTTCCGGCGCCGTTCACCGAGGTGATGACGTACGTCGTCCTGCCCCAGGCCGTCTACAACGGATTTCTCGGCGCCGCCTTCGTGTTCGCGCTGCTGACGGCCGAGTCGTTCCGCGACCGGAGCTCCTGACCGTGAACCCCCGACGACTGCCGCCGAGCGACCGCCGCGACGCGGGTCAGAAGCGCGTGGTCGCGATCGCGGCGGCCGTGATGGTCGCCTTCCTGGTCATCGTCGGCCAGCTCTGGTATCTGCAAGTGCTCGAAGGCGGCCGGTTCCTCGACGCCTCCGACAAGAACCGCACGCGAGTGCGTCCGATCGCGGCGCCGCGCGGCATCCTGTTCGACCGCCACGGCGCGCCGCTCGTCGACAATCGACCCGCGTTCACGCTGTCGCTCATTCCGCGCGAGCTCGACCGCGATGTCGAGCGCCGCAACGCGGCGCTCGGTCGGGTGGCGTCCTTGCTCCAGATCTCCTACGAAGAGCTCGTCGAGGCGGCCGACAAGGTCTCGCCCGACTCGCTCTCGCCCGTGCGCGTCCGCCGCGGTCTCACGCTGGAGGACGTGGCGAAAGTCGAGGAGTGGAAGCTGGAGCTGCCCGGCGTCATCGTCGAGGTCGAGCCGCAGCGCGCGTATCCGACGCGCCGCTTCGCCGCGCACCTGCTCGGCTACGTGCGGGAAGCGAACGACGATCAGCTGAAGCAGGGCCGGTATCGGCGCGGTGACATGGTCGGGCAGAGCGGTCTCGAGAGGCTGCTCGACGAGTATCTCCGTGGCCGCGACGGCGGTGAGCAGATCGAGGTGGACGCCCTCGGACGCCCGATCCGCACGATCAAGCAGACGGAGCCGCAGCCCGGCGCGCAGGTGTACACGACGCTCGACCGGCGCATCCAGGAAGCGGCGGAGCGGGCGCTCGAGGGCCACGCCGGCGCCGTGGTGGTGATGGACCCGAGATCCGGGGACGTGCTCGCGATGGTGTCGGCGCCGGCCTTCGAGGTCGACCGGTTCACCAGCACGATCGATCGCGCGGCGTGGCTCAAGGTGGTGCAGGACCCGGCGCATCCGCTGCTGAACCGCGTGATCCAGAGTCAGTACGCGCCGGGGTCGGTCTTCAAGATCGTGGTCGCCGCGGCGGGCTTGCAAGAAGGCACGCTGACACCGATGGACCGCACGCACTGCAACGGCGAGTTCCATCTCGGCGCGTGGACCTTCAAGGACTGGAAGGAAGGTGGCCACGGCGGCGTCGACCTCCGTCGTGCGATCGTCCAGTCCTGCAACATTTTCTTTTACCAGGCCGGGCTCAGGGTAGGAGGCTCGACGATCGCGCGGTACGCCAACCAGTTCGGGTTCGGCGCGGCGACCGGGGTCGACCTTCCGGGCGAGAAGCTCGGTCTGATTCCGCATCCCAAGATTCGTCAGGGCAAGAAAGCCGCGACCTGGCATGCGGGCGAAACCGTGAACATGTCGATCGGGCAAGGCCAGGTCCTGGTCACGCCGATGCAGGTTGCGCGGTTCATGTCCGCCGTCGCGAACGGCGGCGTTCTGTGGAAGCCGCGGCTGGTCCAGCGCGTCGAACGGCTCGAGCGCGGCGTCGTCTGGAGCGATCCCGGCAAGGTGAATGGCCACGTCGAGCTTTCCCCCTTGGTGTGGGCGTTCCTGCGCCAGAGTCTCTGGTCGGTCGTGAACGAGGGCGGCACGGGCGCCGCAGCGCGAATCCCGGGCCTCGACATCGCCGGCAAGACGGGGACCGCCCAGACGATCGCGAACTCCAGGGCGGACAAAGGCCAGGACCACGCCTGGTTCGCCGCGTTCGCGCCGCTCAACGACCCCGAGGTCGTGGTCATCGTTCTGGCCGAAGGCGGAGGCAAGGGCGGCCAGGTCGCGGCGCCGATCGCGCGCAAAATTCTTCAATCGATCTTCATGGAGAAGGTCGCGGCGATCGAGATCCTGGGGTGATCGGCACGATGATGATCGATCGCCGCCTGTTGCAAAACGTCGACTGGTCGCTGCTCGCCGGCGCCACCGTGCTCGCCGGGCTTTCGGCGACGACGCTCGCCTGCCTGCACCCGGGTCGCGCCGGGTCGGCGGTCGCGCTCCGTCAGGTCGCGTGGTTCGGGATCGGCCTCGTCGCCCTCGCGGTCGTCGCCAGCATCGACTATCAGAAGCTCGTCCGCGTCGCGCCGATCCTCTACGTGCTCGCGGTGCTCGCGGTCGCGTCCGTCTTCGTCGTCGGACGCTCCGTGTCCGGCGCCCGGCGCTGGATCGGCGTCGGCCCGTTCTCCGTGCAGCCATCCGAGCTGTTCAAGCTCGCGTTCATCTTGACCGTCGTCTGGTTCTTGACCTCGCGCTGGGCGCAGCCCGTCACGTCGGGCACCGTCGCCTGGCTCTTCCCTCTTGCCGCGCTGCCGGCCGGCCTCATCGTGAAGCAGCCGGACCTCGGCACGGCGCTGCTGATCTTCCCCGTCCTGATCGTCCTGCTGGTCGGCGCGGGTATCGGCGCCCGACTGCTCTCGGCCATGGGCGCCGTCGCGCTCGCTGCCGCGCCGGTCGCGTGGCTTGCGCTGAAGGACTATCAGCGGGAACGCATCCTCGTGTACCTGGACCCGTTCCGCGATCCGCTCGGAAGCGCCTACAACGTCATCCAGGCCAAGATCGCCATCGGGTCCGGGCAGCTCCTGGGGAAGGGCGTCGCTGGCGCGACGCAGAGCCGTCTCGCCTTCCTGCCGGAGCGTCACACGGACTTCATTTTCGCCGTGTTCGCCGAGATGTGGGGATTCGTGGGGTGTCTCGTGCTGCTCGCCGCGTACGCGCTCGTGCTCTTGCGGGGATTCGACATCGCGGCCTCGGCACGGGAGCCGGTCGGCCGGCTCGTCGCACTCGGTGCGACGACGCTGATCGCCTCACAGGTGCTGGTCAACGTGGGCATGGTCACCGGCCTCCTGCCGGTCGTGGGGATTCCCTTACCCCTGATGAGCTATGGCGGCTCGTCGATGGTCGTGTCCCTGATGGCCCTCGGGCTCCTGCTCTCGGTTCGGATGCGGCAGTTCCAATGAGACACGGGATCCGCACGATCGGATCGCGCGCTTCCGTGTCGGTGAGGTGCTGCCGTGGGCAAACGGATCATCGTCAACGCAGGCTTGACCGAAACACGCGTCGCCGTCCAGGAGGCTAACCTCCTCGTCGAGCTCTACCTGGAGCGGCATCGCCACCGCTCGATCGTCGGCAGCGTCTACAAGGGCACGGTGACGAACGTCCTGCCCGGGATGCAGGCCGCGTTCGTCGACATCGGGCTCGCCAAGGACGCGTTCCTCTACGCCGGCGACTACACCGCCAACATCGGCGACTACGCGCGCCGGATGCTCGCCGGAAGCGATGACGACGGGGACGTCGACACCGACGTCGACGACCGTGTCGCCGGGGAGCACGGCGCGGTCGTGGACACCGTGACCGCAGGCGACGACAGCGGAACCGACATCGCGAACGCCGAGGTCGGCGTCGAAAGCGCCGCGGCCGGTGTCGAGAGCGCCCCAGCCGTCGCTGAGAGCGCCGCGGCCGGCGCTGAGAGCGCCGCGGCCGGCGCTGAGAGCGAGGAAGAACCGCGCCGGGAGGCGGTGGTGCCGATCGAGGAAGTACTTCGCAAGGGCCAGGAGATCCTGGTCCAGGTCTCCAAGGAATCGCTCGGGACCAAGGGCGCACGCGTGACCTCGTTCATCTCGCTGCCCGGCCGCTATCTCGTCTACATGCCCCAGGTGAGCCACCTCGGCGTGTCGCGCCGCATTCGCGACGAGCAGGAGCGCGACCGGCTCCGCGCGGTCGTGCGCGAGCAGACGCCGCCGCCGGGCGGCTTCATCGTCCGCACCAACGCCGAGGGCAAGGGCGGGGACGAGATCCGCGCCGACATCGAGTTCCTCTCACGCCTCTGGTCGCAGATCAGCGCCCGCTACGAGCGGGCGTCCGCGCCGGCCGTGCTGCACGAGGAGATGGATCTCACGTTCCGGGTCGTGCGAGATCTCCTGTCGCCCGAGGTCGAGGAGTTCATCGTCGACAGCCGCGAGATGTACGAGAAGTGCCGCGCGGATGCCGAGGCGCTGGTGCCCGCGCTGGCGGAGCGGGTCAAAAGCTACGAGGGCCTGACGCCGATCTTCGAAGCCTACGGCGTCGAGCGGGAGATCGAGAAGGCGCTCAGACGGCGCGTGTGGCTCAAGTCCGGCGGGTCCATCGTGATCGACCACACCGAGGCGCTCGTCTCCATCGACGTCAACACGGGCAAGTACGTCGGCAAGCGCGACTTCGAGCAGACCGTGCTGAAGATCAACCTGGAGGCGGTGAACGAGATCGTCCGCCAGATCCGGCTGCGCGATCTCGGCGGCATCATCATCATCGACTTCATCGACATGGAGCCCGCGGAGCATCGCGCGGAGGTCTCGCACGCGATGAAGAAGGCGCTGGCGGAGGACAAGGCCCGGACGAACGTGCTCGACATCTCCGAGCTCGGGCTGGTCGAGATGACGCGCAAGCGCGTGCGCCAGGACCTGCTCGCGATGCTGTCCACGACCTGCCCGACGTGCAAGGGCGGCGGTGTCGTGAAGTCGGACGCCACGCTGGCCGCAGAGATCTTTCGCGCGCTCCAGGCGAAGGTCGCGGCGGAGCCGGGCAGCCACGAGGTGATCGTGCGCGCGCATCCGGACATCGTGAGTCATTTCGACGGCGAGGCGAGGGAGCCGCGCGAGCGCCTGGCCGCGCAGCTCAACGTCAAGATCACCGTCCAGACCATCGCGGGGCGCCCGCAGCGCGAGGACTACGAGCTGCTCGTCCGCTGACGGCGCCCGTGCCGGCAGCGTGATAGCATCCTCGCACGATGGCGCGACGTTCGAGCCAGCGATCCGTTCCGCGGACCTCGACACGGATCAGTCGCGACAAAGTCCTCGAGAATCTCCGTCTCGCCGGCCGCAAGGGTGATCGCACGGCGCTGTCGCTCGCGATCGGCGACATGCGGATGCTGGCGCTCACGCCGCGCTACTGGGAAAAGTACCTGCGACTCCTCGGTCATCCGCTGGCCCGCCTGGTCGATCTGCTCGTGCTGAAGCAGGGCGAGCGGATCGCGCACCTGAAGGGCTGGAAGAAGCTCGGCGCCGGACGGGTGCCGACCGAGCTGCCGGCGCCAGAGCCGGACCACGCACGCGGTCGCCATCGTGGCCCGGCACGAAAGTCACGACGCGAGCGGCGACCGGCCGTCCCCGCGGGCGCCGCGACGCAGCCGTCGCTGTTCGAGTAGCTCCTCCCGCGACGCCAGCGAGCGCACCAGGGCCAGAAGGGCCAGATCGCTCCCGCGAGGACCGATGAGCGAGAGCCCGACGGGGCAGCCGTCGAGCGCTCCGACGGGCATCGTGACCTGCGGCACCCCGGCGAGACCTGCGATGGCGAGCAAGCTGATCGCCTGACCGCGAAATGTTTCGAGTGTCTCGGCCGGCGTGTTCTGGAGCGGCGCGATGCCGGGTGCGGTCGGCAGGACGAGGATCGCGTCGTCGCCCAGCATCGCGTCGAGCGACGCTCGGAATGCCTCGCGCTCGACCCGCGGAGCCGCCACGTCGGCGGCGGTGACGGTTGACGCCCACGCGTAGCGCTCGCGGATGCCCGGTCCGAAGCTCGGCCGCACCCGCGTGATCCACTCGCCGTGCGTCGCCCACACCTCGAACGCTTGCAGCACGCGAAACCACCGCTGGAGGTCCGCGAGGCCCGGTCGATGGGCGGTGACCTCGTCGGCCGAGCCGACGCGCGCGACGACCGCATCGATCCCATCACGGAGCGCGTCTCGCATGCCGGCCGCGGCCATGTCGAACGCGTCCACGCCGATGAGAGCGCGGCGCACGACGACATTTGCCGACGGCCCGTCGATGAGGACTCGTCCGACTCGCTCGAGCTGATCCGCGTCACGCGCGAACCATCCGACCGCGTCGAAGCTCGGCGCCAGCGCGACGGCGCGCTCGGCGCTCACGCGACCATGCGTGGGGCGAAAGCCGAACGCGCCGCAGTAACTGGCCGGCAGGCGCACCGAGCCCGCGCAGTCGGTGCCGAGCGCGACGTCGACCAGGCCGCCAGCCACCGCGACCGCCGAGCCGCTGGACGAGCCGCCGGGGATCCGTCCCGGCGCCTTCGGGTTCACCGGCGTTCCGTAGTGCGCGTTCTCGCCGTTCAGGCTGTAGACGACCTCGTCGGTCTGTGTCTTGCCCACGAGATCGGCGCCGCCGTCGAGCAATCGCTGCACAGCGGGCGCGGTCGCGTCGGCCGGTGGATGTGTTCGCAGCCAGTCGGGACTGCCGGCGCCGGTGCGGACGCCGGCGACGTCGAACACGTCCTTGGCCGCGAACCTGAGTCCCCGCAGCGGACCGCTCGCCGCGCCGGCGCGCTCGACGTGGTTCTCGCGGCAGAACGCGTTGAAGGGATCGTCGATCATCGCGGCCGGTGGAGCTCCGCCGCCGGCCGCGTGAACGTGAGCCGGCCCCGCTTGAATCCGTAGCGCGGCTTCACGACCTGCGCCACGACGTCTTCCGGCGTCTCGCAGTCGAGGACCACGAGATCGGCGGACTTCCCGACCTCGATGCCGTGATCGTCGAGCCGCAGCAGACGCGCCGACCGCCGCGTGATCATCTCGAAGCACTCGCGCACGTCGTCGCTTTTGCCCACCTGACAGACGTTCGCGTAGAGGTTCGCGATCCGCGGCAGCGAGCAGTCGCCGAACGGCGTGAACGGATTGAGGATGTTGTTGCTCGACAGCGAGCAGTTCACGCCCAGGGCCAGCAGCGTGTGCACGGGCACGACGCCGCGCAGAACGCTGTGCTCCTGATGCCGGCCCATCAGGTAGAGATCCGTCGACGGCAGCACGGTCACCGCCACCCCGGCGTCGGCGAGTCGCCGGCCGATCGCCGCGAACCGCTCTTTCGGGATGGTCGAGAGCTTGGTCACGTGCCCCACCGTGACGCGTCCGCCGTAGCCGAACTTCCGCGTCTGCTCGCAGACGTACTCGACGTCCAGGTACTCGGCGGTGTTCCCGAAGTCGAGATGCATGTCGACATCGACGTCGAACTCGCGCGCCATCTCGAACACGCGGTCGATCTGGCCGTGCGGGTTCGAGTCGGTGTAGGGGGCAGCGCCGACGACCCTCGCTCCGCGCCGGAGCGCCGCGACCATCAGCTCGTCGGTCCCGGGATTGTTCAGCAATCCCTCCTGAGGGAAGACGCAGATCGCGAGATCGATGCCCCAGCGGTATTCGTCGATCAGCGGCATGATGCCGTCGAGGCCGCGGAGTCCGATGCCCGGATCGACCTCGAGATGCGTCCGCATGTGCGTCGTGCCGTGCAGGATCGCTTGCTCGAGCGTCGCGGCGCCGCGTCGGTGGACGTCGTCCGCGGTGAACGCCTTCTTCGCCCTGGCGACCTCTCCGATCGCCTCTTCGAGCGTGCCTTCCTCGGAGCGGCACCGATCGAGCAGGCGCGACTTGTCGAGGTGGATATGCGTCTCGACGAAGCCGGGCGCGACGAGCGCGCCGCCGAGATCCATCTGACGTCCGTCGGCGGAGAGCGGCGGTCCGACGTGCACGATCCGGCCCTGGTCGATGCCGATGTCGACCGGGCCGGTCGGCTCTCCGCGGGGCGCGGTCACTACCCGGGCGTTTCTGAGGATCGTGTCCATCGTGAGTCTCCTCGATGAGCGCGCGCTCGGGGTCGACGAACGTTCAGGAACGCGATAACGAGATCACGGGTCTCGCCCGGATGAACCCACCTGGCTTCCGGAACCTGGACCTCGCCAACGTAGAATATCCGGTCGGTCGGGGCGCTGAGGCCCCTGCCGTCCTCCGTCCTCAGTCCGGGGAACGGAGATTCGCGCAAGAACACGGATCGGCTCGTCGCCGGCCGGCATTCATCGGAGGCGGAGCCCGGTCTTCTGTTTACACACCGAGGTACGCCTGCTCCACCGCCGGGTCGTGCTTGAGCACCGCCGCGGCGCCTTCGCGGACCACGCGTCCGGACTCGACGACGTAGCCTCGATCCGCCACCGAGAGCGCCATCGCCGCCATCTGGTCCACGAGCAGGATCGTCGTGCCCTCCTCGCGTAACGACGCCAGCACCTCGAAGAAGCCGTTGACCAGCGTCGGCGCAAGACCCAGCGACGGCTCGTCCAGCAACAGCACACGCGGACGGGCGAGCAGGCCGCGCGAGATCGCGACCATCTGCTGCTCGCCTCCCGAGAGCGTGCCAGCGCGGGCGCCGAGCCGCGCGCGGAGCGCCGGGAATCGGCTGAGCATCCGCTCGACGTCCTCCATTGCCGCGAGGCGCCCGTGAGCGTACGCGCCGAGCCTCATGTTGTCGAGCACCGTCAGCTCGGGGAAGACCTGCGCGTCAGCTGATGCGCGAGAAGCGTGGTGACGTTGCGCCCGAGCAACAGCACGCGTCCATCGACGGGACGATGGAGACCGGCGAGCGCTCGCATGAGCGTCGTCTTTCCGGCGCCGTTTGGCCCGAGGACCGCGACGAGCTCACCGGCGTCCACCACGAGATCGATTCCGCGAAGCACCGGCGCCGCGCCGTAACCGGCGCCGACACGCTCGGCGCCGAGCACCCGCTCGTCTCCCGGCCGCCAGCCGGGCGCGCGCGGCCGCGCTTCGAAGCCGGCCTCGCCGAGATAGGCCTTCCGCACGAGGGGATCGTTCCGCACGACGTCGGGCGTCCCCTGCGCGATCACACGCCCGGCGTCGAGCACGACCAGGTGATCAGAGACTCCCATCACCAGCTTCATGTCGTGCTCGATCAGCACGACCGCCACGCCCGTCGTGGCGATGTCGCGCAGCAGCCGGGCGATTCGCGCGGTGTCCTCGCGACCGAGGCCCGCGGCCGGCTCGTCGAGCATCAGCACGCGCGGCCGAATGGCCAGCGCCCGCGCGATCTCCACGAGCCGCTTGTTGACGTGGGCGAGCTCACCGGCCGGGCGTTCGACGTCTCCGGTGTAACCGACGTACGCGAGCAGGGCGTCGGCGGTGGCGCGACGCCCATCGTCCTGGCGCCGTCGCCAGAACATCTCCGCGAGGGCGCCGAGGCGCCCGCATCGGAGCGCGATCACGATGTTGTCGAGCACCGCCATGCGCGCGAAGAGCTGGCTCGTCTGGTACGTGCGCGCGACCCCGAGACGTGCGATCTCGTGGGCCGGACGGCGCGTGATCGGCTCGGCGCCGAGCGTCACGGTTCCGGCGTCCGGCGCGGAGAAGCCGGATATCAAATTCAACACGGTTGTCTTGCCCGCGCCGTTCGGACCGATCAGGCTGGTGATGAAGCCCGCCCGCGCCGTGAAGGTGAGGGCGTCGACCGCCCGAAGCCCGCCGAACGACACGCCGAGTCCGGTGACGACCAGCGAGGCATCCGCGCCGCGATCAGCGAGGCACGCCGGCAGATCGGACGTCGCCCGCGGCGCCGTGGACGATGCACGCGCCCGTCGCGCGCGCCGCAGCGTTCCGGCAATGCCGTCGGGCACGAGCCACAGCACGCCGAGCAGGAGGACGCCGAAGACCAGCAGCCGGTACTCCGCGACGCGCGCCAGGGCCTCCGGAAGAAGCACCACGACGGCCGCGCCGAGCAGCGGACCCACCACGGTTTCCACCCCGCCGACGATGACGACGAGGA
>QHRT01000163.1 GCA_003220195.1 Candidatus Rokuibacteriota bacterium | reverse complement strand
GGACGGCGTCGCGCGATCTGCCGGCCGTCGCGCGCCGCACGTTTCAGGAGCAATGGCCAGAGCTCGAGCGCGAGGCGGGACCGTCGTGACGACCCGTGTCGAGTTCTTCGACCGGATCCGCGCCGAGATGCGCACGGCGCGCGCACTCTTTCCCGCGACGCCCATGGAGCGGCCCGCGCGGCCGGCCGAGACGGTCGAGATCGTGCGCCGCGAGCTCTCGGAGCGGTGGCCCGCAACCCTCGAACGATTTCGCGTGGAATTCGAGCGCGTCGGCGGCGTGCTCCATCGCGCGCAGACGCTGGCGGACGTTCCCGCTCTGATCGGCGGGATCGCGCGCGAGCGCGGATTCGAGCGTCTGGTCGGTTGGCCCCCCGCGTCGCTCGGCGCTGACCTCGAGCGACTGCTGTCCGCGGAGGGGCTCGCCGTGGAGATCATGCCCGCCGGCGAGGTGAGCGAGTCGGCCCGAGGTGATCTTCGCCCCCGCATCGCGCGGGCCGACCTCGGACTCACCGGCGTGGACCTCGCCATCGCCGAAACCGGGACGCTGGTCCTGCGCTCGGGACCCGGACGCCCGCGGTCGACGTCGCTCCTGCCGCCGTGCCACGTGGCGCTCTTCGAGCGGTCCGCGCTGCTCGAATCGCTGCAGCAGTTCGGCGTGTTCCTCGAAGCGTGGCACGGCGACGGGGAGGGGAGCGGCGGCGCGATGATCAACCTGATCACCGGCCCGAGCCGGACGGCCGACATCGAGCTCACGCTGACGCGAGGCGTGCACGGACCGAAAGAAGTTCACGCGATCTTCGTCGAGGCCGGTCTTCGTGTCTGAGCGTTACTTCGAGCCCCGGGACGTCGAAGCCCTGATCCCCGCGCTGACCGAGATCGTCGAGTCGCTCCGGCGCGCTCACGCCGCCGCGTCCGAGATTCGTGACCGCGTGAAGCAAGAGCAGCAGCGCATCACGATGTCGGGCGGCGCGATCTTCGATCGCGCGGAGTGGCGGGCGAGCACCGAGGCGCTCGAGCGTCACGCGGCCGAGTTCAACGCGGGCGTCGAAAGAATCTCCGCGATGGGTGGTGTGGTGAAGGATCTGTCGCTCGGGCTCGTCGACTTTCCGCATCTGTTGAGAGGACGGGTGGTGAATCTTTGCTGGAAGTACGGCGAGCGAGAGATCCGATACTGGCACGGGCTCGACGAAGGCTTCGCGGCGCGGAAGCCACTCGAACGAGGGCAGGAGTGACGGGCCCGGGCCGGTTTCGCGCCGTGCTATTCGACCTCTTCGACACGCTGGTCGTCTTCGATCGCGAACGGCTCCCGCTCGTCCGGATCGGACCGCGACAGGTGCGGTCGACGGCGGGGCTGCTCCACGACGTCTTGAAATCGCACGCACCGACCGTGACGCTCGACGCCTGCTACGAGGCGCTCAGCGAGAGCTGGCGCGAGGGTCGTCTTCGATCGCGAACGGCTCCCGCTCGTCCAGATCGGACCGCGACGCGTGCCCGGGCGATCTCGTGGACACGCTGATCGAGACCCACCGGCGGGAGCTCTCGAAGGCGGTCGAGTTCCCGCCGCACCATGGCCCGCTGCTCCGCCGCCTCGCCGAACGCCATCGCCTCGCCGTCGTCTCCAACTTCGACTACACGCCGACCGCGATCGGAATCTTGAAGCAAGCAGGCGTCGCAGACCTGTTCGAGGCGATCGTCGTCTCCGCCGAGGTTGGGTGGCGCAAGCCGCGCCGGGAGATCTTCGACGTCGCGCTGACGGAGCTCGGCGTCAGGCCCGCCGAGGCGCTGTTCGTCGGCGATCGCGCGGACATCGACGTGGTCGGCGCGCAGGACATCGGCATGCCGGTCGCGTGGATCAACCGCGCGGCGGAGCCGCTGCCCGACGGCATCGCGCTGCCGTCCTACGAGATTCGCGATCTCGCCGAGCTCGAGAAGATCCTCGACCCCGCGATGCGCGCATCTTCTCGCAGCGTCCCGGCATCCCAAGAAGGCGAAAGGAGTGATCGTCGTCATGACCGTCCCTCGTAAAGTCGTCATCATCGGCTCCGGTCCGGCGGGATACACCGCGGCGATCTACGCCGCGCGCGCGAATCTCGCGCCGCTGATGCTGACCGGCCTCGTGGCCGGTGGCCAGCTCATGCTGACGACGCTCGTCGAGAACTATCCGGGCTTCGTCGACGGCTTGATGGGGCCGGATCTGATGGAAGCCATGTACAAGCAGGCGGAGCGCTTCGGCACCGAGATGATCGCCGCCGACGCGACGGCCGTGGACTGCACCCGCCGCCCGTTCATCGTTCGCGCCGGGGACACGGAATATCCCGCCCAGACGGTGATCATCGCCACCGGCGCCACGGCGAGGACGCTCGGGCTTCCGTCCGAGCGAGCGCTGACGGGCCGCGGCGTGTCCACGTGCGCGACCTGTGACGGCTTCTTCTTCAAGGACCAGGACATCATGGTCGTCGGAGGCGGCGACTCCGCGCTCGAGGAGGCGCTCTACCTGGCGCGCCTCGGCCGCAAGGTGGACGTCGTGCACCGCCGCGACCGGCTGCGCGCCTCGAAGATCATGCAGGAGCGCGCGCAGAAGAATCCGAAGATCGGCTTCATCTGGAACAGCGTGGTCGACGAGATCTTCGACGTCACGACCGGGAAGGTTCGCGCGGTGCGGCTCAGGGACGTGCAGACGGGCGAACGGTCCGAGCATGCCGTCGACGGGCTCTTCGTCGCCATCGGCCACGAGCCGAACACGGCGCTGTTCCGGGGCCAGATCGACCTGTTGCCGAACGGCTACGTCAAGGTCCTCGCCGGGACCACGCAGACGTCGGTGCCGGGCGTGTTCGCCGCGGGCGACGTGCAGGATTCCGTCTGGCGCCAGGCCGTCACCGCGGCCGGCAGCGGATGCATGGCGGCGCTCGAAGCGGAGCGCTACCTCGAAGCGACGGCTACCGACTGAACGAGCGTCACGTCCCGACCCGCAGCGAGGCTCCCAGGTCACGAAGGAGCGCGATCGTCGAGAGGTAGGACAGCTTCCCGGTTCGCGGATTCTCCGACGGGACGTTCTCGACCTCGATCCTGAGCCGTCCGAACTCACCCTGCACCGCGATGCGGTGCTGGTTCACGTCGAGGCCGGGCACCGCGTAGATCTTGATGCGCGTCCGCTCGGGGCCGACGCCGGCGAGCGACAGCGCCGCGACGACGTTCACGTTCGCCGGGAATGCGCGGCAGGCCTCGGTGGCCGAGCCCTCGAAGACGAGCGTCTCCGTCGTGATGGCATCCAGGTCGATCTTCTGCTCGACGATCCACGGCGCGCCGGCGAGGCCGCGCGGCGGCTTGCGCGTCTCCATGGTCACGCCGGTGATCTCGCCGACCCGCGCGCCCTTCACGCCGTCGAGTCCGGCGATCGCGGCGGAGGGAACGAGGATGCGGCAGCGATTGGCTTCGGCGAGCGCGATCCAGTCCGTGCGCCCGAGCAAGCCGCCGCACGACAGCACGATCAGGTCGCGCCCGCGTCCGAGCGTCCTCGGCGCGATCTCCCGGAGGTGCGCCTGCGTCGACGCCTCGATGACCAGGTCGGACGCGTCGATCAGATCGTCGAGCGTCATGAAGGGCGGCTTCGAGCGAAGCGTGCGCAGAAACGCCTCGGCGCGATCGACGTCGCGGGCCGTGCCGGCCGCGAGCGTGAGTCCCGCGATCCCATCGTCGAGCGCACGGCAGACCTGACGTCCGATTGCTCCGAGTCCCACGATCCCGATCCGTTTCATGGCGACGACCCTATCTCTCGGGGCCAGGATCGTCAAGCCCACGGGACCACCGTATCTGGGGTCCCGGCTGACAACGTGGGGCGAGATGCTGCATAATCGGCCTGCGCCGTGACAGTGGAACGTCGAGCCTCTCGAATCCGGCAGGACAAGGGCGCGGGACCCCGCCAGCCCCGCCCCCCGCGCGGCCAATCGGTTCGGGCGCATCGTCGCGGTGTCTCGGCCGCGCTCACCGAACGCCTGCGTGGCCCGCTCGAAGAGCTCTACCGCGAATTCGACTACGGCGCGCGCGTCGAGCGCGACGCCATCCGCTTCCCGCTGCACTATCCGGACCCGCGCGACCGCGAGATCGTGGCGCTCCTCACCGCGTGTCTCGCGTACGGGCGTGTGGACCTCTTCAGCGCGCAGCTTCACGGCGTCCTCGGCGTGATGGCGTCACCGTACGCGTTCGTGCGCGAGTTCGACCCGGAGCGACAGCGCGACGTCTTCCGAGACTTCATCTACCGTTTCAACCGGCCGCGCGACATCGTCGCATTCTGTGTCGCCACCCGCGATATCCTCCTGCGGCACGGCACGCTGGAGCAATGCTTCCTCGCCGGCGACCCGGATCCGGCTGGACCCATCACGGCTGCGCTGGAACGATTCGCGCGCACCTTCCTCGACGCCGATCTCCTCCCGGTGTTTCCGCACGGCCGGCTCTCGCGCGGCTATCGTCATCTCTTTCCGCTGCCCTCCGCCGGCGGGCCGTGCAAGCGGCTGCATCTGTTCTTGCGCTGGATGGTGCGACGCGAGAAGCCCGACTTCGGTCTGTGGACGGCGGTCGCGCCGGCGCGGCTGCTCATGCCCATCGACACGCACGTGGAGAACATGAGCCGCGCGATCGGGCTCACGCGCCGGCGCTCGCGGAACTGGCGCATGGCCGAGGAGATCACCGCCCGTCTTGCCGAGATCGACCCGACCGACCCGGTCAAGTTCGACTTCGCCCTCTGTCACAAGCGCATGTCCGGAGACTGCCTGGATCGTCGCGACGCGGTCGTGTGTGCGCCGTGCGGTCTCCGCGGCGTCTGCCGCCACTGGGCTCGCGGGCGCACGACGCCGGCGTGAGGGGCGCCGTATCGACGGCGACCGTGGAACCCATGCCTCGACGGCGAGCGCTGCGCTCGCGTGAGGTGCCCGAATGACCGAGCTGCTCCTCGTTCTCGTCGGCCTCGCGGTCGGTAGCGCGGTCGCATGGCTCTTCGCGCAGCAGCGCCTGGCGCGGGCACGGGCTGACCATGACGCGCGCACGACACGCATCGCCGCGCTCGAAACCCTGGAGAAGGAGCTCGGCAAGCAGCTGACCGACCGTCAGCTCGAAGTCGCCGATCTCCGCGCGGCGCTCGACCGTGAACGCACCGAGCGCGCGCGAGCCGAGGAACGCTGGCAATCCGAGCGCCGCAATCTGGAGGAGCAGCGGCGCTTCGTCGACGACGCGCGCGATCGGCTGGGGGAAACGTTCAAGGCCTTGAGCGCGGATGCGCTGAACCAGACGAGCGCGATCCTGTTCGACCGGGCGCGGGAAACCGTCGACGCCCAGCTGGGCCGCCGGGAAGCGGCGATCGAGAAGCTGCTCGAGCCTCTTCACGACGCGCTCAGGCGCGCCGAAGCCCAGGTGCGCGACATGGAGCACGCTCGACAGCACGCGTACAGCACGCTCGAGGAACGCGTGCGCGCCCTCGGCGAGCAGAGCCGGATGCTCGAGCGCGAGACGCACGGCCTCGCGTCGGCGCTGCGCGGGTCGCAGGCGCGGGGGCGATGGGGCGAGATCGCGCTTCGCCGGGTCGTCGAGCTGGCCGGCATGACCGAGCACTGCGATTTCTCCGAGCAGGTCACGGCGGAGGGCGAGAGCGGTCGCGTGCGGCCCGACATGGTGGTGCGCATGCCGGCCGGCCGCACGATCGTGCTCGACTCGAAGGTGCCGCTCTCGGCCTATCTCGAGGCGGTCGAGGCAGCGACCGACGAGGACCGTCAGCAGGCACTCCTGCGACACGCGGCGTCGCTCCGGCAGCACATGCAGCAACTGGCGGGCAAGGCGTACTGGAAGCAGTTCAAGGCGAGCCCGGATCTGGTCGTCATGTTCATCCCCGGCGAAGCCTTCGTCGCGGCCGCGGTGGAGGTCGATCGCGAGCTCCTGTCCGACGCGATGGAAAAGCGCGTCGTCGTCGCCACGCCGGTCACGCTCTTCGCGCTCCTCGCGGCGATCGCCTACGGGTGGCAGCAACAACGAATGGCCAAGCACGCCGAGGACATCCAGAAGCTCGGGCAAGACCTCTACGAACGCCTGGCGACGCTCGGTGCGCACGTGAGCGGCGTGGGCACGGCGCTGGGCCGCGCAGTCGAAGCGTACAACGACGCGGTCGGGTCCCTCGAGCGTCGCGTGCTGCCGGCGGCGCGCCGCTTCCGTGATCTCGGCGTCGGGAGCCGGGACGAGATCCCGGCGCTCGAGACGCTCGATCAGGATCCGCGCCGCCTCACGGCTCCGGAGTTTTCGGTGCAGCTCGAGATCGCCGCGAGCGCGGGTACGGCGGCCCCACCGTCGCTGGAGGCTCCCTCACGGGAACAGGGCACCAACACGCCGGCCTGATGGAGGCGGTGTGCCGGGGACCGCACAAAGAGCACTCCGGCCCGCGTGATATCATCACAAATGAGTCTGTCCCAAACCCGGTGGTCGCATCCAAAATGTCGATAATCAAGACTGGGGGCGAATCCGCTCTCCGGGGCGCAAAAGGAGGCTGACCCGCGTGACTCAGATCCCGATCCAGGTCTACGGCATCAATTTGCTGATCAAGCTGATGCCCGAAGCCCCCGCGGACATCCGCGTGCACTGCCCCAAGGGCTCGCCGATCCTGTACGGCCAGGTCGTTACCAAGGGCGACGGGTTCGACGAAGGCGCGAACGCGTTCCGGGAGATGCCCGGCGTCAGCACGATCGTCGCGTTCGAGGAAGGGGCCGAGGAGGTCGAGGGTCATTACTTCCGGATCGCGGGCGAGGAGTATCGCGTCATCCGTCTCGATTCCGTCATCCTCTCGTTCCCGCTCGAGTAGCTCGACGGTCCGCGCGGAGTGACGCGCGTGGATCTCCAGAACATCTTCGCGCGCATCGACGAATCCGAACTCGTGGAGCTCACGCGCGATCTCGTCCGCATTCCGAGCGTCGTCCGTCCTGGCGATCCCACCGCCACCGAAGCCGACGTCGCCCGACACGTGCGGACGTGGCTCGCGAAGGAAGGCTTCGCGACCGAGACGCACGAGGTGGCGCCGGGACGCCCGAACGTGGTCGCGTGGCTCGGAGACAAGGGCGACGGCAAGAGTCTCCTGCTGAGGGCGACCCGCTCGAGTGGTCGCACGCGCCGTTCGGCGCGGACCTGGTCGACGGCCGCATCTACGGGCGGGGCGCGGCCGACATGAAATCGGGGCTCGCGGCCGCGATGGTGGCCGCCGCCGCGATCCAGCGCAGCGGCGCCGGTCTTCGCGGGAGACTCGTGGTGGGCGCGCTGGTCGACGAGGAAGCCGACATGCTGGGCGCGCGGCACTTCGCGACGACGGAGATCGCGCGAACGCTCGACGGCGCCATCATCTGCGAGCCGGAGCAGAACGAGATCTGTCTGGAACAGCGCGGCGTGGTGTGGGCGCGCGTGACGCTGCGCGGGCGCATGGCTCACGGCGCGATGCCCGAGGCCGGCGTGAATCCGATCCAGGCGGTCGGCGAGCTGCTGCGCCAGAGCCGACTTCTCGAGCGGCGCTTGCGGCGCCTGTGCGAGAAGAGCCGCTATCTCCGTCCGCCGACGGTGACGCCAACGGTCGTGCGGTCGCCCGCCCACGGGGTCGCGCAGTCGAACGTCATCCCGTCGGCGGCGGAAGCCACGCTCGACATCCGCCTGACCCCGGGCCTCGACGAGCCCACGCTGCAAGAGGCGATCGAGACGATGTGCCGCGACGTCGCGAGCGGCTGTCCCGGAGTGACCGTCGACTGGAAGCCGGTGAACGGCTATCGCCTCGCAACCCGCGTGGAGCGGGAGGAGCCGCTGGTCGCCGCGATGACGAAGGCGGTCCGGCAGGCGACGGGACGAGCGCCGCGGTTCGGCGGCGTCCCCGGCTCGACGGACGGCACGATCCTCAGGACGGCGCTCGGGATTCCGATCGTCACGTGCGGTCCGGGACACCGGCTCATTCCGCACCAGGTGGACGAGTACGTCGAGGTCCGTGAGTTGTGCGACGCGGCGCGGATTTACGCCGCCGCGGCTCTGAACTTCCTCCAGTGAGCGACGAGTATCCGAAGCTCAGAGCCGTCGAGGCGTTCCCCGTCGACCACGACGGGGCCTCGGTGCTGGCGCTCCGCGATCCGGCGGGCTACACGTCCTCCGTGCTGATGGTGCCGTTCGGCCTCCTGCCGGTGCTGAAGCTCTTCGACGGCCAGCATTCGATCGTCGACATCCAGGCCGCGATCATGCGCGCGCACGGTGAGATGGTCTTCCGCCACACGATCGAGGAGATGATCGGCACGCTCGACGAGCACGGGTTCATGGAGAGCCCGGATTTCGCCGAGCGGCGCGCCTCGATCGATCAGGCGTTCCTCGCATCGCCCACGCGTCCCGCAGCGCACGCGGGCGGCGCCTATCCCGGCGACGCCGACGAGCTTCGCGAAACGTTCGACCGTTTCTTCGAGCAGCCCGCGGGCCCGGGACCGATCGCGCGCGACGGTCAAGCGAACGGTGGCGGGGACGTGTCGGGCGTGATCGCCCCGCACATCGACTTCCACCGTGGAGGCCCCGCATACGCGTGGGCGTACCGCGAGATGGCCGAGCGCTGCCCCGCCGACCTCTTCGTGGTCTTCGGCACGTCGCACGCCGGGATGCCGGCGCCGTTCGCGCTCACGCGCAAGGACTGGGAGACGCCGCTCGGCGCCGTGCGCGTCGATCGCTCGTTCGTCGACTCGCTCGAGACGCGGTGCGGAGCGTCCTGCTTCGCGTCGGAGATCGCGCACCGGACCGAGCACTCGATCGAGTTCCAGGCCGTCTTCCTCCAGTACCTCTACGGTGGACGTCGTGACTTCGCCATCGTGCCCGTGCTGACGAGCTTCGCTCACGAGGCGCTGATGGGCGGGCGTCCCCCGGCCGCCGACCCGCGCGTGCGAAGCTTTCTCGACGCCGTGACCGGCACTGCCGAGGCGAGCGGGCGTCGAGTCGCCTACGTCGCCGGCGCCGACCTGGCGCACGTCGGCCCGCGGTTCGGCGATCCGGCGCCGATCTCTCCGGAACACCTGGCGCGCGTGGAACGCGAGGATCGCGAGATGCTCTCCGCGGTGGAGGGGGGTGACGCGGAGGGGTTCTTCGCCTCGGTCGCGAGGGACGGCGATCGCCGACGGATCTGTGGCCTCTCGCCGATCTACGCGCTCCTCCGCGTGCTGAATGGCCGCCGGGGCGAGCTCCGGCACTACGGTCAGTGGCCCGATCCGCAAGCGGTGGTGACGTATGCCAGCGTGGTGTTCTGATGTCCCCGGAAGCCCCTCAAACGCCCGAAGAAGCGCCCTCGTCGTGGACGTTGCCGCGGCTCCGCGTCGACGTGAACGGGGACTGGTACGACGACGACGTCCAGGTGACCCACGCGGGGATCCTCGCGAACCTCAGAAACTCCTTGAAGCGTGACGCCGGCGGCTGGTTCATCCAGACGCGGGTGCGTATTCCGGTCGAGGTCGAGGACACGCCGTGGATCGTCGTGCGTCTCGAGCGTCGCGGTGAAGGGTTGCACGTGGTGCTCAACGACGGCGATGAGGCGGACGTCGACCCGGCGTCGCTCCGGGTCGGGCGCGACGACGTGCCGTACTGCGCGGTGAAGGGCGGCCAGTTCGAGGCACGGCTCAGCCGCGCGGCGGCGCATCAGCTCCTGGCGATGGTCGACGTCGATGCCACGTCGGGCGCGGAAGAGCTGCGACTGGGCGGCCGGGCGTACCCACTGAAGCGAACGGCGTGAGCCGCGGCACGTCACCGCACGGCGCCGCCCGGAGGATCAGATGAAGCTCGCCTCGGTGCTGATGGACATCCTGGCCGCGGCCGGTGTGCGCTACCTTTTCGGCAATCCCGGAACCACCGAGCTGACGTTCCTCGACGCGCTGCCGAGCTCGCGCCTCGACTACGTCGTCGGATTACAAGAAGCGACCGCGGTGTCCGCCGCGGACGGATACGCGCAGGCCTCGGGGCACGTCGGAATCGCGAACGTCCACGTCGCGCCCGGCGTCGCCAACGCGCTCTCGGCCTTGCACAATGCGGCGCGCGCGAAATCGCCGCTCGTCCTGACCGCCGGGCAACAAGACTCGCGCTTTCTCCTGGACGAGCCGATTCTGTCCGGCGACCTGGTGCAGCTGACGGAGCAGTGGACGAAGTGGTCGTGTGAAGTGCGCCGCGCGGAGGAAGCGCCGATGGCGCTGCGCCGCGCGCTGAAGATCGCGCTCACGCCGCCAACCGGTCCCGTGTTCCTGGCGCTGCCGATGGACCTCCTCACGCATCCCGTCGACGATGCGGCTGAGGCGCCGACCGAGGTGGCGACGCGGACGTTGCCCGAGACCACGGCGATCACGCGCGCCGCGACCGTGCTGGCGGCGGCGAAGTCGCCGCTGATCATCGCCGGTGACGGCGTCGCGCGCGCCGGCGCCGTGCCGGATCTCGTCCTGCTCGCCGAGCTCATCGGCGCCCGCGTTCACGGCGAGCCCATCTTCCGGCGCACCAGCTTCCCGGGCGACCATCCGCTCTGGCGTGGCGGCCTCTATCCGTCGCCGGCCGGTGTGCGGAAGGCGCTCGACGATGCGGATGCCGTGCTGATCGTCGGCGCGAACGTGTTCACGTGGTTCCTCCACGCGCCGGGAGAGCCGTTTCCGCGCAGCGTCCCGGTGATCCAGCTCGACGACGATCCGTGGGAGATCGGACGGAGCTATCGCGTCACGCTCGGCCTCCTCGGCGACTGTCGGCTCGGGCTCGCCGCGCTCCGCGACGCCGTGGCCGCCCGGATGGAGGACGGCGACCGTGCGGCGGCGCGGCAACGCATGGAGACGCTCGGTCGCGTGCGGGCCGAGCACGTCAGGCGATTACGCGAGACCGCGGAGGCCGAGCGAGACCGCGTGCCGATCTCGACCGCATTTCTCATGTCCACGCTGGCCGCACTGCTTCCGGACGATGCGATCGTCGTGGACGAGTCGGCGAGTTCGCTGCCGCACGTCCTTCGTCATCTGCCGTTCAAGACGCCGGGCTCGTTCTACGGGTCGAAGACCGGAACGCTCGGCTGGGCCATGGGCGCGGCGATCGGCGTCGCGCTCGCGTCGCCGGGACGCAAGGTGGTGGCGACGATCGGCGACGGCTCGGTCATGTACAGCCCACAGGCGTTGTGGACCGCCGCGCGCCATCGGCTGCCGATCACGTACGTGGTGCCGAACAACGCCTCGTACGCGATCTTGAAGTCCGGCATGTTGACGCTGGGGCTCGACTCGGCGAAAAGAGGCCTCTATCCGGGGATGGATCTGACCGATCCGGAAATCGACTACGTCGGTCTCGCGCGCGCGCTCGGCGTTCGCGCCGAACGGGTGGACAAGCCCGCCGCGCTGCGCGACACGCTCGCGGCGTGCCTCGCCGAGACGGGTCCGACGCTGGTCGACGTCGCGATCGACCGCGGCTTCAGGGCCATGGCATGAACGGGCAGGCGTCCGCCGTGATGACGCGAACGGGCGGCGAGTGGGTCGTGGACGCGTTGCGCGCGGAGGGTGTGCGACACGTCTTCGGCATTCCGGGGGTCCACAACCTCGCGATCTACGACGCGCTCGGCCGCCAGTCGGCCATCCGCCACATCCTCGCGCGCCACGAGTCCGGCGCGGCGTTCATGGCCGACGGCTACGCGCGCTCCTCCGGCGAGGTCGGAGTGGTCGTCGTCACGACGGGACCTGGCGCGACGAACACGCTGACGCCGCTCGCGGAATCGTACGCGGGCTCCATTGCGGTGCTCACGATCATGTCGGATGTCGCGACGGACCTGCTCGGCCGCGACCTCGGAGCCCTGCACGAGGTCGTGAACCAGATCGAATGCTTCCGTCCAATGACACGGTGGGCGGAAACGATCGCGGAAGGCCGTGCGATCCCGACGGCGATCGCGGGCGCCTTCGATCTCTTGCGCACCGGACGTCCCGGCCCGATCGCGTTGTCGTTCCCGAACGATCTGCTCTTCGGGAAGAGCGAAGCCGCCGTTCGGACGGGTCGCGCCGGTCGCCGTCCGCCGTGCCACGTGAACGACGTGGACGAGGCGGCGCGCCGGCTCGCTCGCGCCGAGCGTCCGCTGGTCATCGCGGGTGGTGGTGTCGTCAGCGCGGACGCGGGCGAGGAGCTCGTCGCCGTCGCGCGGAGGCTCGGCGCGCCGGTGCTGACGACCGTGATGGGTCGTGGCGCGATGAGCGAGAGGGATCCGCTGTGGCACGCGGTGCTGCCGAACAAAAGGGCGACCGAGGAGGTGATCGCCAGCGCCGACGTCGTCGTCGCCGTCGGCTGCCGGTTCGCCGCGCGATCGACGAAGGGGCTGCTGCTGAACCTGTCGTTCCGGCCGGACCAGACGTTGATCCACCTCGATCTCGATCCGACCGTGATCGGCAAGATGTTCAAGCCGGAGGTCGCGATCGTCGGCGATGCCAGGGATGGCCTCACGCGGCTTCTGGACGCGCTCCGCGGCGGCGAGGCTCGCGCAACGTGGGACCGCGAGCGACTGGCCACTCTGCGGAGCGCCGCGAGCGCGCGATACACGCCCGAGCTCGCCGGATTCATGCGCGCGTTGCGGGACGCGGTGCCCGCAGACGGCATCGTCGTCAACGACCAGACTGGCGTGAACTACTGGATGGAATGGTTCTTCCCGGTGCTGGCGGCGCGGACGTTCCTCTATCCCGTCGGATCGGCCACGCTCGGCTACGGAGTCCCGGCGGCGATCGGCGCGAAGATCGCGCATCCCGGACGCCCGGTCGTCGCCGTCGTCGGCGACGGCGGATTCATGTTCTCGGTGAACGAGCTGGCGACCGCCGTGAAGTACCGGTTGCCCATCGCGTTCCTCGTCGTCAACGACGACCGCTACGGCGCGATCAAGTGGCTGCAGGAGAAGATGTTCGAGGGCCGGTGGGGCGAGGCCGACCTGGCGAACCCGGACTTCGTCGCGCTGGCCCGGGCGTTCGGCGCGCACGGCGAGCGTGTGGCGGCGGTCGCGGATCTGCCGCGCGCCCTCGGCGCCGCCTTCGCGGCCGACGGGCCGACGGTGCTGGAGCTGCGCTTCACGTGCGAGCCTCCGTGGGAGATGTAGCTTTTCCGTGAGCTCCGTTGAACGATCCTGTCCGTGCGACAGCGGGAAGAAATTCAAGAAGTGCTGCCTCGGCAAGGAGCGGAGCGCAGACACCGAGGCACGTGTCCGGATCGACAGTGCGCAGCGCAAGCCGCTCGCGCCGATCACGGCCCGCGCGTCCCGTCGCGCGCCGAGCGCTCCACACTCTCGGCCGAAAACTCAACGGCGCGCGTGACCGCATCTGTCACAGCGTCCTGCGAGATTGCGTCGATATCGATGAGCGAGGAGCTCGACGTCTTGAAGATGGTGACCGGACGGCTCGACGCCGCAGGAATCCCGTACATGGTCACGGGATCCATGGCGCTCAATTATTACGCGGTGCCGCGGATGACCCGCGACGTCGATGTGGTGGCCGAGCTCGGCATCGCCGACGTCAACCGCGTGGCCGAGCTGTTCGGGATTCGATCGCGCGGAGCGCGAGCTTCAACATCATCCAGACGTCCCTCCTGGTGAAGGTAGACTTCGTGGTGCGCAAGGACACGGAGTACCGTCGGACCGAGTTCGCACGGCGCCGTCGTGTCGCGCTCGAAGGGCACTCGTTCTTCGTCGTGGCGCCGGAAGACTTGATCATCTCCAAGCTCGACTGGGCGCGGGACAGCCGTTCCGAGGTTCAACTCATGGATGTGCGCAATCTGATCCGGGCGCTTCCGGCACTCGACTGGTCGTATCTGGAGCGTTGGACCGCCAGTCTCGGTCTGGAGGCACTCTACCGAGAGCTGCTGCCGTGAAGGACACGCCGCCCGAGATGGAGGCCAAGTATCGGGCGCTGCTGCTGGCGCGCTCCGGCGAGGAGCGGCTCAAGATGGGTGACTCGATGTACGCGACCGCGCGCGCGCTCGTCGTCGCCTCCATCCTCGCGGCCGATCCCGGCGCGTCGCCGGCGGCGCTCCGCGGGGCGATCTTTGCGAGGTTCTACGGCCACGAGTTCGACGGCGCGACGCGGGACCGAAGCTCACCCTGGCGCGGTATCGCGTCGCCTGTGAAGCGCTCGAGCCCCTTGACCTGCCGGCCTATCTCAGGTCCACGCTGCGCGGCGCGTTCGGCCACGCGTTCCGCCGGCTTTGCTGTCCGGCCCACGCGGACGAGGTGTGTCCGATCCCCACGACGTGTCCGTATCACATCGTGTTTGAAACAGGGCCGCCGCCCGACGCGGACGCGTTGCGCACCCACGAGGAAATCCCGCGGCCGTTCGTCATCGCGCCGCCGTCGGTCTCGGCGCAGCACTACCCGCGCGGCGCGGAGGTCGTGTTCGACCTCACGCTCGTGGGTCGCGCGCGATCGGCCGCGGGCGGCGCGCGGTGACGCTCCGGCGGATCGACGCCGCGCAGCCGCTCCGCGACGAGTGCGCGCCGGTCTACAGCGCCGAGGATAATCTCGTGCGCGCAAACGACCCGGCGGTCACGGTCGACGACTGCGCCAGGGTGCCGTGTCCCGAGCGTGGTGTGCGGGTCGTCTTCCTCACCCAGACGCGCCTGACACACGACGGCGGCCTGGCGCGGCGTCCCGAGTTCCACATCGTGTTCCGGCGACTGCTCGGCCGGCTCTCGTCGCTCGCGCGCTTCCACGGCGACGGGCCCCTCGACGTGGATTTCCGAGGTCTCATCGCCGCCGCGCGGGACGTCCAGCTCACCGCCAACGACACACGGTGGGCGGCGTGGACGCGATACTCTGCCCGTCAGGACCGACGCATGGAGTGGACCGGACTCATCGGCGCCGCAACCTACGAGGGCGACCGGACGCCATTCTGGCCATACCTCGTGTTCGGGCAATGGACGCACGTCGGGAAGGGCGCGACGTTCGGTCTCGGACGCTACGCCCTGGAGGCCGCGGAAGGATCGAAGTGGCCCTGAGTCCCGGCGACCGGTTCGAGCTTCCTCTGCCGCCCGAGGCGTGGGAGTCCGAAAGCATTCCGCTGGCGGGTGGCTTCCGGTATCTGCTCGCCTCCACCGGCGCGGCGACCGTGGTCACGCTCCGCGGAGCGTCCGGACGCTCATCCGCTGCGTTGTGGGACGGGGGCCGGGGCCGACTGGACGTCAAGGGGCTTCGCGAGCTCGTCCAGGCGATGGATGGGTCGGAGCGCCTCGTGCTCGAAGTCGAAGATCCGGGGACACCGGCGTTCCGGATCGGGCTCTCGTCAGGGGCGCTCCGCGATGGCGAAGCGGAACGTTCGGCGCGCGTGATCGGCGCCACACCGGTCCGCTTCGATCCGGCCGATGCCGAGATCCTCGGCGCGTTCGCCCGCGGCACGCATGCGATGCTCGAGACGTACGAGCTCAACCGGTGGGCGCACACGATCGCCCTCACGCCCGGCTTCGACGAGCTGGTGTCTCTGCCGTTCCTCCGGGACGTGATCCCGTACGATCACCAGCGCTCAACCGGATGCGCGGACGGGCGCTGCTGGCCGACGAAGTCGGCCTCGGCAAGACGGTCGAAGCCGGCATCGTGCTTTCCGAGCTGCTCCGCCGGCGGCTCGCGCGGCGGGTGCTGGTCCTGGTGCCGCCCGGCCTCGTCGCGCAGTGGCAGGAGGAGCTGCGCCGGAAGTTCTGCCTCGACTTCGTGACGCACGAC
>QHRT01000162.1 GCA_003220195.1 Candidatus Rokuibacteriota bacterium | reverse complement strand
GAAATGACGGCATTCGTCCCTCCGGTGTCGGGCGGGTTCTCCGGTACGGGGTGCCCGGCCTGTGGCGCTTTGCCTCGTCGCCTGTGGCGTTCCTGTCAGCAGAGTGCCCGCGCACGCAGCACGGACGCTGGCTTGACACGAGGAATCGATGCCGCGTATCAAGGACCGAGCACAAAAGGGGGAAGCCGTGGACGATAAAGTCAGCCTGCTCGTTCAGCCGGTCACGCGACGGGCATTCTTGCAGGGCAGCATGACGGCGGCCGCGATGGCCGGGTCGGGCGCCGTGATGGCCGGCCTCGGTCGCGCGGCCAGTGCGCAGTCGCCGGCGTCGGTCGGGCTGCAGCTCGGATGGTTTGCCAACGCGCAGATTGCCGGCGACTTCACCGCGCTCGGGAAGGGGTATTTCAAGGACGCCGGACTCGACGTGAAGATCGTGCCCGGTGGCCCGTCGATCGATCCGGTCGGCGTCGTCGCGAGCAACTCCGTCCTGATCGGCAACGTCGCATCGATCGGCGTGCTCGTGTCCGGGCGGAGCCGCGGCGTGCCGCTGAAGGCGTTCGCCACGGCTTTCCAGCGCCATCCATTCGCGTTCTTCTTCCTGAAGGAGTCCGGCATCAAGACCCCCGCCGACTTCGCCGGCAAGACGATCGGCATCCAGGGAACCGCGCGGCCGTTGCTCGACGCGGTGCTGGCGAAGTACCAGGTACCGCGCGACAAGGTGAACGTCATCATCATCGGCGGCACGACGACGCCGCTGCTCACCAAGCAGGCCGACGTGGTGAGCGGCTGGGTCATCAACTACGCGCAGAACGTCCCGATCCAGGGCAAGAGCGACCACTTCCTGCTCTGGGATCTCGGCATTCGCATGTACGCCTACACGTACTTCACGACCGATCAGGCCTACGGTGCGAAGAAGGACGTGCTCACGCGATACGTCTCGGCGGCCGGGAAAGGCTGGCTCTACGCGAAGGAGCATCCCGAGGAGGCCGTCGACTTCGTCTTGAAGAGCGCGAGCGGTCTCGACCGCGAGATGGAACTGCCGACCTGGAAGGTCAGCGTGCCGTACGTCTCGTCGCCGGCGACCCAGCAGCAGGGCTGGGGGTTCATGGATCCGCAAGTGTGGGCCGCGCTGTCCGACACGTACGCCTCGCTCGATCAGATCCCGCGCAAGGTCTCGCCTGACGAGATCATGACGAACGACATCGTGCTCGCGGCGAAGACCCCGAAGTTCTGAGGTCGCCGCCTCCGTCGCAGATGGACATCGTGGTGCGCGATGTCTCGATGGTCTTTCCGGCGAGCGCCGGGCCCGTGCGCGCGCTCGGCAATCTCTCGCTCGACGTCCAGAGCGGGGAGCTCGTCGCGCTGATCGGTCCGTCCGGCTGTGGGAAATCCACGCTGCTCCGGCTCATCGCCGACGTCGTGCAGCCGACGTCAGGGACGGTGGAAGTTCGCGGCGGTCCGCCCGCGCGGGCGCGCGTGGCACGTGAGCTCGGCTTCGTGTTCCAGCACCCGGGCCTGCTGCTCTGGCGCGACGCGCTCGCCAACGTCTCGCTGCCGCTCGAAGTCGGCGGCTGGGGACGGCGTCACCAGGCGCCGCACCAGCCCGCCGAGCTGCTGGAGCTGGTCGGTCTCAAAGGGTTCGAGCGCGCCTTTCCACGGCAGCTCTCCGGCGGCATGCAGCAGCGGGTGGCGATCGCGCGGGCGCTCGTGACCGGTCCGCCGATCCTCTTGATGGACGAGCCGTTCGGCGCGCTGGACGAGATCACGCGGGATCACATGAACCAGGAGCTGCTGCGCATCTGGGCGGCGACGCGCACGACGATCGTCTTCGTCACGCACAGCATCGCGGAAGCGGTGTACCTCGCGAGCCGCGTCTTCGTCTTCTCGCCGCGCCCGGGCCGGGTGATCGGGGAGGTCGCGATCGACCTGCCGTCACCCCGCGTGCCGGCCGTCAAGGACACGCCGGAATTCGTCCGGCACACCGCGGCGCTCCGACGGGCGCTCGCGCAGGCCGCGTGATGCCGGGCGGGGTCGACACCGCGCAGTCCGAGCTGACGATTCCCGCGGCCGCCTCGCGAGCCGGCGCCGGCACGGTGCTGGTGCGTCGACTGCTGTTTCCCGTGATCGCGATTGCCGCGCTCGTCCTCCTCTGGGACGTGGTCATCCGGATCTTCTCCGTGCCCCCCTACGTCGTGCCGACGCCGGCGTCGGTCGGGCAGGCGCTGGTCAAGGAGCGCGCGCGGCTCCTCGACAATTCGATCCCCACGATCATCGAGAGCCTCGGGGGCTTCGCGCTGGGCAACCTGGTCGCCATCGCTGCGGCGATCGCGTTCGTCCACAACCGGACGCTCGAGCGCGTGCTGTATCCGGTCGCGGTGGCGGTGCGCACGCTGCCGATCGTCGCCATCGCCCCGATCTTCGTCCTGATGCTCGGCAACGGCTACGCGCCGAAGATCGCGATCGCGGCGCTCATCACGTTCTTTCCGACGCTCGTGAACATGGTCGAGGGACTGGAGTCGGCCGACCCGCAGGCGATGGAGCTGATGCACGTCCTGTCCGCGAGCCGCACGGAAGCGTTCCGCTACGTGCGGTGGCCGTCGTCGCTGCCGTATCTCTTCTCCGCGATGCGCATCGCGTCGACGTCGAGCGTGCTCGGCGCCCTCGTCGCCGAGTGGATCGGGACGAACAGAGGCCTCGGGTATCTCATCGTGCTCACGACGTACGATTTCCGGACGGCGCTGCTCTACGCCGCGATGGTGATGACCTCCGCGATCGCGCTCGCGTTCTTCTTTCTCGTCAGTATCCTGGAGTGGGTGCTGGTGCGGTGGGAACGCTGATTCCTGTGCGCGGGCGGTTCGCGCGGTGGAACGCCATTACTCGTGCGCGAGGCGGCGGGGTGAGCGCCGGGCGCGGGACGGTAGGGGGCGCGCCTCGGGTCCTCGGTGTGACGAGGCTTCGCCTCGTCCACCTGTGGATGTCGGCGTGACCCCCTACCGTCCCGCGCCCACCGCTCACCCCGCCGACAATCGTGGCGGCGTGCAATGACTACACGCTCGCACGAATCGTCGTGGCTCGCACAACACTACGTTCGCGCTCGGCGAGTCGACGCGAGCCGTGAAAGGTCCCTGGAGGTGTTGCGATGATGCGCACTGTGAATGAGCCTGGAACGACGACTCCCGTCGTCGCCGAGACCGATGTGCTCGTCGTCGGTGGGGGGCCGGCCGGGCAGGCGGCGGCCGTTGCCGCGGCGCGCGCCGGCGCCGAGGTGACGCTCGTCGAGCGCTACGGATATCTCGGCGGACTTGCATCCGGCGGCATGGTGCTGCTCCTCGACGACATGTGCGCCGAGAACGAGGTCTCGGTCGGCGGGCTCGCGCTCGAGATCATCGATCGGATGGAGCGTATCGGCGCCTGCGTCGCCACGCCGAAAGAGGACTGCTTCCGCGACGATCCCGACGTCCGCGCGCGCTGGGTCCGCTGGGGATTCGAGGCGCTCTACACCCGCAAGAGACCGAAGCCGATCGTCTACGCCGCGACGTTCGACCCGGAAGGGTGGAAGCAGATCTCGCAGGAAATGGTGCTCGACGCCGGCGTGAAGCTCCGCTTTCACTCGTGGTTCTCGCGCGCGCTGGTCGAGGATGGCGCCGTCCGCGGCATCGTCGTCGAGACGAAGTCCGGCCGGCAAGCCGTCCTCGGACGCCTGGTCATCGACGCGACGGGAGACGGCGACGTGTTCGGCGACGCGGGGGCGCCGTCGGTCCACGGCTCGTACATCATGACGCTCGTGCACCGGCTGGCCGACGTGGATACCGACGCGGCCATCGCGTTCGAAAGGAATGATCCCGCCGGCGCCCAGCAGCTCGACCGCGAGGTCAAGCAGATGCTCGGCGGCTCCTGGGACATGTGGTGGCTGCTGACGCCGCGCCCGGGCGTGGTGTGGTGCAACTGTCCGCACATTCCCGGCTACGACGGCCTCGATCCGGAGCATCTGACGCACATCGAGATCGAGGGGCGGCGCCGGTTCATGCAGGTGGTCCGGTTCGTGCGCGAGCACTGTCCCGGATTCGCGCGCGCGTACGTGCTCGATGCCGCGCCTCAGGTCGGCGTGCGGCAGACGCGCCTGCTCGAGGGCGAGTACGTCGTGACCAAGGACGACGTCATGGGCCGGAGGACGTTCCCGGACGTCGTGGCGCGCGGCCGGGATTACTACACGCCGTACCGGAGCCTGATTCCGAAGAACGTCGAGAATCTCATCGTCGCCGGGCGATGCTACTCGGCGACGTCGGAGGCGCAGCGGATCAGCCGCGAGATTCCGCCGATGATGGTGATGGGCGAGGCCGCGGGCACGGCCGCGGCGCTGAGCCTCGAGTCCGGCGTCACGCCACGGAAGGTGGACGTGACCGTGCTGCAGAAACGGCTGGTCGCCCAGGGCGTGAATCTCGGCTCGCTCGTTCCGGTCTAAATGGCCAGATCCGGTTGCCGCATCGAGCGCGATGGCCATCTGCTGATCGTCACGCTCGACCGACCCGACGTGCGCAACGCGCTCGATCGCGCCGCCTCCGACGAGCTGGACCGCGTCTGGACGGCGTACGAGAGCGACCCGGAATTGCGGGTGGCGATCCTCACCGGCGCCGGCGACCGCGCGTTCTCCGCCGGCTATGACATGCGCGAGGGTTCCGCGGACGGAACCGTGCCCGCGGCGACCAGCGCCGAGTATCTCGCCCACCGGCATCCGCGCGGTCTCGGTGGACTCACGCTTCGCGACCCACTCACCAAGCCGCTCATCGCGGCGGTGAACGGCTTCGCGCTGGGGGGCGGGCTCGAGCTGGCGCTCGCGTGCGACATCATCGTCGCGGCCGAGCACGCGGAGCTCGGGTTCCCCGAGCCCCGCGTCGGCCGGATGGCGCTCGAAGGCGGCATGCACCGGCTGGCGCGTCAGGTGCCGCTGAAGATCGCGATGGGCATGCTGCTGACCGGACGCCGCATCCCGGCGGGCGAGGCGTATCGCATCGGACTCGTGAACGAGGTCGTGCCGCTCGCCGAGCTGATGTCTACCGCGCGGCGATGGGCCGACGAGATCCTCCAGTGCGCGCCGCTGTCGGTGCAGGCGACCAAAGAAGCCGTCATGGCCGGGCTCGGAATTCCCGTGTCCGCGGCGATCGGCCTCGTACCGCCGGCGATGGCGAAAGCGCTCGTGTCGGAAGATCAAGCCGAAGGGGTGAAGGCCTTCCTCGAAAGGAGACCGCCACGATGGTCGGGTCGCTGGAGTCCGTCGCGCCGCTCGACGGCGTCACCGTGCTCGATTTCTCCCAGGTCGAGATGGGGCCGTGCGCGACGCAGGTGCTCGGCGACTTCGGCGCCGACGTGATCAAGATCGAGCGACCGGGGGCCGGCGATCTGTCGCGCGTGCACATGAAGCACACGAGCGGCGAGAGCGCGGTGTTCTGGAGTCTGAACCGCAACAAGAGGAGCGTGGCCCTCGACGTCCGCTCGCCGCTCGGTCGCGAGGCGATCTTCCGGCTCGCGCGCCAGGCCGACGTGCTCGTGCACAACTTCCGCCCGGGCGTGATGGAGCGTCTCGGTTTTGGTGACGACGAGCTGCGCGCGATCAATCCGCGGCTGATCTATGCGATCGGCAGCGGATACGGACCGACCGGACCGTACCGCGACAAGGGAGGCCAGGACGTGCTGGCGCAGGCGATGAGCGGGATCGCGTCGCGACACGCGAATCCCGACGACCCGCCCGAGCCGTGCGCGACGCCGATCGCGGATTTCACCGGAGGGATGCTGCTCGTGCAGGGCATCCTGCTCGCGCTGCTCGCCCGCGAGCGCACGGGCGAGGGGCAGGTGATTCACGTCTCGCTGCTCGACGGGATGCTCGCGATGCAGTTGCAAGAGGCCTCGGCGTGGCTGAACCTGGGCCAGCGATTGA
>QHRT01000592.1 GCA_003220195.1 Candidatus Rokuibacteriota bacterium | reverse complement strand
AGCTGGCCGTCCAGGGCAAGCTCGAGACGAAGGGCAAGGCGGCCTAGCCGTGGCCGTCGGGCAGCGCGCTCTCGATGCCGTCCAGGCGCCGGCGCCACGGCCCGGTCTGTTCGTACGCCTCCACGAATTCTGGGAGCGCGAGGCCGTCTTCGGCTACGGCCTGATCGTCCCCGCGCTCGTCCTGATCATCGGGCTCGTCGCGTACCCGTTCGGGATGGCGATCTACTTCAGCCTGTCCGATTACTGGGTGGGCTCGCCCGGCAGCTTCGTGGGCTTCGCGAACTTCCGCGAGATCTTGAAGAACGAGATCTTCCAGCAGACGGTCTACAACTCGTTCGTGTTCACCGCGATCGCGGTCGTGTTGAAGACGCTGCTCGGCGTGTGGCTCGCCATGCTGCTCTTCCGGAACTTCAAGTGGAAGCGCCTGATCCGCGGCGCCATTCTCCTGCCGTGGGTGATCCCGACGGCGCTGTCGGTGCTGGCCTGGGGCTGGATGTTCGACTCGCTCTACAGCGTGGTGAACTGGACGGGGATCCATCTCGGACTGATCAATCCGCCCGGCCCGAACTGGCTCGGGATGGCGAACTACTCGCGGACGGCCGTGATCGCGGTCAACGTGTGGCGCGGACTCCCCTTCTTCGCCATCATCGTGCTGGCCGGCCTCGTGTCGATTCCGCGCGAGTTCTACGAGGCCGCCGAGGTGGACGGGGCGAACTCGTGGGGACGGTTCCGCCACGTCACGCTCCCGCTGTTGAAGCCGGTGCTCGCGGTCGTGATCCTCTTCTCGACCATCTTCACGTTCTCCGACTTCAACATCGTGCAGGTGCTGACGCGCGGCGGCCCGGTCAACACGACGCACCTCTTCGCGACGCTGGCCTACCAGATCGGCCTGACTGGCGGCAACCTCGGGCAGGGCGCCGCGACCTCGCTGTTCCTCTTCCCCTTGCTGGCGGCGATCGTGTTCATCCAGCTCCGCTACATCAGGAAGGAGTGAGCGTGCACGTCGGCGTCCGATCCAGAGGGCAGCAAATCCGCTCGACGATCTTCGGCTACGCGAACCTGATCCCGTTCGTGCTGTTCGCGCTGTTCCCGTTCTACTACATGATCATCACGTCCTTGAAGAGCGACACCGAGCTCTACAATCTCAAATCGGTCCCGTTCCTGATCCAGAGCGGCGTCATCACCGATCACTACCGCTATCTCTTCGGCAAGACCGAGTTCCTCACGTGGATGAAGAACAGCCTGATCATCAGCGTGCTGGCGACCTCGATCTCGCTGGTGATCGCTATCCTCGCGGGTTACAGCCTGGCGCGGCTGCGCTTCCCCGGCGTCGGCTCGTTCGGCACCGCCGTCTTCATCACGTCTGGGCGCTCGTCGTGACGTACCCGACCTTCCTGGTGCCGTTCTCGACGTGGCTCCTGATGGGCTACTTCCGGACGATCCCGCGGGAGGTCGAGGAGTGCGCGCTCGTCGACGGCGCCACGCGCATGCAGACGCTCACGCGGATCGTGCTGCCCATGGCGATTCCCGGTCTCGTCTGCGTGACGTTGTTCGGCTTCACGCTCACCTGGAACGAGTTCACCTACGCGCTCACGTTCGTGTCGCAGACGGCGAACAAGACCGCGGTGGTCGGCGTGACCGCGGACCTGATCCGCGGCGACATCTACTACTGGGGCTCGCTGATGGCAGGGGCAGTGGTGGCGAGCCTGCCGATCGTGATCATCTACGTCTGGTTCCTGGACTACTACGTCTCGGGGCTGACGGCGGGGGCGGTCAAGGGCTGAGGCGCTCGTAACGCGCAAAGGTTTGTGGCGAATCTCCCGGTCACCAGTGAGGCACCGGCGAACGAACAGATCGTCGCGGCACACTGCTTGACCCGGCGGCTATCCTTCCTCGCCTCCGGCTCGGTCAGGCGCTCGCGGTCATCAGTAGCGCTAGGCGACTGACGTCCCCGGACGTCTTTGTTACCGATGTCTCCGGACCGTACCATCTCAGGCCTTCTGAGTTCGACTGGAAGATCTGCCTTCATGAAGCGAAGGCGCTCGGGAAAGAGACGACGATGACCGGTACCGACTACGGCAGCCTGAGTCTCTTCCGCGACCCCACGAATCTCGATGGCGAGCGGGCGCGGGAGCTTGCCTTCCGCAACCTCGAAGCTCGCGGGAAGTCTCCTGACGAGGTGGCAGCTCGCGCCGAGTACCTCGATCTCCTCGGCTTGCAGCCGGGGCAACGAGTCCTCGACGTGGGCTGCGGTAGCGGTGTGGTCACTCGCGACATGGCGCGGCGAGTGTCGCCGAGCGGTCGTGCGGTGGGAGTCGATCCCAGCCGCCGAGTTCCTCACCATCGCGCGTGGCCTGGCCCGGGCGGAGGGGCTCGCGGAGGTCACGGAGTTTCGGGAGGGCAGCGCCTTCCGAGCCCACGGAGCAATTGTCGCCATCGGTGCGAATCGAGGCAAATCGCGGCTTTGGCGAGCGGTGCGGCACCCTCCGAAAGCCGTTCGAAGCCGATGGTCGCCGCTGATTTTGACAAAGTTCTGCCCAAGTCAACCCGGAACCCGGAGCGGCTCGCAACCGAGAACCGTGTGGGTCAGCACCACATCGAACGCGAGCCAGGCACGTCAGCGCCGGCTGTGTGACCAAACGCCCCCCTGATTACGGAGTTGTCCCCTCCGCTGGCCGGTCGGTCTGCGGTTCCCCAGACTGGAAGAATGCGTCTGTGCTGCGACCGCGCCCGGCCCGGAACCGTGATGTCGACTCACTGGCCCGGAGAAACGACCTTC
>QHRT01000591.1:1570-3821 GCA_003220195.1 Candidatus Rokuibacteriota bacterium | reverse complement strand
AGGTAGATCGCGGCGACCTCTGGATCCTCCGCCCATGCGGTTGCGAGCGCGCGGATCCGGGGATCGATGTCGGAAGGAAGCGGCCGCTCGGCGAGCATGCCGCGATCAGATCGTGTCTGCGCGCGGAAACCATCGGCCGGCGATCGCCCTGATCGACGATGATCGGCTCGGATCCGGTTCGATGTGAAAGGAGTTTTGAGAGACGATCGACGTGCGATACGGTAGGGGTATGGAGCCGACAACGATTCCCGACCCGCCGGGGTTCAACCAACTCTCCAAAGCCGAGCAGATCCGGTATCTGCAATCGCTCTGGGATCGTATTGCCGAGACGCCGGGTGACGTGCCGGTACCAGAGAGCCACCTCCTGCTCGCCGAACAACGGCTCGCTGATTACCGTCGCGCGCCGAGTCAAGCCAGTCCCGCGTACGATGTCCTCGACCGCCTGTCTTGAATTCCTCGATGTGTTGCGCGCCACCTACGACCGAATCCTCGCCGCACCTCTGGCGTATCCGGAGCTGCGCTCCGGCGTCCGCCGGGCGCTGACGCGCCGCTTTCCTTACGCGGTCTACTTTGCGGTCAACGGGCCCGTCATTGTCGTACTTGCTGTGCTTCACGCAAGTCGGGATCCCGCAGAATGGCAGCGGCGAAGCGGCAGGGGCGGCGGCGGAATCGCGTAAGCTGGGGCGGCACGCGCTCACGCCGAGCCGGTCGAGTCCGTCATGCTCCGCGAGCGTGCGTGCGTCTCGATCGCGCGGTGAACGTTGATACCAGGTCCCCTCCGATTTTCGATCCGCCCCTGCCGACGTGATTATTGACCCTGCTGGTCGCCTTACACCACCGCGCGCAGGTAAGCGGAGAGCCGGGCGGCCTCGTTATAGGCCGGAATCACGACGGACCACGCGACACGCTCGGCGTCAGACGCGGGCGATTTGCTTGCCTCGATCCTGTTCGGCGATGGTGGGCCGAGAGAACGACGTCAGCGTCCTGACGTCAACGCCCCGTTGCAGCCCTCCATCTTTCACGGTAACGAGTTGGAACGGCGGACGTCTCAGAGACGTGTCGCGCCGGGCGAATTGCGCAGGGAGGGCGTCGGCAATGACAGTACTGCAGGTCTTGTCCTCGGGGAGATCGACATCAAGCAGCCACACCGTTGCGATCAGTGATCTCCGCCGCGAAACGCAGCACCTCGGCGAGGCTCTCACGGGGAAAGTCCGAGTATTCCCTTGCGATGTCCTCGTACGACATTCCCTCGGCCAGACACGAGAGGATGAACGACACCGAGAAACGCGTTCCCCGGATCGTGGGCTTGCCTCCCAAGCGTTCTCGGTTCGTCACGAGAAATCGATATCCGGGGATCGGGGTATCTTCCATGACGTTGTTCGGGGAAGATAGCACGGTCAACGCATGCGCCCACTCACGTCGTCAGCCCAGCGGGAGTGCCATCGGCGCGGGAAATGCGACGAGCCGGACTTCGCGATGCGTGGCCCCGACCCGCGCCGTCGTCGATTACGATCACGTCGAACGGCTCGCCGCGCGTCACGAAGAGCATCCCCACTGCGGGCAAATAGGGAAACGCGTGCGAGCTGTCTGAATTTCGACACATTGTTTTGATGGTCGCCGCAGCCCTACGCTGGGTCTGTGGCACCGACGGCGAGACACCCGAAACTCAACGCGCTCCTGATCAGCGAGCGCGTCATCCGGGAAGCCGAGACCGGCGTCTTCAGCCTCATCGGGATCTTCGACGTCCTGACCACTCCCACATTGCCTCTTACCGTTCCGTCGCTCGTGGTCTTCGCCAAGATGACCGACGCCGAGGGCGAGTACGACTTCGAGCTGGAGGTCGTAAGTCGAAACGAGGACGAGACGATCACCGAGGTCACACAGTTGCAGCGGTTCTCAGTCAGCGACCCGCTCGGCAGTGTCTACGTCGTCCTGCACCTCAGCAGGTTGACGTTTCCGCGCGCAGGTCATTACGACTTCCGGCTCTGGGCAAACGGCCGATTTGCGGACAGCACTGCGATCCGTGTCGATCATGTAGAATCGACCGAGGGAAGGCAACGATGACAGAGCCCAAGCCCAAGATCACAATACGACTGATCGGGCCGGTGCCAACGGGTCCGTCTCGTCCCAGCGTCCGTGTCGTCGGGAACGCCATCTTCGTCAAAGATCTCGTTCGGATGCTCGATCAGCCGCGCCCCGCGCGTCCCATCCCGGGCAAACGAAGACGGCCCACGCGCGCGAGGGCAAAGTC
>QHRT01000591.1:0-1489 GCA_003220195.1 Candidatus Rokuibacteriota bacterium | reverse complement strand
CGCGCTCGCGGACACCTGGTTCGTGAGGGATCCATTTTCGACGAAAATGGATCCCATGGACTACGGTGCAAGCGGCGCGTGGGTTGTGACGGGCGCGTCTCGGATGAAGGCTACACGCCTGGATCGATGTGCTTTTCCAGCCAGCGTTCGACGACGGCAGCGAACTCGGCGGCGTCCTCGATCCAGCCCAACTCGTCGTAGAGACGGCCGTGATCGATGTCGAGATATCCGTGGACCAGGATGTTGCGAAGGCGGACAGCGCCGGCGAGACGCTCGGCGAGCGACGCCGGGATCACACCGACCGAGCCCAGTGCCGTCAACGCGTCGGCGTAGGTCTCCGGCGCCGCGGCGCCGCTTGCAGCGATGATGTGCAGCGAGATGTCGGCGCACGCTTGCGCCAGAAGCTGGGCGTTGCGATCAACGCGGTCTTGCACGACGTCGTCGGAGACGAACGCGTCCCGGCCACGGCGCCGCAGTTCCCGGAGAACGCGTAGCGATCGCTCCATCGCTCGAAGCCGGCGCCGAACGAGCACAGCGTCAACGGGCAAAACCGCCCTCGCGCAATCGCTCGACAAGCCCGGCATCGAGCGTGCGGCGGAGATACGCCTCATCGAGGTACTGGCGCATGATGCGCTCGGCCACCTGGACGCGGCGCTGCGGCTCACGTTCCGACAGCAGGATGCCGCGCGCCAGCACACGGTGCCCGAGCACAGCGGGAGCGTCTTCGAGGACGATGAGATCCACCGCATCCGTCGCAAGCCGGTGGCTGGCGTCGGCTGTGAGATCGAGCCGTTTTCGCCAGCGGCCGCTCGCGTCGAGCCGGTCGCTGAGGACCACCGCGAGATCCACATCGGAACGAGGTCCGGGCCGCGATCCAGCACGTGAACCGAAGAGGTAGATCGCGGCGACGTCCGGGTCCCCCGCCCAGGCGGTGGCGAGGGCTCGGATCCTGCGATCGATGTCTGATGGAAGAGGCCGCTCAGCCAGCATCGGGCAGATTGTGCGCTTGCATGGTCCGGGGCAGCAAGCACGTGTCACCGGACGGCGAGCGCACCGCCCTTCTCGCCGCGGTACACGAGCGTGACGACACGATCTCCGGGCAACACCGGCGGGCACGCCGCTTGGCAGATCCTGATCGCCTTTCCCTGGCACGCCGGCGAGAGGTCCGCCGACCGATTTCCTGTTGTACTGACCCCCACGACGGCTGCGGCCGCGAAAGGCCTTGAAGCCGCACTGTGTGTCCGCGATGCCGCGGACGCAGAGGGGGCCGCGCCACGTACCAGTGGCGATCCTCCACCGGCGGGTGCTGCTCGAGTTGCGCTCCTCCGTCGTGACGGCGGCGCATGGCCCCCACTCGGGTATCCATTTTTGGACGTTGACAGAAGCGTCGGCGTGCACCGAAATGGCTTGCAGAGACACCGCTCGCTGGACGCTCGGCCTGGAAGAGATCTGCGCGAAGGCCGCGAGGCAGGGGCCGGGGAAAGTGTAT
>QHRT01000193.1 GCA_003220195.1 Candidatus Rokuibacteriota bacterium | reverse complement strand
GCCGGCTTGTTGTCGGTGGACAATGCCGGGCTCAGGCGTGTGGATTGACACGCCGGAGCCCCTCCGGATAATGCCGCCATGACTTCGACACCGAAGAATCCCGAAGAGTGGCTCCGCACGTTCGAGAACGCGGTCCGCGGGAGCGACTTCGCCGCCGGCCGCACGATGTTCGCCGGCGACGCGGTGGCGTTCGGCACCTGGGCCCGCGCCGTGACGGGACTCGACAACATCGAGCGCGAGCAATGGCAGAACGTCTGGCCGCGCATCCGCGACTTCCACTTCGAGAGCGATGCGCGCATCCGCACGACCGGCGACAGCGCGTGGATCGCCGCGGGCTGGGTCACGGAGGCGACGGCGCCGGACGGCACGCCGTTCACTCGACCGGGTCGCGGCACGTTCGTGCTCGAGCGCCGGGACGGAAAGTGGCTCGCCGTCCACAGCCATTTCTCGCTGCTGCCGTCGCAGTCCGACTCGGCTCACGGGCAACTTCCCGGCCGCTCGGTGTCGTGAGCGCCGCACTCCCGCACGAAACGCGGTCGTCACCGTCGTGACCGCTACACCGCGGCGCACATCGCGGTCGTCACCGTCGTGACCGTCGCACGGCGGCGACCGGCGTGCATCGCAGCCGTCAGGCGTCCTCGCCGGCGCGGGAAGCCAGCCGCGACTTCTTCACGGCATCCGGACCCATGACGGCTCGCGCACGCGTCGTCGGTCTCACGTGCCTCAGGTGTCAGACGAATTTCAACGAAGGCTGGCTCTTCGCAGGCTGCCCGCGGTGCCGCGAAAACGGCGTGAGCGTCAATCTCACGGTGACGCTCGATCTCTCACCGCTGCACGGGATAACACCGGAGAGCCTGCCGCCGACGCCACGCGGGCTCTGGCGATTCGCGGCGACGCTGCCCCTCCGCGGTGACCATCCGATCTCGCTCGGTGAGGGCGCAACGCCGCTCATCCATCTCGAACGGCTCGGGAAAAGGCTCGGGTTGTCACGCCTCTACGCGAAGGACGAGAGCCAGAACCCGACGTGGTCCTACAAGGATCGCCTCTGCGCCGTCGCCGTGACGCACGCCGTGGAGACCGGCGCGCGCGTCATCACGATCTCGTCGACCGGAAACCACGGCGCGTCGACGGCGGCATACGCGGCACGGGCGGGCCTGCCGTGCGTGATCTTCACGCTCGCGTCGGTGCCGGACACGATGAAGACCCTCATGCAGGCGTACGGCGCCGCGGTCGTCGCGTGTCCGACGTCCGAGTCACGCTGGGCGTTGATGCGCGAAGGCGTCGAGCGGCACGGGTGGTATCCGACCAGCGGCTTCGTGATGCCGCCGATCGGATCGAATCCGTACGGCGTCGAGGGCTACAAGAGCATCGCGTAAGAGATCGCGGAGGACCTCGACTGGATCGCGCCCGACCTCGTCGTCGTGCCGAGCGCCTACAGCGACGGCCTTTTCGGCATCTGGAAGGGATGGACGGAGCTCGAGAAGCTCGGGCTCGTGAAGACGCTGCCGCGGATGATCGCCGCCGAGCCCTTCGGTCCGCTGGCGCACGCGCTCGCCGAGAATCTCGAGGTGCCGGAGCGCGTGCCATCCGGCACGTCCGTCGCGTTCTCGATCGCGTCACCGTTCGGCACGTACCAGGGTTTGACCGCGCTCAAAGCCTCGGGCGGCGCCGGTGTCCAGGTGACCGACGAAGGAATCTTCGAGGGGCAGCGGGCGCTCGCGCGCGAGGAAGGCATCTTCGCCGAGCCGTCCTCGGTCACGTCCCTCACGGCGGTGATGCAGCTCGCAGCGCAGCGAAAGCTCGACCCCGATCAGGTCATCGTCATCGTACTGACGTCGAGCGGATTGAAAGACCCGGGCGCGAGCCGCGCCTGGCTGCCGCCGGTGCCGACCGCGCCGGCGGACTTCGACGGTGTACTGACGGTGCTCCGCGACAGTTATGGACTTGCGCTGGAGTAGAGGCTTCGGGCTCGCGCTGCTCGGTCGTGACGTGCCGGAGCACGCGGTCGAGTGGGCACGCGCGGCGGAACGCGCCGGATTCGGCAGCGTCTGGATCGCGGAGGATTACTACCAGCCTGGCGCATTCACACTGGCCGGCGCGGTCGCTGCCGCAACGGAGCGCATCACCGTCGGCCTCGGCGTCGTGAACCCGTACACGCGTCATCCGGCGATCCTCGCGATGGAGACCGCCGCGCTGGCCGGCGTTGCGCCGGGGCGCATCGTGCTGGGACTCGGGACCAGCAACCCGAACTGGATCGAAGCGGAAATGCGGATTCCCTTCAAGACACCGCTGCGTACGCTCGGAGAGGGAGTCGAGATCGTGCGGCGCCTGCTCGCCGGCGAAACCCTCGGATTTCACGGCGAGCTGTTCGATCTCGACAGCGTCCGGCTGGAGTACGTTCCCGCGCACCCGGTGCCCATCGTCCTCGGTGTGAAAGCGCCGAAGGCGCTGCGCCTCGCCGGCGAGATCGCCGACGGCGTGCACGGCGCCGTGCTGACGTCGCCGGATCACGTGCGCCGCATCCGGGCGACCGCGAGCGAGGCGCGGTCGTTGCGCAGAGCGTCGGCGCCGCCCGGCAACGCCGGCATGCCGCGCAGCGACGACTTCGCGGTCGTCGCGTACGTTCCCGTCGCGGTGAGCACTGACGGCCGAACGGCTCGCGACACGGTGAAGCCGCTGCTTGCACGCTATCTCGGCGTGCTCCACGGGCAGTCGATCCTGCGCGATGCCGGGCTCGGGCCGGACGTGACGCAGCCGTTCGCCGATGCTTTTCGGCGCGGAGCGACGGCCACGGCGCTGATCACCGACGCGATGATCGACCGGCTCGCCGTTGCCGGCACCCCCGACGACTGTCGTGCCGCGCTCCGGCGGCTCGCGGACGCCGGGCTCGATGCGCCGATCGCCGTGCTGTCGCAGCACGCCGACGTCGTGTCGCAGATCACGTCGATCGGCGAGACGCTCGCGCCGTTCTGGAGGGACATTCGATGCCGTTGAAGTTCGGCGTGCACATTCCCACGTGCATCGAAGGCATGATGTATCCCATTCCGTTCGCGAAGCCGGCCGACATCCTCCCCACGGCACTCCTCTGCGAACACCTCGGGTACGACTCCGTGTGGGGCAACGACCACATGACGACGCAGCGGTACGTGCAGCGCGAGTTTCCCGAGCCGCCGAACTTCTACGAGCCGCTGATCACGTTCTCGTACGTCGCCGCGCGCACCACCAGGCTCCGCGTCGCGACGGGCATCATCGTGCTGCCGATGCGCGGGATCCCGGTGCTCGCCAAGCAGGTCGCGACGCTCGACCAGCTCTCCGGCGGCCGCGTGATTCTCGGCGTCGGCGCCGGCGCGTACCGCGAGGAATACGAGGCCCTGTTCCCCGACGCGAAGAACGTGCACCGCGGCACGATCGTCGACGAAGGCATGCGCGCGCTTCGTCTCCTGTTCACCGAGCGGAACGCGACGTTCCGCGGCAAGCACGTGCGCTTCGAGGACGTGCAGTGCTTCCCGAAGCCGGCGCAGTCTCCGCTGCCGATGTACGCCGGCGGCAACCACGCCGAAGTGCGACGCCGCGCCGGCGAATACGCGGAGGGTTGGATGCCCGCGGTGCTGGCGCCGGAGGAGATCAAAAGCGGCGTTGAGGAGATTCACCGCCACGCGGCGCGCGTCGGGCGCGACGGCTCTCGCATCGACATCGCGCCCCAGTTCGCGGTCTCGATCGGGAGGACGCACGACGACGCGATCCGGCGCTTTCGCGCCTCGCAGCTCTTCAAGCACCTCGAGTCACTGAAACGCTCGACGCTCCGCGAGCAGCAGGGCGGCTTCGAGCAGCGTAACCTGATCGGTAGCCCCGAGGAAATTTCCGAGCGCATCCGCGTCTACGCGGACGCCGGCGTCACGACCCTGTCCGGGATGCTCTTCGTCGCCAACACCGTGCCCGAGATGCAGGAGGCGATCGAGCTGTTCGGACGCGAGGTCATCCCCAACTTCACGTGAGAGTTCGTTCGACGAACTGAGGAATCCCCGATGGATCAGCACATCGCCCGTCGCCTGACCGCGGTCCTCGACGCCGAAGACCTGGACGCCATCGTTGCGACGTCGACCGAGAACCTGTACTACGTCACCGGCTTCCGGTCGATCGCGCATGCGCTGTTTCGCGGCCTCGAGCTCTACGGCGTCTTCACGCGCCAGGGCACGGGCCTGGTGATTCCGTTCATCGACACGACGGGTGTCGCGGCCGACGGCATCCACGCGGATCACCTCGCCTGCTACGGCAAGTTCTTCTTCGAGTACGCCGACGATCCCGGCGCGGTCGGCAAGAAAGTCCGTGACTGGACCGCCTCGCCGATGCCGGGTCCGGCGGACGCGCTCGTGAAAGTACTCGGCGATCTCGGCGTGCTCGGCCGGCGCATCGGCGTCGACGAGAGCGGCCTGTTCCCGGCGGCGTGGCGGATCCTGGAGGGCCGTCTCGGCGGCTCGACGTTGTTCCCGGCCTATCAACTCTTCCGGCGCGCGCGCATGGTGAAGAGCGCGGACGAGATCGCGCGGCTCGAGCGCGCGGCGCAGATCGCGGAAGACGGGATCGCGGCGGTGTTATCGATGCTGAAGGCCGGCGTGACGGAGCGTCAGGCCGCGTACGCGTACGAGGCGACGGTGCTCGAGCGCGGCGCCGAGCCCTTCTTCACCGTCGTGACGTTCGGCGATCGCGCGGCGCTCGCCGACGTCTATCCGGCCGAGCGGGCGCTCGCGTCCGGCGAGATGATCCGCTTCGACCTCGGGTGCATCTACAAGAGTTACCGTTCGGACATCTCTCGGACGGCCGTGCTCGGGAAACCATCCGACAAGCTGGCGCGCTACTACGCGGCGATCCTCGCCGGCGAGAACGCCGAGATGGCGGCAATGAAGCCCGGCGTTCCGGTCGCGCGCATCTTCGACGCCGCCGTGGCCGCAACGCGCGCGAATGGCATCCCGCACTACCAGCGCCATCACGTGGGTCACGGCATCGGTCTCGAGCCGTACGATCCGCCGACGCTGAACGCGGCGACGAGCATGCCGCTCGAGCCGGGCATGGTGTTCTGTGTGGAGACGCCGTATTACGAACATGGCTGGGGCGGCGTGCAGGTGGAGGACACGGTCGCGGTAACGGAAACCGGAGTCAGGCGCCTGACGCGGTCGAGCCAGGAGCTCGCCGTTGTGTAAAGCGCCAGAACCAGCATGAGTACGGAACAATCCCGGAATCGTTGCCGCATCGGAGGAAAGCATGATCAGGAATCCGTTCACTCCTAGCCTTGCAGCCGTTGCGCTTGCGATCCTGGGTACCGCCGGAGTCGCGGCCGCGCAGCCTAGTCTCCCCGCGACCAGCTTCCTCACGCCGGTCAAGGCCACGTGGGAGAGCACCCGCAGTCTGGTCACCGGCCTCGTTGAGGTCATGCCCGAGGACAAGTACGACTTCAAGCCGACGCCGGAGGTCCGGAGCTTCCGCGACGTCGTCATCCATCTGGTCGGCGAGAACTACCTGTTCTTCAGCCGCGTGACCGGCGAAAACAAGGGCAACCCCGCCCAGAACCTCAAGAGCCGCGACGAGCTGATCAAGGCGCTCCGGGAGAGCTACGACTACGGCGAGAAGGCCTGGGCCGGGCTCACCGAGGAAAAGGCGCTCGAGCCGATCGAGGTACGCGGGCAGAAGGTGCAGCGCTGGTCGGCCATCCTCGCCGCGATCCAGGACAACAACAACCACTACGGCAACCTGGTGGTGTACGTCCGCCTCAACGGCCTGGTGCCGCCGCGCAGCGCCGGCCGCTAGAGGAGGTGCCGCCGACCCCAGCGGGGCGCAGCGTGTTCGGCGAGGAGCCGCCCAGGGATGCCGTGGCCTCGTTCGCGCGGCCGGCCACGTCAACCGGTCGGGGAATTCTCGATCGCAGCGGCCCTCCCCGCGGTGTGCTGATCGGCGGCGCGGCGAGTGAAGCGGCGCGCGTCGTGGCGGACGCAGACCTCGTGGTCGTGGGCGACATACGCACCATGGACGAGGAGCGCTCGCAGGCGGACGGCATGGCGATCAAGGACGGCAGGATCATCTATGTCGGCAAGGCATCCGAGGCGCGCGATCGGCTCCGCCGCGGTGGGCGTCTCATCGAGGCCCGACGTGGCCAGGTCGTTCTCCCCGGGTTCATCGACTCACACGTGCACATGCTGGAAGCCGGAGTGCTGAGCCTGCGCTGCCTGCTCGGCGAGAAGGATGTCAAGGACAAGGAGACGATGCTGGAGGTGATCAGGAAGTGCGCCGCGGACCATCCCGAGCTTGGAATGGGTGGTCGGGAGCGGGTGGATACCCACGCTCTTCGAGGGAGGCGTGCCGAAGAAGTCGGATCTGGATGCCGTCATCCCCGACCGGCCGGCGGTCTTCTACGGGGCCGATGGGCATTCGGCGTGGCTGAACTCGGCGGCTCTGGTCGCGGCGGACATCACCGAGAAGACGAACGACCCGGAGGGCGGGCGGATCGTGCGGGACGCCTCGAACGCGCCGAGCGGGACGTTGCTCGAGTCGGCGATGGACCTCGTCGAGAAGTTCATCCCGAAGCTGCCCCGGGAGAAATCCCTGGACGGCCTGGACAAAGCGCAAAAGGAGCTTCACTCGCGCGGCCAACGGCCCATCGGACAACCGGCACCAGCTCGCGCACCTGCAGCTCATCGACCCCAAAGACATCCCGCGCCTCGCCCGGCTCGGCGTGGTGGCGAACTTCGAGACGTTCTGGTTCTTCGCGGACGAGTGGATCAACGAGAACATGGTGCCCTTGATCGGAGCGAAGCGCGCCGGCCGCGTCTACCCGTTCTGCTCCGTCGCCAGGACGGGCGCCGTGATCGTCGCGGGCAGCGACTGGCCGGTGTCGACGCCCGATCCGTTCCTTGCGATCCAGGTCGGCATCACTCGCCAGTCGTCCAAGGATCCCCGCGGCGCGCCGTGGATCCCGACGGAACGGGCTTCTCTCGAGACGATGGTGACCGCGTACACGATCGCGGGCGCCTACGTGAATCACCGCGACCGCGAGACGGGCTCGCTCGAGGTCGGCAAGGCCGCCGACTTCATCATCATCGACCGCGACATCTTCAAGATCCGGCCGCAGGAGATCGGCACGACGCGCGTGCTCTTCACGTTCGTGGACGGCCGCCAGGTCTACGAAGCGCGAGCATCGACGGAATAAAGGCCCGGTTGAGACGATTCCTTCTTGCCGACGACGTGCAGCGCTCTATCGACGAAGCCGAAGCCAGCAACGTGCTCACGTGATTCTCCATTGGCGAAGGCAGAACGGCGTGAGCCGGATGACCTCCGGCGTTCATCCTGCAAAGGAGCATTACGCCATCCTGATCGAGGCGATTCAATGCTCGCGGCTCAGTGTTGCTCGGCCTCTACGAGGGCTGTACCGTGCAGGCGGATGGATTCAAGGCGACGCGACATCCACCTGAACGGTCTGGTGCCGCCGCGAAGCGCGGGTCGTCAGGGAGCGCCGGTGGCGCGGAGACTCGAGAGAACCGAGCCGGCGGCGTGGCGACTGCGCGTCGATCTCGTGACGACGCAAACGGTCTTGCTGATCATCGCGGCCCGGGACGACACGGCGTCAGTGTGCGACACGAGTGGGATTCCTCGTCACGCTGGTCGTGGCCTCGACAGTGTGGCTCTTGATCGTGCTGGTCCCGCAGTGGGTCGGACATACGTCGGGTTGAACGCGCAGGGCAGCTCCGCCGTGCGTTGGCCGAGGCGCACCCTCGAAGTCCGAACGGAGGACTGAAATGAGCATCGTCGCCGCGCTGTTCTTGACCCTCCTCGCTTCGAGCGTCGCCTGGGCCCAGAACGGACCACCGATCCGCGTCGGCTTCGGGTCCGCGATGAGCGGGCCCTCCGCGATCACCGGCGAAGGCGTGACGTGGGCGGCGACGATGGTCGTCGAGGAGATCAACGCGCGCGGCGGCATCGCGGGCCGCAAGGTCGAGGCGTTCTTCGCCGACAACAAGGGCACCCCCGGCGAGGCGGTGAGCGCGGTGCGCAAGCTGGTCGACGTCGATCACGTCGACGTCATCATCGGCCAGACGCACAGCGGCGCGTGTCTCGGCGCCATGCCGATCGTCAAGGAGCTCGAGGTCCCGATGGTGATCGAGTCGTGCAGCAATCCGAAGATCCGCGAGCTCATGGGCAAGGGCGGCAACGAGTGGACGTTCCGCGTCGCGACCGACGACGAGATCATGGCGTACACGTTCTCGAAGCACATCGCGAAGTCGGCGAAAACCGTGACGGTGGTGGCGCAGAACGACGACTTCGGGCGCGGCGGCGCGGCAGCGTACGAGGCCGCGTTCAAGAAGGCCGGTATCAAGCTCGCGTCGACGGAGTTCTTCGATCGCGGCCAGTCCGATTACCGTCCCCTGCTCACCCGGCTGAAGCGCGCAAATCCCGAAGGCGTGCTGCTGATCATGCTGGCCACCGACGGCAGCGTGTTCATGCGCCAGTTCCGCGAGCTGGGCCTGACGCAGAAGATCTACGCGCGCGGCAGCATGGCGACGCCCGAGTTCCTGAACCAGGTGAAGGACAATCCGAAGATCGGCGACGGCATCGTGGAAGCGACGTACTGGGCCGCAGCGCTCGATCCGGAGTGGGAGAAGAAGTGGCTCGAGCGCTGGAAGACGCCGGTGCGCATCCACGGCAGCCTGGCCGCGATCACGTTCAAGCATGCGGTCGTGCCGGCGGTCGAGCAGGCGATCAAGAAGACCGGCAAGGCGGATCGCAAGTCGATCCGGGATGCGCTCGAGCAGATCGACGTGAAAGACACCCCGATCGGCCCGATCAAGTTCGACGACCATCACCAGGCGTGGATCACCATGATCCTGGTCGAGATGCGTGACGGGCAGATCAAGATCCTCGACAAGCTGCCGACGAGCCCGGCGCTGCTCAAGTAGCCCGAACGAGCGACTCCGGCCCTGAGCGATCTTCTCGAGCAGGTGGTGCACGGGCTGACGCTCGGCGCGCTCTACGCCATGGTGGCGACGGGCCTGGCACTGATGTTCGGGGTCGTCAGGCTCGTCAACTTTGCGCACGGCGAATTCTTCATGCTGGGCGCGTACGCGTTCTGGTTCGCGTTCGGCGTGCTCGGCCTGCCGTACGCGCTCGCGGTGGTCCTGGCCGGGCTCGCGATGGCCGTCGCCGGCGTGCTCTACCAGCAGACGATCATCCGCGCCATCCTCGACCGGTCGTGGCACGTCCAGCTGATCGCGACGCTCGCCACGTCGATCGTGCTGACCAACCTCGCGATCATCGTCTTCGGCGCCCAGGCGAAAGAG
>QHRT01000192.1 GCA_003220195.1 Candidatus Rokuibacteriota bacterium | reverse complement strand
CGCAGTTTGAACGTCCAGACGCGTTGGTCGCTGCTCGCCTGCCAGGACTCGGCAAGGTCTCCCTTGAGGGTCAGGTCGTTGTAGCCGGTCGCCTCGTCCACGAACACATGGCGCAAGAGGCGATTGCTCGTCAGCCCGGCGAACTGGAACAGCCCGATGGACTGGGTCAGGCGCGGATCGATCACCGGTGGGTCCCAGGCGGAGGCCCGCGTCAGCGTGCCGCCACGCCTGGGGAGCTTGGGGCTGGCGGGAATCCAGTCCGGGTACAGCGCGGCGGCTGCGAGTGCTTTCCGAGCGTGCGCCCCGAGAAAGACGCCGCCCGCAACGCCACCCCAGGCGACAGAATCGAGAAACTCACGACGGGTCACACGACGACGGAGATGGCGCGGGAGGGCGTCGGTGGCGGCCATCGGGCTCTCCTTCCCTGTCACGACGTTCTGAACGAAGGAAGTGGCTACGGGACCCGAAGCGACCGAGCGAGTGCCGGGCAACGTCCCACATGCCATGAACGAAGTCAAGCATGGGGCAGGACGTTGCAGCGCAACCGCCGGCTCCCGCGCAGACTCCCCGGAGCGTGGGCCTTGACGAACCCCGTCCCGTGCCAGACCCTGGGGCCAGCCGCCCACGCATCCACGCAAGGAGGAGCCCATGGCACGGATCAAACACATCGCGCTGTCGACCGAGGACCCGGCGAAGACCGCGGAATTCTACAAGGACGTGTTCGGGCTCACGGAGCTCCGCCGCGAGCCCAAGGACACCGGAGCGGACGGCGTCTGGCTCAGTGACGGCTACATCTACTTCGCGATCTTGAAGTACGGCGGCGAGGACACGCCGAATCTCGGCGAGGGCCCGTCGACGGTCAAGGGCATCCACCACATCGGCTTCTACGTCGACGACCTGGAGCAGATGGCGGGGACGCTCGCGGACGCCGGATGCGCCGAATGCCCCGGCAGCAGCAAGGTCAATCGCAAGTTCAAGGGCCCCGACGGGCTCATGCTCGACGTGCGGCATCGCGGATGGGACGAGCAGATCAAGGCGCGCATGCCGCTCGATCAGCTGACCCCGGCATCGTCGCCGGAGCCCTGATCGCGTTCCTCGCGGAGTCATGTCATGAAGCGGAGCACCGATCGCATCCTGACGACGCACGTCGGCAGCTTGCCGCGGCCGCCGGACGTGCTGGAGATGATCCGGGCGAAATCCGCCGGCCGGCCCCCCGACGAGTCCGCGTACGCCGCCCGCGTGCGCAGCGCGGTCAGCGAGATCGTGAAGAAGCAAGCGGACCTCGGCATCGACGTCGTCGACGACGGCGAGATGGGCAAGCCCGGGTTCATTCCCTACGTCAACGACCGGCTCGCGGGATTCGAGCCCGATCGCGACGCCCGGCCCAGCCCGTGGGGCGGGTCCCGCGAGCATCTCGAGTTCCCGGAGTTCTACGAGTGGTTCGGGCGGACGATGCCGACGCCCCCGGCCCGCGCGCTCCACATGGTCTGCACCGGGCCGATCACCTACAAGGGCGCCCGGCACGTGCAGGCCGACATCGACAATCTCAAGGCGGCGCTCCGCGGGGCGCGCGTCGAAGAAGCGTTCCTGCCGGCCATCTCGCCCACGAGCGTCGAGGACTGGCAGAAGAACCGCTACTACAAGACCGACGAGGACTACCTTTTCGCCATCGCGGAGGCGATGCGCGAGGAATACAAGGCCATCACCGACGCCGGGATCCTGGTGCAGATCGACGACCCGCACATCGCGACACACTACGTCTCGCATCCCGAGCTGAGCGTCGCGCAGATCCGCACGTGGGCCGAGGTCCGGGTCGAGGCGCTGAACCACGCGCTCCGCGACATCCCGCGCGACCGGATCCGCTGGCACACCTGCTACGGCATCAACATCGGCCCGCGGGTCCACGATCTCGAGCTCAAGCACTTCGTCGACGTCATGCTGAAGATCCGCGCCGGGTCGTATTCGTTCGAGGCGGCCAATCCGCGGCACGAGCACGAGTGGCGCGTGTGGGAGACCGTGAAGGTGCCGGAGGGCGCCGTGCTGATCCCGGGCGTCATCTCGCACTCGACCGTGCTCGTCGAGCATCCCGAGCTGGTGGCCGAGCGCATCCAGAAGTTCGCCGGGATCGTGGGCCGCGAGAACGTCATCGCCGGCGCGGATTGCGGATTCGCGACGTTCGCCGGATCGGAGGAGATTCACCCGAGCGTCGTCTGGGCCAAGTTCAGGGCGCTGGTCGAAGGCGCGCGCCTCGCGACGACCGAGCTCTGGGGTCGCGCGTGACGGCTTGACCCGATGACGATTCGCGAGTACGAAGCGGATACCCCTAGCTCAAGGAGGCGTTCATGATCTACGAAGTTCGCACCTACACGCTGCGCACGGGCGCCGTCGCCGAATTCGAAGAGCGCTTCACCAAGCGGAAGCCGCTTCGGGAGAAGCACTCGAAGCTCGGCGCCTTCTGGCACACCGACTTCGGCCCGCTGAACCAGGTCATCCACGTCTGGCCGTACAACGATCTGAAGCACCGCACCGAGGTCCGGGACGCGATGGCGAAGGACGCGGAGATGAACGCGCTCCCCGGCGGCCGGGACCTGATCGTGGAGCAGCAGGCCGACATCATGATCCCCGCGCCGTTCATGCAGCCGCTCGGCAGCCGGAACTTCGGCACCGGCAACTTCTACGAGATGCGGGTCTACACGTATTCGCCCGGCGACCTGCCCAAGGTACTGGAGGCGTGGGCGAAGGCGGTGCCGATCCGCGAGAAGCTGTCGCCGCTCGCCGCCTGCATGACGAGCGAGCTCGGTGGGCTGAACAAGTTCGTCCACATCTGGCCCTACAAGGATTCGAACGAGCGCACCCGCATCCGCGAGGAATCGCGCAAGGGCGGGCAGTGGCCACCGCAGTCCGGCGTGCGACCGATCCGGCAGGAGAACAAGCTGCTGATCCCCGCGTCGTTCTCGCCGCTTCAGTAAGTCAATCGGCGGGGGCCTGTCGAGGCCCCCGCCCAATGTTCCCCAGGAGCTCGCGCATCAGACAGGAGCTTGTATGGCGGCACATCGCGTCGTTGGGCACACGATCGGCAGGGTTGACGGCGTCGACAAGGTCAGCGGGCGGGCGCGATATTCTGCCGACATCACGCTGCCCGGGCTCGTCTGGGGCAAGACGCTCCGGAGTCCGCTGCCCCACGCGCGCATCGTCCGGATCGACACGTCGAAGGCGAAGGCGTGTCCCGGCGTTCTCGCAGTGCTCACCGCGCGCGATCTTCCCGACGTGCTGGTGGGACGACGTATGTTCGACATGCCGCTCCTGGCCCGTGACCGCGTGCGATTCATCGGCGAGAAAGTGGCGGTCGTCGCGGCGATCGATCCCGATCTCGCGGAAGAAGCGCTCGCGATGATCGACGTCGAGTATGAAGATTGGCCCGCGGTCTTCGATCCCGTCGCCGCGATCGAGCCGGGCGCTCCGCTCGTGCACACCGATCCCGGCGCGTATGAAGGCGCTCCGGCCGAGCGGCCTCATCCGAACGTGCAGTCCGTGCTCCGGTTCCGCCTCGGAGACGTCGAGAAGGGATTCGCGGAAGCCGATCTCGTCTTCGAGCACACGTTCCGGACGCAGCTGGCTCACCACGGGTATCTCGAGCCTCACGCCGGCGTGGTGGCGATGGATGCCGACGGGCGCGTCCAGGTGTGGGCGTCGAACAAGATGCCGTTCCGACTCAAGGAGTTGCTCTCCCACGCGCTCCGGCTGCCCCAAGAGAAGATCCGCGTGAACCTCACGCCCATCGGCGGCGACTTCGGCGGTAAGGGCTCGCTGATGGATCTTCCGCTCGCGTATCACCTGGCGCGCGTGACCGGACGGCCGGTCAAGATGACGATGCGCTACGCTGAGGAGCTCCAGGCCGGCAACCCGCGCCATCCCGGCGTGATCACGCTCGCGACCGGCGTGACGCGGGACGGCCGCATCGTCGCGCGTCGCGTGCGAGCCCTCTACAACAGCGGCGCCTACGCGGCGTTCAAGCCGGCGCCGAGCGTCAACCTCGGCGGCGCGAGCATGGGCGCGGGGGTCTACCGGATCCCGAATCTGTCGATCGAATCGCTCTGCGTCTACACCAACGCGATCCCGTGCGGCCACGCGCGGTCTCCCGGCGAGCCCCAGATGGTTTTCGCCGAGGAATCGCACATGGACATGGTCGCGAACGAGCTCTCGCTCGATCCGGTCGAGTTCCGGCGGAAGAACCTGCTTCGCGACGGTGACGTGCTTCCGAACGGTCATCATCTCGAGCACGTGCGCGCGGCGGAAACGCTCGACGCCGCGCTCCGCGCGAGCCGGTGGTCCGAGCCCAAGCCGGGACCGTGGATCGGCCGTGGCCTGGCGATGGGTCACCGTCACATCGGCGTCGGCTTCACGAACGCGCAGGTGCGTCTGGAGACGAAGGGAACGGTCACGCTCGTCATCGCGCTCCCGGACACCGGCACCGGCGCGCACCTGGTGCTTCGTCAGGTCGTGGCCGAGGTCCTCGGGCTCTCGATCGACGAGGTCGACGTCGAGCTCGCCACGACCGACGCGTTCGCGACCGACTCCGGCGTCGGCGGCAGCCGCGTCACGCACACGGGCGGGCGCGCCGCGTATCACGCGGCCGAAAAATTGAAAGAATTGATTCGCGCGGAAGCGGCGAAGCTCGGTGTTCCGGAGGCGTCGCTCGCCGCGATCGCGCAAGCCGCCGCCGCGGACGGTCGCAAGCTCGAGGCGACGCATTTCTACGACGCGAAGTCGCACGCGGCGGTCACCTCGTTCACCGCACAGGTCGCGGAAGTCGCCGTCGATCCGACGACCGGCCAGGTGACGGTACGCCGGTTCACCACCGCGCACGACGCGGGAACGATCATCAACCCGATCGGACATCAAGGGCAGATCGAAGGCGGGCTGATCCAGGGCCTCGGCTACGCGCTGATGGAGGAGCTCGGCACCGAGGACGGCCGCATCAGCACGCTGAGCCTCGGCGATTTCAAATTGCCAACGATGCAGGACATCCCGCCGCTGACCACCGTGATCGTCGAAGATCCCGTGGGGCCAGGCCCGTTCAACGCCAAGGCCATCGGCGAGAGCAGCATCAGTCCGGTCGCGCCGGCCATCGCCAACGCAGTCGCCGACGCGTGCGGCGTGCGCATCGTCGACCTGCCGATCACCGCTGAGAAGGTGTTCGGGGCACTCCGGCAGAAGGAGCAGCGATCGTGAACCGGATGATCCGCCTCACCGTCAACGGCGAATCGCGCGAGGTCGAAGTGCCGACGTATCGCACCTTGCTCGATTGCCTGCGCTACGATCTCGGGCTCACCGGCTCGAAGGAAGGCTGCGGCGTCGGCGTCTGCGGCGCCTGCACCGTGCTCCTGGACGGCAAGATGGTCAGCTCGTGCATCGCGCTCGCCGTCTTCGCCGACGGGCGCGACGTCACCACGGTCGAAGGGCTCGCCGAGGACGAGCGCCTCCATCCCGTCCAGCAGGCGTTCATGGACTTCGGCGGCTTCCAGTGCGGCATCTGCACGCCGGGCCAGGTCGTGGCGGCGAAGGCGCTGCTCGACGAAACTCCGCATCCCGGCGATGCGGAGATCCGCGAGTGGATGCTCGGCAACCTGTGCCGGTGCACCGGCTACTACAAGATCCTCGAATCGGTCCGCGCCGCGGCCGAGCGGAGCCGGGCATGAACGCCTTCGAGTATCGCGCCCCGCGGACGCTCGAGGAGGCGCTCGCGATCGTCAGCGAGTACGGCGAGGACGCGAAGGTGATCGCCGGCGGCACCGCGCTCGTGACCATGATGCGCCAGCACCTGGTGCGCCCGACGTGCCTCGTGAGCCTGCGTGACGTCGCCGGACTCGACCGGATCGAATCGGCGAATGGCTCGGTGCGTATCGGCGCGCTCGTCACGCATCGAGCCGCCGAGACATCGGCGGTGCTCACCGGGCGGGTGCCGGTGCTCGCCGATACGTTCCGGCGCGTGGCGAGCGTCCGCATTCGCAACATGGCGACGGTTGGCGGCGCGCTCGCGCACGCCGATCCGAACCAGGATCCGCCGGTCACGCTGATCGCGCTCGGCGCCACGGTGGAGACGCGCGGCGCCGGCGGCCGGCGGGAGATCCCGATCGGTGAATTCTTCCGCGACTACTACGAGACCGCACTCGGGCCGGGAGAGGTCGTGACCGGCGTCACCGTTCCCGTGCTTCCCGCGCGAAGCGGCGCCAGCTTCCTGAAATTCCTTCCGCGCACGGCCGACGACTACGCGACGGTGGCCGTCGCGGCGATCGTCACGCTCGAGGCGGACGGCGAACGCTGCCGGGAGGCGCGCATCGGGCTCGGCTCCGTCGGCGTGACGCCGATTCGCGCGACGAGCTCCTTCGCGCCGCCGGCGACGCGGCGAAGACGAAGGTCGATCCGCTGAGCGATCATCGCGGATCCGCAGCGTACAAGCGCGAGATGGCGGCGGTGATGGTCGCGCGCGCGCTCGCCCGGGCGTGGGAGGCGGCGCGGAGCGCTCGATGACGTTCTCGCAGGAGTGCGTCATCCCGGTCGAACGCGAGCTTCTCTGGGATTTCTTGATGGACGTGCCGAAGGTCGCGCGCTGCGTTCCCGGTGCCGAGACGGTCGAGGCGGTCGATGCGACGAACTACAGGGGAACGTTCAAGGTCCAGGTCGGCCCCATCCGCCTTGCGCTCAACGGCACGATGACGATCGAGGAGCAGGATCAG
>QHRT01000202.1 GCA_003220195.1 Candidatus Rokuibacteriota bacterium | reverse complement strand
TCGGATCGGCCACCGATCCAGATCGGCGGACATGGTTTCTGGATGGGCTTGGGATCGATCGAGACGCCGTCGAACTGCGAGTACCTGCCCTTGAACGTGGCCGGCGTGTCGCGCCACAGCGTGCGCACGACGTCGATGGCCTCGTTCACGCGCGCGCCGCGCTCGCGATACGGAACCCCCGCCAGCTCGAACTCGCGCGGGTTCTCGCCGCCCACGCCGACGCCGAAGATCAGGCGGCCCCCGGACAGCACGTCGACCGTGGCCGCCGTCTTCGCCGCGACGGCCGGCGATCGGAGCGCCAGGAGATACACACCGACCCCGAGGCGGATCCTGCTCGTGATGCCGGCGTACGACGCGAGCAGCGCGAGCGACTCGTAGAGCGGGTTGTGAAACGAGAGATGATCGCCGGTCCACACCGAGTCGAATCCGAGCTCTTCGACCCGCCTGACGAGCGCCAGCTGTTCCTTCGGCGGATGATGCGCCAGCATCACGCCGAACGTCGTCATCGCGGAAACGCGTCCTTCAAGCCACCGTCGACGGTGAGCGTGCATCCGGTCGTCTTCGCCGACCGATCGGACGCGAAGAACAGCACGGCCTCGGCGACATCCTCGGGCAGGATGCGCGCGCCCAGAAGATTGCGCTGGCGATAGAACTCCTCGAGCTGACCGGGATCGATGCCCTGCGCGGCCGCGCGCTCGCGGCGCACGTCCTCGGACCAGAGCCGCGAGTCCTGAAAGATCGCGTCCGGATTCACGATGTTCGAGCGGATGCCGTGCGGCCCGCCCTCGAGCGCCAGGACCTTCGCGAGCTGCGCCTCGGCGGCCTTCGCGGCCGAGTACGCGGCGAAGTCCTTGCCGGGCGACATCACGTTCTTCGTCGCGATGAAGACCAGCGCACCCCCGAGGCCCTGCGCGAGCAGGACGCGCATGGCTTCGCGTGCCACCAGGAAGTGGCCGGTCGCGTTGACGGCGAACGAACGCATCCAGTCGTCGAGCTGCATCGCCGCGACCGGCGCCGAGTGCGCGATCCCGGCGTTCGAGACCAGCACGTCGAGACCGCCGTACTCGAGCACGGTCTTCTCGAACGCGGCGCGCACCGACGCTTCGCTCGTCACGTCCATGGCGAGGCCGCACGCGCGGCCGGCGCCGACGGCGGCGCAGATGTCGTCGGCGGTCTTGCGCGCACCGGCTTCGTCCACGTCGCCGATGACGACGTGCGCCGCCTCGGCGGCAAGCCGTCGCGCGACCGCGCGGCCGATGCCCGACGCGCCACCGGTGACCAGAACGATCCGGCGCGCGAGCTCCTTCTCCGGCGGCGCCAGCGTGAGCTTGTAGAGCTCGCGCGGCCAGTATTCGACCTCGAACGCTTCCTTCAGCGAGAGCGACACGTACTTGCCGAACAGCACCGCGCCTGCCATGACGTCGATCGTGTGCCGGTAGAAATCGTTCACGATGCGGGCGGCCCGGCAATCGGCACCCGCGGTGAACATGCCGAGCCCGGGCACCAGGACGAGCCTCGGCAGCGGATCCACCAGCTGGGCGCCGTCGAAGCGGTTCGCCTCGAAGTACGCCGTGTAGTCCTCGACGAAGCGGTCGAGACTCGCGTCGATCGCCTTCCACACGGTCGATGGATCGTCGAACCGATCGACGTCGACGAAGCACGGCACGCGCTTGGCGTACAGCGTGTGATCGGGCGTCGCGGGGCCGACCTGGCTGAGACGCGCGGCGTCGGGCGAGCCGACGAAGTCGAGGACCTCCGGTGAATCGTCGTGCGCGACGCTCACGCGACGGCGCTGGCCCAGAGTTCGTGGGAACTGAACCTGCCGCGAAGCCGCGGCGCGATCGCGCTCGCCAGGGCATGCCGTGCCGCCGGTTCGAGCGCTGGCACCCGCGACGCGCCGAACACCTTGCGACCGCGCCGGCGCCCGGCGATCGCGTCCTCGGCGCGCGTGATCATCCGGATCACGGACTCGTACGCCTCGCGCGCCGTCGCGCCCCACGTGATGGTCCCGTGACGCTCGAGGATCATCGCGTTCGCGTCGGGGGTCGCGGCGAGCGCCTGCGCCACGTCCTTTGCGAGCCGGAACCCCGGACGCCGGTACGGAATGGACACGACGTCGCGGCCGTAGACCGCAGCGATCGAGTCGCGCGGACGATCGTTGTTCGAGAGCGACAGCACGGCGTCGGCGTGCGTGTGGATCACGACGACGGGCGAGAGAAAGCCGTGCAGCAACGTCTCGATCGACGGCCGACCCGCGCCCGGGTCGAGCAACGCGTGGTCCAGGTACGAGACGATCTCGTCGTCGGTCATGTCCTCGCGCTCGAACAGCTTCTGGATGTCGTCGAGCCGGACCGCCGGGAAATCGCGGCGCTCCACGAGCTTCAGGTCCGAGCCGCTCCCCTTCACGCAAAGCACGGGGACACTGCGCCCCCGGTAGTCGGTCTCGGTCAGCTTGATGGAGGTGTTGCCGCCTCCCCACACGACGAGCGACGGCTCGGCGCCGATGAGTCGGGAGACGTGAACGAGAAGGTCGAGGCCGGAAAGCGACGAAGCGTCAGCGTCGTTCCACCGCGATCGGATCGCGGGCTCACGATAGCACGGATCACTCGATCGGCCGGGCAGCGCGAATCACACGATCAATGCCGACGACGACTCCTCAGCGCTGTGCTAGGCTGCCAGGGTTTGCCTCACTGAATGAGGCGCTGATTTTTTCGAACCCTCAGGAGCAACCCCATGCTTTTGTCAGCACGGTTTTACCGATCGGTCGTCCCGCTCGCTGTCGTCCTTCTCCTGGCGATCGCCGCGCCGCGCGCCGGCGCCACACCGCCCCCTGGATGGCGCACCTTCGCCGGAAACTCGCAGCACACCGCGCAGGCGGCTACGGCCACACAGTCGCTGGACGTTCGCCACTGGTCGACACCGGTCGACCTTGCGCCGCCGGACGGTGAGATCCTGATCCATTACGGCTCGCCGCTGGTGACGCCGGCCAACACCGTGATCATCCCGGTGAAGACCGGCGCCACTGGCGGCTACCGCGTGGAGGCGAGATCCAGCAAGGATGGGGCGCTCAAGTGGTCGGCCACGACGGATTACATCCTGCCGTCCCACAACTGGACGCCGAGTTATTCCCCGGCGCTGGACCTGAACAACCGACTCTATTTCCCGGGCGCCGGCGGCACCGTGTACTACCGCGACAACGTCGACTCGAGCGCGCCGGCGGCCAGCGGCCAGCTGGCCTTCTTCGGGCTCGACGTGTATCAAGGGAATCCGTCGAGCTTCGATTCCACGGTCTTCGTCAACACGCCGATCACCGTGGACTCCGCCGGCACCATCTACTTCGGATTCAGGACCGGCGGGACCGCGCCACTCGGGTTGCAGAGCGGCATCGCGCGCATCGATGCGAACGGCAACGGCTCGTGGGTTTCCGCCGCAACCGCTGCCGGCGACGTCAACATCACCCGAGTTCCGCATCAGGCAGCGCCTGCGCTCCGCAACAACGACGAGCAGACGCTCTACGTGGTGGTCGCCGCCGACTCCGGGGGCGGGTACCTGCTTGGCCTGGACTCCACCACGCTCGGTCTCAAGCACGTGTCCGGCGTGCCGATGCGCGCGGCGCTGAACGATCCGCGCAACGGCGGGACCAGCGCGGCGCTGGTGTTCGACGACAGCTCGGCGTCGCCCATGGTGGGACCGGACGGTGACGTCTATTACGGCGTGCTGGGGAATCCCTTCAACGGCTCGCGCGGCTGGCTCCTCCACTTCTCCGGCGACCTGACACAGACGAAGACGCCGGGCGCCTTCGGGTGGGACAACACCGCCGCCATCGTGCCGGCTTCAGCCGTCTCCTCCTACACGGGCACATCGAGCTACCTCGTGTTCAGCAAGTACAACAACTACGCCGGCCTGGATGGGGGCGACGGCGTGAACAAGATCGCCATCCTCGATCCGAACGCGACGCAGGCGGAGTCGCACTCGTCCTCGAACGGGCTGCTCGTGATGAAAGAAGTGCTGACCATCGCCGGTCCCACGCCGGACCCGGAGCACATCACGCCTCAGACGCCGAATGCCGTCCGGGAGTGGTGCATCAACACGGCGGCGGTGGACCCGGCCACGAACTCGGTCATGGTCAACAGCGAGGACGGCAAGCTGTATCGCTGGGACCTCAGCACGAACACGCTCTCGCAGGTCATCACGCTGACGAAGGGAATCGGCGAGGCCTACACGCCCACGGCCGTCGGCCCCGATGGAACGGTGTACGCCATCAACGGGGCGATCCTCGATGCCGTCGGCGAGCGGCCCACGATCTCGATCAACGACGTGAGCGTCACCGAGCGCAACTCCGGCACCGTCGCCGCGGTGTTCACCGTCAGCCTGTCGTATGCCAGCAGCGAGAGCCTGAGCGTCGCTTTCGCCACCGCGCCCGGGACGGCCACCGCCGGCAACGACTACCAGAACATTTCGGGAACGCTGACCTTCGCACCGGGACAGACGACGAAAACGATCACGGTCGCCGTCAAGGGCGACACGGTGATCGAGCCTCGTCAACCTGACCAACCCGGTCAACGCCACGCTGGCGAAAGACCAGGGCGTGGGCACCATCGTCAACGACGACGGCCTGCCCAAGCTCTCCATCACCGACGTGTCCGTCGTCGAAGGCAATACTGGTACGACGCCTGCCACGTTCAAGGTCACGCTCACGCCGGCAAGCGCCCAGACCGTCACCGTCGACTACGCGACCGCGGACGGCACCGCGACGGCCGCCGGCAACGACTACGTGCCCACGTCGGGCCCGCTGACCTTCGCGCCCGGGGAAACGTCGAAGACGATCGTCGTGGACGTCGGCGGCGACATCGTCAAGGAACGGAATGAGACGTTCTTCGTCAAGCTCAGCGGCGCGGTGGGGGCAACCATTTCGAGAGCGCAGGGAAAGTGCACCGTGAAGAACGACGACCGCTGAGCGGAACGACGACCGCGATCGTCAGTGGCCGGCGCGAAGATGGCCGGCGGCACGACGACGCCGCCCGGACATTGAGGGGTCCGGGCGGCGGCCAATGTTTCAGCGACCGTTGTCCATCGATCCGAACGCGGTCTGCGTTGCGGCTTCGATCGTCGCCGGCGCGGGAGCGGTGAGGCCGGCTCTCGGCGGAAGAACCGAGCCGCACTCTTGCTTCGTCTTGTAGGCGCCGTACGCGCCGCCGAGCGCCGTTCCCGCGAGCCCGCCGATCAGCGCGCCTTTGCCCGCCGCGCGGCCGCCATCCGCGATGGCGCCGCCCGCGGCACCGAGCCCCGCGCCGACCACGCCCGCGATCAGCCCTGGCTTCGCCACTCGCCACACGCGATCGCCCGTCGACGCTGAGCACTCGACCGCCGGCGCGGTCGCGACGGGCACCGGACGAACGACGGCCGGCGTGGCAGTGGCAGCGCGCACCGGCCGAGGTGCGGCCACGCGCGGTGACGTTGCTGCGGCACGGGTGACGCGAGGCTCCGGCGCGCTCGCCGGCGCGAGCGGCGACATCCTGGCTTCGCCGGTGGACCCCGCGGCGGGGCGCATCAGGTACGCCGTGGTCGCGCCGGTCGTGAACGCCGTTCCGGTCACGAGCGCGATGGCGATGCTGGCGATCTTCCAGGGCTTCATGACATCCTCCTGTCGCCTTGTGAGACGAAGGGGAAGCTGCTCGTATTCGGGTGGGCAGGAGGAAGGCACAGGTTCCGGAGACCTCGACGAGACCACTGCCACGGAGGCGCCAGCACCACGATGACGACGAAGCCACCTCTCGACAATCTGATGATGGATTACCCGCTCACGCTGACGCACTTCTTCGAGCGGGCGCGACGGCTGTTCGCGAACAAGACGCTGGGCACGAGGGTGCCGGGGGTCGGCCTCCAGAAGTCGACGTATGCGGACTTCGCGGGCCGCACCGCGCGGCTCTCCGCAGCGCTCGCCGCGCTCGGCGTCGGCAAGAGGGATCGTGTCGGCACGTTCGCGTGGAACTCGCATCGGCATCTCGAGATCTACTTCGCGGCGCCGCTCATGGGCGCGGTGCTCCACACCGTGAACATCCGGCTGTCGGCGCAGGACATCCGCTACATCGTGAACCACGCCGCCGACCGCGTGCTCATCGTCGACGCGAGCCTCTGGCCGATCCTCGCGCCGATCCGCGGAGAGCTGTCGACGGTGGAGCACGTCATCGTCATGGCCGACACGCCGGGCGCGACGATTCCTCGGGGCACGCTGGACTACGAGCAGCTCGTCGCCGCCACTCCACCGATGAGCGAGTGGCCGAAGCTGGCCGAGACCGACGCCGCCGGTATGTGCTACACGTCCGGCACGACCGGCCACCCGAAGGGCGTGGTCTACACGCATCGCGCGATCTTCCTCCACTCGATGGCGTCCTCCATGGCGGACGTGTTCGCGCTCTCGGAGCGCGACGTCATCCTCCACATCGTGCCGATGTTCCATGCCAACGCCTGGTGCGTGCCGTTTGCTGCGGTGCTGAACGGCGCGACGCAGGTCTTCGGCGGACCCAATCCGCAGCCGCGCGACATCGTCGAGCTGATCCACCAGGAGCGCGTGACGTTCGTCGGCGCCGTTCCGACCGTGTGGATCGCGATCGACGCGCTCCTCGAAGCGGAGCCCCGCTGGGACATCTCGTCGGTCCGGATGATCCCGATCGGCGGCTCGGCCGCGCCCCGCGCGCTCCTCGAGAAGTTCGAGAAGAAGTACGGCGTCTCGTTGCTCCACGCCTGGGGCATGACGGAGATGACGCCGCTCGGGACCGTGTGTCGCCTGAAGTCGTCGATGACCTCGCTCGCCGACGACGAGCGCTACGCGATCCGCGCGAAGCAAGGCATTCCGGTGGGCGGCGTGGACCTCCGCATCGTCGACGAGGCCGGCCGCGAGCAGCCGTGGGACGGCCGGTCGATGGGCGAGATCCAGGTGCGCGGGCCGTGGATTCTCCGCTCGTACTACGACAGTGCCGAGTCGGCAGACCGGTTCACGGACGACGGCTGGTTCCGGACCGGCGACGTCGCGGTGCTGGATCCGGAAGGCTACGTGCAGATCACGGACCGCACGAAGGACCTGATCAAGTCCGGCGGCGAGTGGATCTCGTCGATCGACGTCGAGACCATGATCATGGCGCATCCGAAAGTGCTCGAGGCGGCGGTGATCGCCGTGCCGCATCCGAAATGGGTGGAGCGTCCGCTCGCCTGCGTCGTGCCGCGGCCCGGCGAGACGGTGACGGCCGAGGAGATTCTCGACTTTCTCCGTCCCAAGCTTGCGCGATGGGCTTTGCCGGACGACGTCGTGCTGATCGAAACGGTGCCCAAGACCAGCGTCGGCAAGTTCGACAAGAAAGTGCTGCGCGAACGGTTCAAGGACTGGCGTCGATGACCGCCACGCCGCCGGGACCGCGAACAAATCGTGCTATTCTCACAATCACCCAGCGAACAGCTCCCGAGGACTCACTCTGACCAAGGAGGAATCGCCAACGATGCCGTCGATCAGCCGTCGCAAGTTCCTGGAGCAGAGCGTCACCGCCGGCGCGGGCCTTGCCGGCGTTCTCGCGAGCCGCGTCGCGCCTGCGGTCGCGCAGCCGCGCGAGATCTCGTACCTCTGCTGGAACAACTTCGCGCCGGCGTCCGACAAGAAGCTCGGCGAGATCGGCCAGCGGTTCACCAAGGACACCGGGATCAAGCTCAAGATCGACCACATCGCGGCGCCCCAGCAGGCGGCCAAGTACGCGTCCGAAGTCCAGACGCAGTCCGGACACGATCTCGTCGAAATGCGGATGCACGTGCCCTGGCTCTACGAGCCGCAACTCGTGGACGTGTCCGACGTGGTCGGGGACCTCGAGAAGAAGTACGGCAAGGCGATCTCCTCCGCGCGCGAGGCGGCGTTCGTGCACAACGCGTGGCGCGCGGTCCCGCAGTACCACGCGCAGTTCGTGTGCTGTTACCGTGAAGACCTCTTCAAGAAGGCCTCGCTGAAGGTGCCCGACACGTGGGAGGACCTCTACACGGTCGGCAAGGAGCTGAAGAAGATGGGGAACCCGCTCGGGATCTCCATCAGCCAGAACTTCGACTCGATCTCCACCGGCTACGCGGTGATGTGGTGTCACGGCGCCGTGGAGATCGACAAGGACGGCAAGGCCGTCAAGATCAACTCGCCGCAGACCACGCAGGTCGTCGAGTGGTACCGGAAGATGTATCGCGACTGCATGGAGCCCGAGGTCCTGTCGTGGACCGACGCCAGCAACAACGAGTCGCTCCAGCAGGGGAAAGCGGGCTGGATCCACAACCCGGTCAGCGCCTACATCGTCGCGCGCGACAAGAAGCTGGTGTCGGCCGACGGCATCAACCACCACCGGAGCCTCTCCGGCCCGGCCGGCCGCCACGAGACGGACGCGCCGCGGTCGATCGGGATCTGGAAGTTCTCGAAGAACGTGGAGCCGGCGAAGGAGTGGATCCGGTACCTGCTCGGCAAGAAGGACGTCTACGACGAGTACATCATGTCCGGCTCGGCGTTCAATCTCCCGGTCTACGCGAACATGCAGGACCACCCGGTGCTGAAGACCGACGCCAAGTACGCCGCGCTCAAGAACGAAGGCGCGCAGTACCACACGTACGGCTGGCCGGCGCCGCCGTCGGACAAGGTCCAGCTCATCACCAACTCGTTCATCCTGCCCAACATGCTGGCGAAGGCCGTGACCGGCACCGCGACCAAGGACGCGATCGCGTGGGCGGAGAACGAGATGAAGAAAGTGATGGCGGGCTGACCGGCATGGCGGTCGGAGAGCTTCGCGTCGAGGCGGCCCGCAGGCCGCCGCTCGTGCTCCGGATCCGCGAGGCGCTCGATCGCGAGGCCCTCCTCGGCCCGCTGTTCGTCGCGCCGGCGTTGATCCTCCTCGTGCTGCTGGTGGCGTACCCGTTCTGCATGGCGGTGTACTACTCGCTCTCGAACGCCTTCATCGGGCGTCCCAGCCACCTGACCGGCTTCACCAACTTCGTGAACCTCTGGGGGAGCGACGCGTTTCGCCAGACGTTCCAGAACGCGTTCGTGTTCACGGGCGCGTCGGTCGGACTGAAGCTCGTGCTCGGCATCTCGCTCGCGCTGCTCCTGAATCAGCAGCTCTGGTTCAAGCGCTCGATTCGCGGCGCGGTGCTGCTGCCGTGGGTCATCCCGACCGCGCTCTCCACGCTCGGGTGGTCCTGGATGTTCAACTCGCTCTACAGCGTCGTGAACTGGACCGGACTTGCCCTCGGGCTGATGAGCCCCCCCGGTCCGAACTGGCTCGGCCAGAAGTACTACGCGATGACGGCCGTCGTCGCCGTGAACGTGTGGCGAGGCTTGCCGTTCTTCGCGATCACGATCCTCGCCGGCCTGGTGGCGATCCCGAAAGAGCTGTACGAGGCGGCCGAGGCCGACGGCGCCGGCCCGTTCGCACGGTTCTGGTGCATCACCCTTCCGCTCTTGAAGCCAGTCCTCGCCATCGTCGTCCTGTTCTCGACGATCTTCACGTTCAGCGACTTCAACATCGTCTTCGTGCTGACGCACGGGGGCCCGATCAACTCCACGCATCTCTTCGCCACGCTCGCGCGCATGATCGGGCTCGACACCGGCCGCATCGGCGAGGGCGCGGCGATCTCGCTCTACCTGTTCCCGGTGCTCGCGTTTGTGGTGTGGGCGCAGCTCCGGTTCGTCCGGCGCCAGCAGTACTGAGATGTCACGGCGCAAGCTCGGCGGGAAGATCCTGACGCACGTGCTGCTCGCTCCGTTCTTGATCTTCGCGCTGTTCCCCTTCTATCACATGGCGTTGACGTCGCTGAAGACCGACAAGGAGCTCTACGATCGCCAGGCCGTGCCACTCCTGATCCGGCAAGGCGTGACGCTGGAGCACTACGCGAAGCTCTTCTGGGACACCGAGTTCTTCACCTGGACCAAGAACAGCCTGATGGTGACGCTGCTGTCGACCGCGGTTTCGCTGGTGATCGGCACCATCGCTGCCTACGCGCTCGCACGGTTTTCCTTCTTCGGCGTCGCCGCGTTCGGGACCGGCATCTTCGTCACGTACCTGGTGCCCACCTCCCTGCTCTTCCTGCCGCTCGCCCAGGTCGTGAACTGGCTCGGGCTGGCGGACTCGAAGTGGGCGCTCGTCGCCACCTATCCGACGTTCCTGGTGCCCTTCTGCACGTGGCTGCTGATGGGTTACTTCAAGACCGTGCCGAAGGAGATCGAGGAGTGCGCGATGGTCGACGGGGCGACGCGCGTGCAGGCCTTGATCCGCATCATCCTGCCCATCGCGATTCCGGGGCTGGTGTGCGCGGCGCTCTTCGCGTTCACGCTCTCGTGGAACGAGTTCATCTACGCCCTCACGTTCACGTCGTCGTCCGACCAGATCACGGCGAGCGTCGGGGTGACCCAGGAGCTGATCCGGGGCGATATTTACTACTGGGGCGGGCTCATGGCCGGCGCCATGGTCGGCTCGATCCCGATCGTGGTCCTCTATGTCTTCTTCCTCGACTATTACGTCTCCGGGCTCACGGCCGGCGCGATCAAATAGGACGCCGGGGTAGACTCGAGAGCGGGATGACCGGGCCGGCGCGCGGATCACTGTTCCTGCCTCTCCTCGCCGGCATCGCCTTGTCGTGCGGCGCCGTCGGGCCGGCGAGTGCTGAGGTCTACCACTGGGTCGACCGCGACGGCGTCGTATACTACACGACGGACCCGAACCGGATCCCGGAGGAATATCGGGACCAGGTCCGGGTGACGCGGTCCGAACGGCCCGACGGCGACGCCCCGGCCGGCGACAAACCCGCCGCCGGAAAATCGGGCGCCCAGTCCGGCTCGCTGACCTACACCTCGGGCGCGCCGATTCGCGCGGAAGCGCACCTGAACGGCGTCCAGCTCACGCTGGTGCTGGACACGGGCGCCTCCCGGACCGTGATCTCCTCCGCGGCATTCGCCCGCACCGGTCTCGTGGTCGAAAGCCGCCGGCAGGTGCGGCTGGTGGGCGTCGCCGGCACCGTGGAAGCGCCGGAAGTCATGATCCAGCGGCTCGACGTGGCGGGCGCGCAGGTGGGGCCGCTGCCCGTGGTCGTCTACGACGTGCCTCACCCTGACCGTCGATCCCGTGCGCGGCCGCGCGACCCTCGCGCGCTGACGCCGCCGCGCCGTCCGGTCGGCGGTCGCGAACCGAGGAGGCGACCGGTCTCATGAGCGTGACGACGTTCACCCGCGAGCTCTGGGACGCGATCGATCCGATCTATGCCGCGATCCTCCGTCACCCGTTCGTGACCGGGCTCACGGATGGCTCGCTGCCGCGCGAGAGCTTCCGCTTCTACGCCGTGCAGGACGCGCTCTACCTGCGCGACTTCGCCCGCGCGCTCTCCATGGCCGCCGCGCGCGCGCCGCGCGACGAGTGGATCATCATGTTCAACGAGCACGCGGCCGGCGCGCTCAAGGTCGAACGGTCGCTCCACGAGAGCTTCTTCGCCGAGTTCGGGATGACGCCCGAGGACGTCGCCACGACGCCGCTCGCGCCCACCAATCTCGCGTACACGTCCTATCTGCTCGCGGTCGCGTACGGCCTGCCGTTCCACGAAGTGGTCGCCGCGGTCCTGCCGTGCTACTGGATCTACTGGGAAGTCGGCAAGCAGCTGGAGCGGGCCGGCTCTCCTGATCCGCTCTACGCGCGCTGGATCGGAACCTACGCGTCCGCCGAGTTCGGGGACGTCGTCCGTGCGGTGCTCGCGGCGACGGACGAGATGGCCGCGCCCCTTCGCAAAGCCGACCGCGACGCCATGCGACGACACTTCGTCACGACCAGCCGGTACGAGTGGATGTTCTGGGACATGGGCCTCCGAAGGGAGAGCTGGCCGGTCTGACGCCGCCATGAGCGAAGAGCGTGCGCGTGCGATCGAGCGCTGGCAGGAAGCGTATCGCTACCAGATGCAAGGCAACCTCGACCGGGCGATCGAGCTCTACCGTGAATCGATCGCGATCCATCCGACCGCCGAGGCCCACACCTTCCTCGGCTGGACGATGAGCTTTCAGGGGCGGCTCGAGGAAGCCACGGCGGAGTGTCTGAAGGCGATCGAGGTCGATCCGGACTTCGGCAACCCCTACAACGACATCGGCGTGTATCTGATGCAGCAGGACAAGCTCGAGGAAGCGATTCCGTGGCTCGAGCGAGCCAAGCACGCGACGCGCTACGAGCCGCGACAGTTCCCGTTCATGAACCTCGGCCGCATCTATCTGCGGCAGGGACGCTGGCCGGAGGCCCTTCGCGAGCTCGAGGCCGCCGTGCGGATCGCGCCTGACGACAAGGGCGCCCACCGCGCGCTCCACGAGGCCCGCGCGCGACTCAATTGATCCCGCACACCGGCCGCGAGCACCGGGTCGGTGAGACAGCTACACCGCCCGCTCGAACCGGCGCGCGAACCGCGGCATCGAGTACGTGCAGAGCCAGTAGACGACCGCGATGAAGAGATAGAGCTCGAACGGCCGGATCTCGCGGTTGTTGACGATCTGCGCGGCCTTGGTCAGATCGACGTATCCGATGATCGAGGCGAGCGACGTGTCCTTGAAGAGCACGATCATCTGGGTCACCAGGGACGGCACCATGTTGCGGAGCGCCTGCGGCAGCACCACGTAGCGCATCGTCTGCGCGCCGGTGAGGCCGACCGCCGTCGCGGCCTCGACCTGGCCGCGCGGCACCGACTGCACGCCCGCCCGCACGATCTCGCCGAAGTACGCCGCCTCGAAGATCACGAACGCGATGAGCGCGACGCCGTACTCCGGGATCGGCAGCCCCAAGAGCTGCGGAATGATGAACCAGAACCAGAAGATCACCATCACGAGCGGCACGCCGCGAAAGAACTCGACGTACATCGTCGCGGGCACGCGGATCCACCGCGCGCGCGCCAGGCGCGCCAGGCCGATCCCGATCCGGAGCACGAAGCCGAGCGCGATCGCCGGTACCGCCAGCCGCAGGGTGCCGCCGACGAACCCGCCGATGCCGAAGAACCCCTGCACGATCAGGAAGCGAAAATTGTTCGCGACGACCGAGAAGTCCGGCATGGTCACGCCGGGCCGCCGACCCGGGCGATCAGCCCCGGGATCGCGAAGCGGCGCTCGAGCCGGGTCATGATCGTCGCGATCGCGACGCACAACACCAGGTAGATCAGCGTCCCGGCGGTGAGCGCCTCGATCGCTCTCGCGGTGTACGTCTCGACCTGGCGCGTCTGGAAGGTCAGCTCCGCGACGCTGATGGTCAGCGCGACCGAGGAGTTCTTGAGCAGGTTCAGCGACTCGTTGGTGATGGGCGGCACGATGAGCCGGAGCGCGATCGGAATGATCACGAGCCGGTACGCCTGGAACACCGTCAGCCCCATCGCGAAGGACGCCTCGAACTGCGTGCGCGGAATCGCCTGGATCCCCGAGCGGATCACCTCGGACATCCGGGCGCCGTGATACACGCCGAGCGCGAACATGCCGGCCCAGAACTCCGCGCCGTGGCTGAAGAGCCACTGCTGGGCGGCCTGCGGCAGGAACGGCGGCACGCCGAAGTACCAGAAGAACATCCACACGAGCAGCGGGACGTTCCGGAAGAACTCGACGTAGAACGTGGCGAGCGCGCGGAGCGGGCGGAGCGGCACGGTCCGGAGCGCGCCGGCCGCGACGCCCAGGAACACGGCGAGCAGCCACGCGAGCGCCGAGATCTCGAGCGTCGTCACGAGGCCCTGCAGGAGCCAGCGTCCCGAGTCACCCGTCCAGAGCACGCTCCACTTGAACTGGTACGTCACGTCCCCGCGCTCCGGCGTGCGCTGATAGTCACGGGCACCATTTATACTCGGCTCCCAAGGGCGTCGCGCCGGAAATCAACGCGCGCGCGTGACGGAGGCTGCCATGAAACTCGGGATCTGTGTCCCGCACTACGGCCGGCCGATCGAGGCCGGCCGCATGCTCGAGGTCGTCCAGCACGCGGAGACGGCGGGGCTCGACTCCGTCTGGGTGACGGATCACGTCATCGTGCCGGAGGACTTGAACGTCATCTACCGAGAGGACATGCTGGATCCGCTGGCCGTCCTGCCCTGGCTCGCCGGCGTGACGAAACGCATCAGCCTCGGCACGAGCGTCGTCATCCTGCCGTATCGCTCGCCGATTCCGGTCGCCAAGCTCCTGGCCAGCGTCGACGTGCTGTCGGGCGGCCGGCTGATCGTCGGTGTCGCCATCGGCTGGATCGAGGGAGAGTTCGCCGCGCTCGGCGTGCCGTTCAAGGAGCGTGTGAGCCGAAGCGAGGAAGCGATCGAGCTCTTCAAGGCTCTCTGGACGAGCCAGGAGCCGGAGATCAAGACGCGCCGCTATCAGTTACAGCGCGTGAGGTTCTCGCCGATGCCGCTCCAGAAGCCGCGCCCGCCGATCCTGGTCGGCGGCAGCAGCGAGGGCGCCTTGCGGCGCGTCGCGCGGCACGGCGACGGCTGGCACGCCACGTCGTCGACGCCGGAGACCTTTCGCCAGGGCGCGGAGACCGTGACCAGGTTCTGGAAGGAAGCCGGCCGAGACGGAACGCCGGACCTCTCGCTCCGGATCCCGATCGCGATCGACGGCGTGCACCGCGCCGCCGTCGACACGAGCCTGCTCGGCAACCGCCACGTGCTCAGGGGCGCACCGGCGAAGATCACGGACGAGCTCCGGACGTTCGCGGAGCTCGGCTGCGGCCACGTCGCGCTCGAGGTGTCGTACACGACCTATCCCGCGATCATGAAGACGATCGACGTGCTCGCGACCGAGGTGAAGCCGAAGCTCGGCGCCTGAGCGGAAAGCCGTGAGACCTCAGTCCGGCGCCGGCGACCCATCGCCGGCGCCGTCGGAAAGTTTCAGGATGTCGCGCACGGTGCGGACGAGACGTGCAACCTCGATGGGCTTTTCGATCACCGAGCAGATTCGCAGTGTCCGCGCGGTGTGTGGATCCAGAGCGTCCTTCACGATCCCCCCGATCCCCGAGAGAATCGCCACCGGGATGTTTTTGAGCTCGGCCCGCGTGCTGAGCTCCGAGAGGAAGCCCACGCCGTCGATGCGAGCGCGTGGCATGATGAGATCGAG
>QHRT01000201.1 GCA_003220195.1 Candidatus Rokuibacteriota bacterium | reverse complement strand
GTTCGTGCTCGCGCCCGAGAAGCTGGGAGGCGCGGCATGCCTCGAAGCTTCGTTCCGTGCGTACTACGAGCGGAACGAGGGCTCGAGCACCGCGTCCGAGACTGGTTGCGTCCGTTTCGGCTCGGCGCTCTCGTACGGTAGCCGGGCCCTGCTCGTGGAGACGGCGGTGGCGCTCTCCGACCAGGGAGAGCTCGTGCCGGTGCCGATCGTCTTCAGTGTGCAGTTGCGGGAGATCGAGCCGGTGACTCCAGGGCCGCAAGGACAACTCGGCCTGGAACAGCTGCGGTTCTTCGTGCTCCACCTCGCCCGGCACGAGCTGTTGGCTCGCACGGAATCGACGGGGGGGCTCAAGGCGCTGGAGGCCGACGACCCGGTGCCGCGGTTCTTCGCCGCGTTCGGCCGATCGTCGTCGGGCGGATCGCTGGTTCCCATGCGACTGTCCTGTCCCAATTGCCACGGTCTCGATGGAGCACGCTTGATGACGACGAACTTCCACGACGTCACGGGCGTGCACGTCCTTCGCCCCGACAACACGCTGCAACAGGAACTGGTGATTCGCCGGAAACGGGCCGATCCCGCCTACCAGGCGTTGAAGCCGTTCTTTGCCGCTCCCTGACCACGCCTATTCCAAGCGTCGAATGATGCACGGCCGGGGCACCGCCGATGCGTAGAATTGTAGTGGATGGCTTTCGCTGACCGCGACACGGAACGCAAGCGCGCTGAACGAGCGCAGTGGCCGATCGTCCGGTTCCGTCTGGGCGACGATCCTCCGGAAGATCTTTCAGCGATCACGACGCCGGGCGAGCGAATCGCGATGATGTGGGGCCTGGCCGAGGCGGCCTGGAAGCTGGCTCGCAAGCCCTGGCCCACCTACGATCGCCGTCATATCCCCGCGCGGCTCGTTCGCCCGGGCGAAGCGCGTCCCCACGATGACGAGCCTTGAAGGTCTCCACGAGGATTTTCGAGACCTCATCGTCTTGCTGATCGACGCCGGCGCCGACTTCGTGATCGTCGGCGCGTACGCGCTCGCGCTGCATGGGGCGCCGAGAGCCAGCGGGGACATCGACCTGTTCGTCCGCCCGGATCCTCGGAACGCCGAGCGCGTCTTCCAGGCGCTGACGCGGTTCGGGGCGCCGCTCGACGCGGCGAAGGTCACTGCCGAAGATTTCTCGCGGCCCGGCACGGTGTACCAGATCGGTCTGCCGCCACGGCGAATCGACATCTTGACGGAGCTCTCAGGCGTCAGCTTCGACGAGGTCTGGGCGTCGCGGGTGACGAGCGAGCTCGAAGGCCGGAGCGTCGCATTCATCGGCCGCGACGCGTTCATCAAGAACAAGACGGCGGCGGGCCGGCCGCAAGATCTCGCGGACATCGCGCGGCTTCGGCGGATGCCCCGCGAGCATTGACGACGTGCTCACACCACGACGTTGATGATCGTGTCCGGGACGTACACGAATCTGCGGATCGCCTTGCCGCCCATCGCGGCCCTGACGCCCGCGACGCCGAGCGAGGCTTCGCGCGCGACCGATTCGGGCGCGCCGCGCGGCAGCGTCACGTGGCCCCTCACCTTGCCGTTCACCTGCACAGGCATCTCTTGCGTCTCGTCGATCGTCAGCGTCTCGTCGTACGCGGGCCACGGCTCGTACGCGAGAGACCGCTCGTGGCCGAGGTGCTTCCACGCTTCCTCGGCGACGTGCGGCGCGAAGGGCGAGAGTAACAGCGTGAGCGCGAGGACACCTTCGCGCGGCGGTCGCTCGTGCGCGGCCAGGTCGGTCAAGAACACCATCATGGCGCTGATCGCCGTGTTGAACGCCATCGCCTCGACGTCGCGCGTGACCTTCTCGATGGTCTTGTGGAGTTTCTTGCGCGTGTCCGCGTCGATGGCGTCCGACAGCTCGCGCGTCGCGACGGCGTAGAAGCGATCGCGGAAGCGCGCGACGCCCAGGATCTGGGCGCTCTGCCACGGCTTCACCGCGTCGAGCGGGCCCATGAACATCTCGTAGAGACGCAGCACGTCGGCGCCGAACTCGCGGACGATGTCGTCGGGGTTGATGACGTTGCCCCGCGACTTCGACATCTTCTCGCTGTCCTCGCCGAGAATCATTCCCTGGTGCACGAGCTTCATGAACGGCTCCGGATGCTTCACCCGTCCCGCGTCGAACAGCACCTTGTGCCAGAAGCGCGCGTAGAGCAGGTGGAGCACCGCGTGCTCGGCGCCGCCAACATAGAGGTCGACCGGCATCCACGCGTCGTAGGCCTTTTCGCTCCAGGGCTCGGCGTCGTTCTTCGGATCGAGGAAGCGCAGGTAGTACCAGCACGAGCCCGCCCACTGGGGCATCGTGTTCGTCTCGCGCGCGAACCATCGCCCGTCCTTCTGGAAGAAGCGCCAGTCGGCGACGCGCGCGAGTGGCCCTGCCGGATCGTCGCCGGGGCGGTATTCCAGTAGATCGGGAAGACGAAGCGGGAGCTCCCGCTCGTCGACGGCGATCGGCTGATCGTGACGGATGACATGCCGGGCGCCGCGGCGCGGATCGCCCCGCGGATCGTCGAGCTCGACGCGGAAGTAGATGGGAATCGGCTCGCCCCAGTATCGCTGGCGCGAGAACACCCAGTCGCGGAGCTTGTAGGTGACGGTCCGCTTGCCTCGGCCGATCGCTTCGAGCTTGTCGACGACCGCGGCCTGGCACGCCGCGGTCGCGAGGCCGTTGAACTCGCCGCTCCGCACGGCCACGCCGTCATCCGTGAACGCCGCGTCGAGATGTGTGTGCTCCTGGCCGTCCGGACTCACGACCTCGACCACGGGCAGACCGAACGCGCGCGCGAACGCGAAATCGCGTTCGTCGTGACCCGGCACCGCCATGACGGCGCCCGTCCCGTAGCCGCCGAGCACGTAGTCGGCGACCCAGATCGGGACCCGCTGCCCGGTGATCGGATGCACGACGAATCCGCCTGTCGGCACGCCGGTCTTGTCCCGCGCGGCCGCCGTCCGGTCACGATCGCTCTTCCGTGCGGCGGCGGCGACGTACGCGTCGACGCCGCGACGCTGCGCACTCGTCGTCACCTCGCGGACCAGCGGATGCTCGGGCGCGAGCACCATGTACGTGACGCCCATCAGCGTGTCCGGTCGCGTCGTGAAGACGGCGATCTGTTTGCCCTCCTGGCCGGCCACGGCGAAGACGATCTCGGCGCCCTCGCTCCGGCCGATCCACTCGCGCTGCATCGTCAGCGTGCCTCTCGGCCAGTCGACGAGAGCGAGATCGTCGAGCAGGCGCTCGGCGTACGCCGTGATGCGCAGCATCCACTGCCGGAGCGGGTTCCGCACCACAAGATGCCCGCCACGCTCGCTCTTGCCGTCGACGACCTCCTCGTTCGCGAGCACCGTGCCGAGCGCCGGGCACCAGTTGACGAGCGCCTCGTCCTGGTACGCGAGCCCGCGATGGAAGAGCTGGAGAAAGATCCACTGCGTCCACTTGACGTAGCCGGGATCCGTCGTGTCGATCTCGCGAGACCAGTCGTACGAGAACCCGAGCACCTTGAGCTGGCGCTTGAACGTCGCGATGTTCTCCGCGGTCGTCCGCGCGGGATGGGTTCCCGTCTCGATCGCGTGCTGCTCGGCCGGCAAGCCGAACGCGTCCCAGCCCATCGGATGCAGAACGTCGACGCCTCTCATGCGGAAGTATCGGGACAGGATGTCTGTCGCGGTGTAGCCCTCGGGATGGCCGACGTGAAGTCCTGCGCCCGACGGGTACGGGAACATGTCGAGCACGTATTTCTTCGGCCGCCCGTCGGTCGAGCGGACGGCCTTCCAGGTCTGATGTTCGTCCCAGAAGCGCTGCCAGCGCGCTTCGACGTGGGCGTGATCGTAGCGGAGGGGTTCGGTTATCCCGTCACCGCCTGGTGCAGCAGCGCGTGATCGGCAAGCACCAGCGCGGTCATCGCCTCCACCATCGGCACCGCGCGCGGCAGCACGCACGGATCATGGCGGCCGCGGCCCTTGATGGTCGTGTCCTCGTAACGGACGTTGACCGTGTTCTGCTCACGGAGGATCGTCGCCGTCGGCTTGAACGCGACGCGGAAGTAGATGGTCTCGCCGTTCGTGATCCCGCCCTGCACGCCGCCCGAGCGGTTCGTGCGCGTCCGCACGCGCTTGTCCTCGACGTAGAACTCGTCGTTGTGCTCGGAGCCGCGGAGGTCCGTGCCGGCGAAGCCTGACCCGATCTCGAAGCCCTTGCTCGCGGGCAGGCTCATCACCGCTTTCGCGAGATCGGCTTCCAGACGATCGAAGACGGGTTCGCCCCAGCCCGGCGGGCACCCGCGGACGGCGCACGTGACGATGCCGCCGAGCGAGTCGCCGTCCTTCCGCGCCGCCTCCACCGCCGCGATCATCTTCTCCGCCACCGCGAGATCGGGACAGCGGATCGGCGTCTGGTCGACCTCGGCGCGCGTGACCTTCTCGACATCGCAGTCGACGGCGAGCCTCCCGACCTTCGACACCCACGCGACGACCGTCACACTCCACCGCTCGCCCAGAAGCTTCCGCGCAATGGCGGCCGCCGCGACGCGGCCCGCGGTCTCACGCGCGCTCGTGCGCCCGCCGCCGCGCCAGTCCCGCACGCCGTACTTCACGTCGTAGGTGTAGTCGGCGTGGCTCGGACGGTATTTCTCCTGGACCTCGCGATAGTCGCCCGGGCGCATGTCCTCGTTCGGGATCAGGAGGCTGATCGGCGTGCCGAGCGTCTGCCCCTCGAAGACGCCCGACAGGATCTTGACCGTGTCGGACTCCTTGCGCTGCGTGACGATCGCGCTCTGTCCCGGCGCGCGCCTGTCGAGGTCGGGCTGGATGTCGGCTTCGGAGAGCGACAGCCGCGGGGGACACCCATCGATCACGGCGCCGATCGCCCCGCCGTGCGATTCACCCCAGGTCGTCACGCGAAAGAGTCGTCCCCAGCTATTACCCACGCGTCGAGGATACCGCGCCGGCCGCTCCCTGGCTCATTTCCCGCTCCACCAGGAACCGGCGCAGGATCTTGCCCGATGGGGACTTCGGGATCTGGTCGATGAACTCCAGGTGGCGGATCCTCTTGTGCGGCGCGACCCGCGCCGCGATGAACGCCATGATCGCGTCGGCCGTCGTGGCGCGCGACTGATCGTCGGGCTTCAGCACGACGAACGCCTTCGGCACTTCACCGGCTTCCTCGTCCGCCTTGCGGATCACCGCGCAGTCGAGAATCGCCGGGTGAGTCAGCAAGTGCGCTTCGAGCTCCGCGGGCGCCACCTGCATGCCCTTGTACTTGATCAGCTCCTTGGTGCGGTCCACGATCGTGAACCAGCCGTCCGCGTCCACGTGGCCGACGTCGCCGGTGTGATACCAGCCGTCGGCGTCCAGACAATCCGCGGTTTCCTGGGGCCGGTTGAGATACCCCTTCATGATCTGCGGCCCGCGGATCCAGAGCTCACCGTCTTCACCGGACGTCACGTCGGCGCCGGTGACGGGATCCACGAGCCTCACCTCCGTGTTCGGAATGACCAGACCGACCGCGCCAGGCTTCACGGGCGCATTCTTCGTCGGACTCAGATGCGTGACCGGGCTCGCTTCCGTCATCCCGTAGCCCTGCACCACCGGACATCCGAGCTTCTTGCTCAATTCACGCGCAATGTCCTCGCCGAGCGGCGCCGCGCCGGAGAACACGACGCGTACGCTGGAGAGATCGAACTGACCGACCGCCGGATGCTTCACCATGCCGAGCACGATCGGCGGCACCAGCGGCGCGATGGTGATCTTGTACTTCTGCATCGCCCCGAGGAACTCCTGGAAGTCGAAGCGCGGCATGCTGATGATCGTCGCGCCCTGGCAGAGCCCGAGCTTCATGATCACGACCAGACCGTAGATGTGGAAGTACGGCAGCACCGCGATGACGCGTTCGCCTTCCTTGAAGCTGTCGAAGTTCTCGGCGCCCTCGCACTGGCGGAGATTGGCGACCAGGTTGTAGTGCGTGAGCATCACGCCCTTCGGCAACCCGGTCGTGCCGCTCGAATAGGGCAGCGCGACCACGTCTTCACGCGGGTTGATCCGGACGGCCGGCGGGCTCGGCGGCGCATCGAGCAGCTCGGCGAACGGGCGCGCGCCGTCCGCGCTGCCGAACACGTACACGTCTTCGACGCCCGTCGCGGCCGCCGCCTCTTTCGCCTTGTCGAGGAACG
>QHRT01000161.1:10980-22834 GCA_003220195.1 Candidatus Rokuibacteriota bacterium | reverse complement strand
CATGGACGCACGCCGCGGACCGGCCCGACCGTGATGGGGCACGAGATGACGGGCCGGATCGCGAAGCTCGGAACGCGCGTCAAGACCGACGCGGCCGGCCAGCCGCTCGCGGAAGGCGATCCGATCGTCTACTCGTATTTCTATCCGTGCGGGCGCTGCGAGCCGTGCCTCGCGCGCGACGCGCAGCACTGCATCGCGCGACGCATCGGCGCCGGCCGCACGCCGAGCGACAAGCCGCCGCACTTCACCGGCGCGTTCGCGGAGTACTACTACTTGAGGCCCGGGCATTACGCGCTGAAGCGTCCCGCCGGACTCGGCGATCTCGACGTGTCCGCGCTGAACTGCGCGCTGGCGCAAGTCATCTACGGGCTCCACCAGGTCGCATTCACGGCCGGCGAGACCGTCGTCATTCAGGGCGCCGGCGGTCTCGGGCTCTACGCCACCGCGGTGGCGCGCGAGCGTGGCGCCGCGAAGATCGTGGTGCTGGATCGCGTGCCCGAGCGCCTTCAGCTGGCGCGCTTCTTCGGCGCCGATCACGTCGTGAACGTCGACGAGTTCGGATCGTCGGACGACCGCGCGAACGCCGTGCGCGAGATGACGGGCGGCGGCGGTCACGTCGTGGCGGAACTGGTCGGCAATCCCGCCGTCATCGCGGAAGGCCTCGCGATGGCGCGCGCGGAAGGCCGCTATCTCGTGATCGGCAGCATCGCCGGCGACCACACGATTCCGTTCAACCCCGCGTGGCTCGTCCATCAGAATCGCCGCATGGTCGGCGTCGGCGGGTACCAGTCGTGGGCGCTCCGACGCGGGCTCGAGCTGCTCGAGCGCACCCGCGGCCGGTACCCGTACGAGAAGATCCTCTCGCATCGTTTTCCGCTCGAGCAGATCAACGAGGCGTTCGCACACGCCGACCAGGGCAAGGCCGTCCGCACCGCGTTGATCTGCGCGCCGGACGTCACGCGCTGAGCAAGGAGATGGAATGAAAATCACCGGCATCGAGAGCTTCGTCCTGAAGATCCCGACGCGGAAACCGATCGCGCTCGATTATCCCGAGCATCGGCTGGTCGTCGCGGAAATCCGGACCGACGCCGGACTCACCGGGCTCGGGTACTCGCTCGTCTTCGGCGGCGCCGGCTCGGAAGCGGTCCACGCGTATCTGGACACGCGGCTCGCGCCCGTCCTGATCGGCGAGGATCCGCTCTTCGTCGAGCGGCTGTGGGAAAGGATGTATCGCGTCGATCGCGGGATCAAACGGCAGGGCATCGCCGCGTACGCGCAGTCCGCGCTCGACATCGGGCTCTGGGACATCGTCGGCAAGGCGGCGAACCTGCCGCTCGTGAAGCTGTGGGGCGCCGCGACCGATCGCGTGCCGACCTACGGCAGCGGCGGGTGGCCGCACTACAGCCTCGACGATCTGGTCGGCGAGGCCGAGCGCTACGCCGGGATGGGGTGCCGCTACTACAAGATGAAGATCCACGATCCCGACCCGCGCGTGAACCGCGAGCGCGTGGCGGTCGTGCGCACGGCGCTCGGCGATCGCGTGCGGCTCATGGTCGACGTGAACCAGAAGCTCGACGTGCTCGGCAACATCCGCCAGGCGGCGCTGCTCGAGGATTTCGATCTGGTGTGGTACGAGGAGCCGGTGCTCGCCGACGATCTCGCGGCATGCGCGGAAGTCGCGCGCTCGATCAAGATTCCGGTCGCCACCGGCGAGAACAACTACACGCGCTACGAGTTCCGCGACCTGATCGAGCGAGGCGGCGTGCGCTACCTGATGCCGGACGTCTGCCGCGCGAACGGGTTCAGCGAAACGCTCCGGATCGGGCGGCTCGCGGCGGCGCACCAGGTGCTCGTGTCGCCGCACGTCGTCCACGAGCTCTCGCTCCACGTCACCGGCGCGCTGTCGAACGGACACCTGGTCGAGTTCATCGACTGGACGCCGCCCGATCTCTTCGACGGCATGCCGGTGTGCGAGGACGGGCACTTCCGCATTTCGGATCGGCCCGGGCACGGCATCGCGCTCGCGCCGGGCGCGGCGCGGAAGTATCGGATGTAGGGAGAGAGCGCCAGCCAGCGACCGGATGCATCCGTGACGGAAGCCGAGACGACAACGGAAGCCAAGCGCCTCGCGGCGCTTCGCAGCGCCGACTACGTCCGCGACGGGATGCTCGTCGGGCTCGGCTCCGGCTCGACCGCCGAGCTTGCGATCGCCGAGCTCGGGCGGCGGGTTGCGTCCGGGCTTCGTTTCCAGGGCGTGCCCTCGTCGAACCGCACGCGTGATCTCGCGACCGGACTCGGCATCCCGCTGGTGGACCTCGACCGCATCGACCGCGTCGACCTGGTGATCGATGGCGCCGACGAGGTGGACCCCCGCTTCAGCTTGATCAAAGGCCACGGCGGCGCGCTCGTGCGCGAGAAGCTGCTCGCCGAGGCGGCATCACGTGTCGTGATCGTCGTCGACCAGACGAAGCTCGTCGAGACGCTCGGGCGCTCGCCGGTGCCGGTCGAAATCCTGCCGTTCGGCTGGCGGCAGACGTTACGGCGCATCACGGCGGTCGGGGTGACCGCCGCGCCGCGCATGATCGCCGGCGCGCTGTTCGTCAGCGACAACGGCAACTACGTCGCCGACTGCCGCCTCGGCGAGTTCCGAGACTCGCTGACGTGGCACGAGCGGCTCAAACGGATCACCGGCGTCGTGGAGACGGGCATCTTCGTCGATCTCGTCGACGTGCTGATCGTCGGAACCGATCGCGACGTCACGGTCAGGGAGAATCCCGCTCGCGGCGGCGCCGGTCGAGCGTCGGTGACCGACCCGTATCCGGCGTGAGCGGAGACGCCCTCGCGTTGACATCCTGCCCGTCAGCGCCCGATGATCGACTCCACTCGGTCCGACCGTTGCATCGCGTCGTTGGAACGCCCGGCAAAGGAGATTCGCCCATGCCATCGATTCCCCGTCGCACGTTCATGGCCGGTAGCGCCGCCGCTGCGGTCGTCGCCGCGGCTGCGCCCTTCGCGCGCGCCCAGAAATCCGGAGGGACGCTGCGCTTCGTTCCGCACGCCGATCTGAAGATCCTGGACCCGATCTGGACGACCGCCTACATCACGCGCAACCACGGCTACCTCGTCTACGACACGCTGTTCGCCACCGACGCCAATCTGAAGATCCAGCCGCAGATGGTCGAGAAGTACACGGCGAGCCCGAACAAGATGAAGTGGACGTTCACGCTTCGCGACGGCCTCAAGTTCCACGACGGGCAGCCGGTGACCGCCGAGGACTGCGTGGCCTCGATCAAGCGCTGGGGCGCCAGGGACACGGTCGGACGGCTCTTCCTGGCGTCCATCGGCAAGTTCGCGCCCGTCGATCGCAAGACGTTCGCGCTCGATCTGGAGACGCCGTTCGGGCTCGTGCTCGAAGCGCTTGGCAAGCCGTCGAGCAACGTGCCGTTCATCATGCCGGCGAAGCTGGCGGCGACCGATCCGAACGAGCAGGTGAAAGAGGCGATCGGCTCGGGGCCGTACAAATTCGTGAAAGAGGACTGGCAGCCCGGCAACCGCGTCGTGTACGTCAAGAATGCGGACTACGTCCCGCGCAAGGAAACGCCGAGCGGCTCGGCGGGCGGCAAGCGCGTGTTCGTCGATCGCGTCGAGTGGCGCTACATCCCGGATCAGGCCACCGCGAGCGCCGCGCTCGAGGCCGGCGAAGTCGACTACTGGGAGAACATCCCGCTCGACTTCGTCCCGCGGCTCGAGAAGAACGCGAACGTCAAAGTGTTCGTCACCGATCCCCGGGGCAGCCAGGGCTGTCTCCGACCGAACCATCTCCATCCGCCGTTCAACTCGAAGAAGGCGCGGCAGGCCTTGCTCTACATGGCGGATCAGAAGACCTATCTCGAGGCAGTCATCGGCAGCGCGAAGTACTACAAGACGTGTCCGGCGATCTTCATGTGCGGCGGCACGCCGTTCGAGTCCGCGGTCGCCGCGCCGAAGCCGGACCTCGAGAAGGCGCGACAGCTGTTGAAAGAGGGCGGCTACGACGGCCGGCCGATCGTGGTGCTGGACCCGACCGATTCGCCGTACGCGCACGCGCCGGCGCTCGTGACGGCGGAGCTGTTGCGGAAGATCGGCGCCAACGTCGACCTGCAGGCGATGGACTGGTCCACGATGGTGGCGCGCCGCGCGAACAAGTCGCCGGTCGGTCAGGGCGGCTGGAACATCTTCCACACGTGGGCGACCGGGCTCGACGTCGTCACGCCCGCCGTCAATGCGTGGATCGGCGGCGCCGGAGAGAAAGCGTGGTTCGGGTGGCCCACGAATGAGGCGATCGAGAAGCTACGCGCGGAGTTCACGCGCCAGCCCGACCCGGCGAAGCAGAAGCAGATCGCCGAGGAGATCCAGAAGCTGACGTACGACGACGTGCCGTACGTGTCGTGGGGTCAGTTCGTCGTGCCGAACGCGTTCCGCAAGAACGTGCAGGGCGTGCTGGAGTTCGGCGCGACGCTCTTGTGGAACATCGCGGTGTGACCTCTTGAATGACGGTGGGCCTACCGCGACGTGGCCGCCTCCGCGCGCGCATACCGCGGCATCACCTCCGCGCTGAACAGCTCGATCGACCGCATCGCGTCGTCGTGGGTGATGTCGCCCCACTGGAACGAGCAGACGAAGTAGTTCGCGCCGGTCGCGACGTACTCGTCCATGTACTCGCGCACCGCCGCGGGCGCGCCGGCCAGCGCGACGCCGCCGATCCGGTTCGGATTCGGCCGCTGCTTCTGCTGGTCGAAGCGCTCGAGTTCCGCGTCGATGTCCCGCCGCGTCTCGCGCTCGGGCAGCCCCTTCGGCCGCGCACCCACGAAGCCGAACGAGCCGTCCTTCGTCCCCATGAACTGGGTCAGGTTGCGTTTCTCCGCTTCGAGGCGGCGTGGCGCAGCGAGGTTCCAGCGGTACTTCTCCCACGCCGGGGTCGCGATACGGATCGCTTCGGCGTCCGTCTCGGCAACGACCAGGTGGACGACGAGACCGATCATCGGCTCGTGCCCCTGGACCGTCAGCGCGCCGGCGCCCTGGTGCTCCTCCCAGGCCGCGCGGTAGCGCTCGACCGAGCCCCGGAGACTCTCGAGCGAGCCGACCAGGATCGTGTGCATGCCCTCCATCGCCGCGGTGACGGGATTGCGCATGTACCAGAGCGGCGGATACGGGTGGCCCGCGTACGTGAGCTCCGCGTGCGAGAGCCCTTCCTTGACGATCGCCAGCGTCTCGCAGTAGCGCGCGTAGTTGGTGTCGGAGTCGGCTTCCTGACCCCAGAAGTACGCCTCCATCACACCGCCGCGTCCGACGCCGATCTCGAGCCGTCCGTCGCTCAGATGATCGAGCATGCTGATCTCTTCGATCAGGCGCAAAGGATGATGGAGCGGCAGCACGTACACGCACGGCCCGAACCGCAGGCGCGTCGTGCGCTGCGCGACGGCGGCCAGGAACACGTTCTGCGACGGCGCCAGGCTGTGGATCGCCGGCGTGTGATGCTCGGCCAGGTGATACGCGAAGAACCCGGCGCGATCGAGACGCTCGATCTGCAGCAAGCGCTCGCGATAGATGCGGTCCAGACGCAGGCCCGGCACGGGCTCGATGTGGTCGAACACGCCGAATTTGAGTGTCATGCGGCCGACCTCCTCGGGGCAGCCTGAGGCCGCGACGCGGCCCGTCGTGCTGGCAGCATACCCGGGTCGCGACGACGCGCGCGCTTCAAAATCCCTCGCGAGCCGCGACAGCGTGGCTTATCGTCTCGAGGCGTTTGACCCGCGCCACGGCCGGTGATACAACGCGACCCGCGCGACACGACGCGCGGATCCATTTCCTGAACGAGGACTCTCATGGCTCACGCGACTCACTTGGACACGTACGTCGGCCGACCGATGAAGAGGCGGGAGGATCGTCGCCTGCTGCTCGGCGCCGGGAAATACGTCGACGATCTGAAGCTGCCGGGGTGTCTCCCGGTGGTGTTCGTCCGCTCGCCGTACGGGCATGCGCGCATCACGCGGCTCGACGCGAGCCGCGCACGCGCGGCGCCCGGCGTGGTCGCGGTGGTCACCGGCGATGAAGTGCGCCATCTCGGCCCGATGCCGGTCAACCGCGCGATCCCCGACATGAAGGTGCCGCCGCATCCGATCATCGCCGAGGGCGTCGTGCACGCGACCGGCGTTCCGGTCGCGGCCATCGCGGCGGCGACGGAGTCGGCGGCGTGGGATGCCGCCGAGCTCCTCGACGTCGAGTACGAGGATCTGCCCGCGGCGGTCGAGCCGGAGGCGGCGATCGCGAAGGCCGCGCCGGTCCTGTTCAAGGAGGTCGACGGCAATCGCTCCTTCCGCCGCGTCGTGAAGGCGGGCGATCCCGACGGCGCCTTCGCGCGGGCGGCGCATCGCGTGAGCCTTCGCATCGCGCCGGAACGGATCTCCGCGGTCGCCATCGAGCCGCGGACCGTGGTCGCGAGCTACGACGCGGCCACGCAGCAGCTGACGTTGTGGGTCGCGTGCCAGGCGCCGTTCCGCATTCGCGGGGAAGTCGCGCGACTGCTGTCGCTGCACGAGTCGCAGGTGCGCGTGATCGCGCCGGACGTCGGCGGCGGCTTCGGGGTCAAGACCGGGCCCTACCGCGAAGAGGTGCTGCTCGCGTGGCTCGCGATGCGGCTCGGGCGCCCGCTCTCCTGGGTCGCCACGCGGCGCGAGGACTTCCAGACGACGAACCATGCGCGCGGCTCCGTCTGCGAGGGCGAGCTGGCGCTCGACGCCGAGGGACGCATCCTCGGGCTGCGCGCGCGCATCGTGTCGCCGCTCGGCGCGTCGCTGATGAACGCGGCGGCCGGCTCACCGTGGAATCACGCGCGGCTCTTGCCCGGCGCGTATGTCGTGCCGAGCTGCGACATCGTGCTGGAGGGCGCCTTGACGAATACCGCGCCCGTCGCGGCGTATCGCGGCGCCGGACGCCCGGAAGCGTGCTTCGCGATCGAGCGACTGATGGATGAAGCGGCGCGCGTCGTCGGCCTCGACCCGGCCGAGCTGCGCCGGCGGAATCTGATCTCTCCCGACAAGTTTCCGTTTCGCACGATCACCGGCCAGAGCTACGACTCCGGAAACTATCCGGAAGCGCTCGACCGCGCGCTCGCGGCGGTCGATTACGCGAAGCTCCGTCGGGAGCAGAAGGCTCGGCGCGAAAGCGGCGACGTGGTCGGCATCGGCATCGTCAGCTACGTCGAGCCCTGCGCGCTCGGCTGGGAGAGCGGCAGCGTCAAGGTGGAGCGCTCCGGGCGCGTGACCGCGATCACCGGCTCGAGCTCCCACGGACAGGGCCACGAGACGACGTTCGCGCAGGTGGTGGCGGACGCGCTCGGCGTCACGCCCGACGACGTCACCGTGGTGCACGGCGATACGCGGAGCGGTCCGGAGGGCTTCGGCACGTTCGGCAGCCGCAGCACGGCGCTCGGCGGCGGCGCACTCGTCGAAGCGTCGGTGGTCGTGCGCGACAAGGGGCGGCGCATCGCCGCGAAGCTGCTCGAGGCCGCCGTCGACGACGTCGTCGCCGCGCCCGGTGGATTTCACGTGGTCGGCGCGTCGCAGAAGACGATCACGTGGAGTCAGGTCGCCGGGGCGGCGTACGCCGGCGGCGCCGCGCTGCCGGCGGGCGACACGCCGGGGCTCGAGTCGTCCGTGTACTTCCAGCCCGAGGCCGAGTGCTGGAGCTCGGGCGCGGTCGTCGCCGTCGTCTCGATCGAGCGCGACACCGGTCGGCTCACGATCGAGTCCCTGCTCTGGGTCGACGATGCGGGAACGATCGTCAACCCGCTCCTCGCCGAGGGCCAGCTCCACGGCTCGCTGGCGCAAGGGATCGGCCAGGCGCTGATGGAGCGGATCGTCTACGACGACCGCGGTCAGCTCCTGACCGGCACCCTGATGGATTACGCCGTGCCACGCGCGGACGACGTGCCGGCGGTGACGATCGAGAAGATGCACACGCCGTCGCCCCGCAATCCGCTGGGCGCCAAAGGGCTCGGCGAAGCCGGATGCATCGCGATCCCGCCGGCGATCGTGAACGCGGTGGTCGATGCGCTGTCGCCGTTCGGCGTCACGCACGTCGACATGCCGCTGACGCCGGAGAAAATCTGGCGGTGTCTTTCACGTCCGCGATGACTCGACTGATCGGACTGGTCGGTGCGGTGGCCATCATGGGCGTCGCGTTGTTCACCGCCCAGGCCGCGGAGCTTCCCGTCTTCGACGCCCACATTCACTACAGCCAGGACGCGTGGGACGTCCTGTCTCCGAAAGAGGCGATCGCGATCTTGCGGAAGGCGGGTGTGACCCGAGCGCTCGTCTCGAGCTCGAGCGACGAGGGGACGCAGAAGCTCTTGAACGAGGCGCCGGATCTCGTCGTGCCGGAGCTGCGTCCGTACCGGGCTCGTGGGGAAACGTCGAGCTGGATCCGCGACGACTCGGTCATCCCGTACCTCGAAGAGCGCCTCGGAAAGTTCCGCTACGTCGCGATCGGCGAGTTCCACCTCAGCGGGGCTGATGCGGATCTGTCCGTGCCGCGCCGGATGGTGCAGCTCGCGCGCCAGCACGGCTTGATGCTCCACGCGCACTCCGACGCCGACGCCGTCGAGCGGTTGTTCCGCCAGGATCCCGGCGCGCGCATCCTGTGGGCGCACGCCGGGTTCGAGCCCGCTGCCAAAGTCCGCGAGATGCTGCGCAAGTACCGCACGCTCTGGGCCGACCTCTCATTTCGCACGGAGGTCGCGAGCGGCGGGAAGGTGACCGACGAGTGGCGCGCACTCTTCCTCGAGTTCCCCGACCGCTTCATGCTGGGGACCGATACCTACGTGCCGGACCGATGGAATCAGGTGCCGCAGAACGCGAGGTGGGCGCGAGAGTGGCTCGCCGACCTTCCGCGCGACGTGGCCGAGCGCATCGCCTTTCGCAACGCCGAGTCGGTTCTCGCCGACGCGTACGCGAAGCGGAAGTAGGAGCGCTCAGCGAGGCTTCAGCTTCACGTCCTCGTATGGCGAGACGATCCACCCGGCGCCGGCGCCCTTGTAGCGCTCGAACGAGAACTTCACGTCGTCGGCGGAGAGCGGATCCCCGTTGTGGAACCACGACGGCCAGAGCGACGATCGAACGACGAGGCGTCGCGGTCACCGACCTTCCCGGATCTGGGCGATCTTGCGGTCACGATCTCGCGCGAGACGGTCACGGTCCTGCGCCAGCTCGTTGTCGAGCTTCGCGACCTCTTCGTGGGTCTTCGCCTTGCGAAGCGCGTCGCGATGCAGGATCTCGCGCTCGGCAACCCGGGCATCGTGAACCGTGCGGGCTTCGGCGATCGCGGCCTTCTGCTCGTCGGTGAGCGGTCGCTCCACCACGCCCGCTTCCTGATCCTTGCGTCGCAACCGTTCCATCGCCAGCTCGTACGCACTCTTCGGCGCGTCGTCCGCCATGCTGAACCTCCTTCTCCGGCACCGAGTGTAGCCCAGCGACCGCACCGCTTCGCGATCGAGTACACTCTGGTGCGCACGCAATCCCGATCGTGGGGAGGACGCCCTCGTGGAATTCCATCACGTCGACGTGAAGACGCAGTTCAAACGGATGCGCGAGCTGGCGCCCGACGCGTACCGCGCCTTTCTCGACTTCGACCAGAAGGCCTTCAAGGACGGCGCGATCCCGAGCAAGACGAAGGAGCTGATCGCGCTCGGCATCGCGCACGTGACCCAGTGTCCGTGGTGCATCGACGCGCACACGAAGAAGGCGACGGCCGCGGGCGCGTCGGACGCCGAGATCGCCGAGACCACGTTCGTGGCGATGGCGATGGCGGCCGGGGCCGCCTGGAGTCACGGTGGTCTCGCGCTCCAGTCCCTCGCCGAGGCCAAAGAGCCGAGCGCCCGATGACGCTCTCACGGCTTCTCGACGACGCGAAGACCGTGCTGGACGACGTGATCCAGCTGCGTCGTCGGATCCACCGTCATCCGGAGATCGGACTCTCGGTGCCGCGGACGCAGGAGGCGGTGCTCGAGGCGCTCGACGGTCTCGGGCTCCAGATCCGGACGGGGCAGCGCACGACGTCGGTGATCGCGCGTCTGACGGGCGCCAGCCCCGGCCGGACGATTCTGCTTCGTGGCGACATGGACGCCCTGCCGATGCCCGAGGAGACCGGCTTGCCGTTCGCGTCGGAAGTCAAAGGCGCGATGCACGCGTGCGGGCACGACGGTCACACGGCGATGCTGGTGGGCGCCGCGCGGCTGCTCGCGCGCCGTCGTGAGTCGCTCGCCGGCTCGGTGCTCTTCATGTTCCAGCCCGGCGAGGAGGGGTACCACGGCGCGCGGGTCATGATCGAGGAAGGTCTGCTCGACGGTCCCGACGCGCCGGCGGCAGCGTTTGCCTTGCACCAGACCCATCGCTTCGTGCCCGGGGCGATCGCCGTACGTCCCGGTCCGGCGATGGCGTCGGGTGACACGCTCTCCATCGTGGTCCGCGGCAAGGGCGGCCACGCGTCCGCTCCGCACGACTGTCTCGATCCGATCCCGATCGCGTGCGAGATCGTGCAGGCGTTCCAGACCCTGGTGACCCGGCGCGTTCACGTCTTCGATCCCGCCGTGGTGAGCGTGACGAAGATCGAGGCCGGGACGACGCGCAACGTGATCCCCGACACCGCCAATCTGCTCGGGACGATTCGCACGGTGTCCGAGGCGACGCGCGAGCGCGTGCTGGAGGGCGTGCGCCGGGTCGCCGCCGGGATCGCGGCGGCGCACGGCGCCGAGGTCGACGTCGACCTGATCCGCGGCTATCCGGTCACGGTGAACGACGTCGACTTCGCCGGCTTCGTGCTGGACACGGCCCGCGACCTCCTGGGACCGGAGAACGTCCACGCGACGAGCCATCCGATCATGGCGAGCGAGGACTTCTCGTACGTCCTCCAGCGCGTCCCCGGCTCCATCGCCAACCTGAGCACACGACCTTCCGACGGCCCGGCGTTCCCGAATCACTCGACGCGGATGGTGATGAACGAGTCGGCGCTGGCAGCCGGTGTTGCGATGCACGTCGCGGTCGCGTTGCGTTTTCTCGCGGCCCTCGCGATTTCACCCGGCCGCTGAGTTCGCCAAGTGCGTTCGATCCGCCTCCGGCGCCCGCCTCCAATGCCGAATCGGTAACGAACCTTCGTCTCCGACGTCCCGCGACGTCGCTCCGGCCTGCCGATCGAGTACACTGGCGGCAATCCCTTTCCGATTCCCGCGCCGGAGGCAGAAGATGGGACGGCTCGCCTGGTGTCTCGCGTTCGTCGTGACGTTTGTCCTCGGTCTGGCCGCAGGGCGAGCGGCCTTCAAGAGCCCGCCGGTCCGCGTCAGCGATTCGGAGGACGTGGCGAAACTCCAGCAGCAAGTGACCTTGCTGGAAGCGCGACTCCGCGCGCGGGACGACGTCGCTCAGTTGCGGCACGCCTCGGCCCCCGCGACGTCGGCGTCCTCGTCGCGGATCTCCACGGAGGATCGCGTCGCAGCCGCGGCTCTCGGCGAAGCGCGCGGCCGTTTCGGGCGCGGGAATCCGGCGGCGCTGCAGCCGGTCTCGACGACCTCCGCCGGCGGATCTCGACCGTCGCCCGCGGCGATCGAAGCGGCGCGTGGCCGCTTCTATCGATATCTGGAGCTCAGCAGCGGAGCCGACGGGCGAGAGCGCTGGCGAGAGGCGCGCGAGGCGATGCAGGATCTCCGGAACATGGGCAGCGCGGCGGTCCAGGCGCTACTTCAGGTGCTGGGGAGCGCCGCGGACAGCGAGGAGCGGCGCGCCGCCGCGCGCATGCTGGGCTCGATGCAGGCGGCGGAAGCTTT
>QHRT01000161.1:4292-10964 GCA_003220195.1 Candidatus Rokuibacteriota bacterium | reverse complement strand
TTGCGGCGCGCCGCGGCGGCGGGGATTCGACAGCTCCAGACGGCCGACGCGATGCCGGTCATGGAACGCATGATGACCAACCCCGCCGAGGATCGCATGGTGCGCCTCAGCGCCGCGGCCGGTCTGGCCCAGTCCGGCCGCGCCGACGGCGTCACGGGACTCGCGCAGATCTTCCAGGAATCGACGGCGGACGGTCGGGGGCGCGAGATGGCGTTTCGCGCGCTCACCGGGTTGAACGACGAGCGCGCCGTGCCGTTCATGCGGCAGGTGGTGTCGTCGCCCGTGGAGCCGTCGTATCGACTCGAGGCGATTCGCTACCTGTCGGTGCAGGGCGATCGGACGTCGCTTGGCATGCTCTCCCAGCTCATGCAATCGCCGGCGGAACCGCAGTCGCTCCGCGACGCGGCGAGGCAGGCGTACGGCGTCATCAGCGCGCGATAGCCGTCTCGCGAGGTGAGCTCACGATGAGACCGTTCGCCGTCGCGCTGACCGTGGCCGCACTCCTCTGCGTGACCCCGGGGCTCGACCGCGCCGACGCCGCGACGCCCTTCAACGTGGGCGCCGTCAACGACACCGGCGGGCTCGTCGTGTTCGTCGCGGTGGACAAGGGCTTCTTCGCCAAGCATGGGATCGACGGCAAGGTGATCGTTCGCAACTCGGGCCCGGAGGTCACCCGGGCGCTCGACGCCGGAGAGATCGACTTCGGCAGCGCCAACGTGAGCAGCATCCCGGTCGCGCTCGAGCGCGGGCTGAACGTCCGCGCCGTCGTCGGCTACGCGGGCGGGTCCTACACGAAGTCGACCGACGACAACACGCTGGGCATCATCGCGCGTGCCGATTCCGGCATCAGCACGGTCGCCGACCTGCGCGGGAAGCGAGTCGGCACCACGTTCGGCTGGATGAACGACACCTACCTGGTCGAGCTCATCAGGAAGCAAGGGCTCGGCGAAGCGCCAGTCAAGCGCATCAACACCACCCCGAACGGGATGATCACGCTCTTCGACACGGGCAGGCTGGACGCGGCCGCGGTCTGGGAGCCGGACCTGACCAGGATTCTCGAGAAGGTCAAGGGCTCCCGGTTGCTCGTCCGCGGTGGCGACGTCGTGTGCTTCTGCGCCGCCATGCACGCCAGGCCCGAGGTGCTCTACCGGGATCGCGACGCGACCCAGCGGTACGTCGACGCGATGGCCGAGGCGGCGCGCTTCGTTCGCGATCCGAAGAACCTGGACGAGATCAGCGTCATCGTCTCCCGGCACGTCTCCGGGACGGAGACCGCCCTGATCAAGCGCACGCTCAAGTACTGGGTCTACGACATGCGCCTCGGGAAGAACAGCATGAAGGCGTTCGACGACGCGGTGCGGGTGCTCATCGCGCAGAAGAAGATGAGCCAGCCGTTCGACCCGGCGAAGTACTACGACACCTCCTTCATCGAGCGCACGATGAAGGAGCACCCCTCAGTGAAGATGGGGGCCCCGAAATGGCCCCAATCATTGAAGCGAAGGGGACTTCGCCCCCCTCGCACTCCCCCGGCTCAACGCTCGGAAGTGCCCCGGCACAAGCCTTGGCGCTCTTCGGGCATCGGCGAAGTTGGTCGCCGGGATTACTGGATCCGGACGATCGACCTGGCGCCCGAGCGGTAGGTCGGCCTGCCGGCTGCCAACCCCCGCATCCTCCCTCGTGCTGAACCGTTCCTTGGTGCGAGATCCATTTCCATGATCTTCGGGTCATCTTCGGCATTGACACGAGTCGGCAAAGTAGCGTAATGTTAGCGCTCATTTACGGGGCGTTCGAGGCCCAGGGGAGATCGCCTACAAGCAGGTCCGATGATTGACCTCGAAGTCTTGCTCGCCGAAAGGAAAGAGTCGCCCCCGTGCGGCCCGAACCTCGAGCACGACCTGTCATTTTTCGAGCTGGATGAAGCCGCGCGCGGCAAACCGGAGCAACGCATCGGTGAAGCGATCAAGCCTGCGGAAGAACCCAACTGGGCGAAAGTAGCCGCCCTGGCGCAGGGGCTGCTCGTCCGCACCAAGGATCTCCGGACCGGCGTCCATTTGACGCGCGCGCTCACGCACATGGACGGGATTCCCGGACTCGCCGTGGGAGCGCATGAACGCGCTCGCGCCGCTGACCGATTCCGAAACGGTGCTGAAGGATCTGCGTGACACCTATCTCTTCGACGGCCGCGAGACCGGGCAGCTTCAAGCGCGGGAAGTTGAGATCACACTCGGGCGGCTGGCGGCCCCGAAGGGTGTCGCCGGCGCAGCCAGACCGCTCAATCAGATCCACGCAGAAGTCGCCAAGGCCTTCGGCCAGGACCGCACCGTCTGGGTCGCCTTGCGCGACGCGCGGGAGCGGGCAGTGGCGATCCAGACGCTGGTATCCGAGCGGGCGGGCACTCGCGGAAGCTTCGACGTCAAGCCACTAGTCCAGTGCCTGGACAGCTTGCTCGAAGTGTGCGAGGGGGCCCTCGGAAGCTCGACCACACCCGCGGGAGCCGGGACGGCGTCCGGAGACATCTCGGGTGTGAGCCAGCAGGACGGGACGGCCCTTCTTCTCCGCTCGGACATCCGGACGCGCGACGAGGCGGTGCGCGCCCTGGATCTGGTCTGCGACTTTCTGGAGCGGCACGAGCCGAGCAATCCCGCCCCGCTCTTCATTCGCCGTGCCCAGCGACTGATGACGAAGACGTTCGTGGAAATCGTGAAGGATCTCATTCCAGACAGTCTCGCGAACCTCGAGAAGCTGGCGGGGCTGGAGAAGGAAAAGAAGTAGCCGCCAAGGGGGTGTGACATGGCACGAGCGAGCAGCCAGAAGTTCATCGCGCGCAACCGGGCGCCGCGGGTGCAGATCGAGTACGACGTGGAGGTGTACGGGTCGGAGAAGAAAATCCAGCTGCCCTTCGTGATGGGCGTCATGGCTAACCTCTCCGGCAGGCCGACCGAGCCCCTGCCCGACGTCGCGGACCGCAAGTTCCTCGACATCGACGTCGACAACTTCGACCAGCGCCTCAAGGCGGCGAAGCCGCGGGTGGCGTTCCAGGTCCCGAACACCCTGACGGGCGACGGCAACGTGATGATCGACATCACGTTCGACAGCATGGACGATTTCTCGCCCGCGGCGGTCGCGCGCAAGGTCGACGCGCTCAGTAAGCTACTCGAGGCGCGCCAGCAGCTCTCCAATTTGCTGACCTACATGGACGGCAAGTCCGGCGCCGAGCAGCTCATTCGCAAGGTACTGCAGGATCCGACGCTCCTCCAGGCGCTGGCCGTGGCTCCCAAACCGATCGATGCCGGGGCGGACGCCCCGCCACAGTCCTAAACCCTGGCGACGAGGATCACCATGGCAACGACGCGGCAACAGACGGAAGGTCAGGGCCCGACCCTCGAGGTCTCCGAGCTCGATCAACTCCTTCACAAAGAGTTCAAACCGCGGTCCGATGCGGCCAAGGAGGCCGTCGAGACCGCGGTCCGGACGCTGGCGCAGGAAGCGCTCAGCCAGACCACGCTGATCTCGGCGGACGCCATCGCGACGATCGAGTCGATCGTCGCCGCGATCGACAAGAAGCTCACCGAGCAGGTCAACCTCATCATTCACCACAAGGAGTTCCAGGAGCTCGAGGGCACGTGGCGCGGGCTCCAGTACCTGGTGACGAACACCGAGACCGACGAGATGCTGAAGATTCGCATCTTCAACATCTCGAAGCCGGAGCTCGGCCGGACGCTGAAACGGTTCAAGGGCACGGCCTGGGACCAGAGCCCGATCTTCAAGAAAGTCTACGAGCAAGAGTACGGGATGTTCGGTGGCGAGCCGCTCGGCTGCATCACCGGCGACTACTTCTTCGACCATTCGGCGCCGGACACCGAGCTCCTGGGGCAGATGGCGCAGATCAGCGCCGCCGCCCACTGCCCGTTCATCGCGGGGGCGTCGCCGGCGCTCATGCAAATGGAGAGTTGGCAGGAGCTGTCGAACCCGCGGGACCTGACGAAGATCTTCGGGACGCCGGAATACGCACCGTGGCGCTCGCTGCGCGAGGCTGAGGACTCGCGCTACATCGGCCTCGCCATGCAGGGCGCGACACACGAGAAGTTCACCTGGGTGAACTCGGCGTACGCGATGGCCGTGAACGTCACGCGGTCGTTCAAGCTCTACGGCTGGTGCTCACGGATCCGCGGCGTGGAGTCGGGCGGCGTGGTGGAAGGTCTTCCGGTCCACACGTTCCCGACCGACGACGGTGGCGTCGACATGAAGTGCCCCACCGAGATCGCGATCAGCGACCGGCGCGAAGCCGAGTTGGCCAAGAACGGCTTCATGCCGCTACTGCACCGGAAGAACAGCGATCTGGCCGCGTTCATCGGGGCGCAGTCGCTCCAGAAGCCGTTCGAGTACGTCGATCCCGACGCCACCGCGAATGCGAACCTCTCGGCCCGGCTTCCGTATCTGTTCGCCTGCTGCCGCTTCGCCCACTACCTGAAATGCATCGTGCGCGACAAGATCGGCTCGTTCAAAGAGCGCGACACGATGGAGAAGTGGCTCAACAACTGGATCATCCAGTACGTCGACGGCGATCCCGTCAACTCGTCGGAGGAAACCAAGTCGCGGAAGCCCCTCGCCGCCGCCGAAGTGAAGTGCGAAGAGGTGGAGGGGAACCCCGGTTACTACCGCGCGACGTTCTGGCTACGCCCGCATTACCAGTTGGAAGGGTTGACGGTCTCGCTGCGGCTCGTGTCAAAGGTGCCGTCGGTGAAAACCGGCGCATAGGCAGGGCAGCGTCCAAGCCATAGACAGGAGAGTTCCATGGCAGAAAGCATCTGGATCAAGGTCGACGGCTGTAAGGGCGAGGCGACCGATAGCAAGCACACGGACGAGATCGACGTGGATACCTGGCACTGGGGCCTGGCGGCTCCGATCGATCCCGCCGGCACGGGCTTGAGCGCGGGGGAGACGACGGCGAGCGCCCTCACGGTGTCGAAGACCTTCGACATGGCTTCGCCCAACCTGATTTTGTTCTGCGCGAGCCAGAAGCCGCTGGGGAAGGTGGTCCTCACGCAGCGCAAGCGTGGCGACAGCCCCATCGAGAATGTGAAGATCACGATGGAGAACGCGGTCGTGGCAAGCGTCCAGGACAGCGGCAGCGGGGACGGGGTACCGGTTACGGAGAGCGTTGCCTTCGCCTTCACCGGCGTCAGCATCGAGTACACCCCGCAGAAGGACGACGGTACCGCTGGCGCCGCCGTGACCGCGGGATGGGACTTCGCGAAGAACCAGAAAAAGTAGGACCCGAGGAGCTGCTGCGGCAGGGAGAGCCCGAAGCTGCGCTCTCCCTGCTCCAGGCCCGGGTCCGTGGGGAGCCGGCGGACGCGAAGCTGCGCGTCTTCCTGTTCCAACCAGCTGAAGGTCATCGGCGACCTGGATCCGGGTGCATTTCCGCTGGTCCACCTGTACGGGTCGGCGATCACGTGCGAGTTGCTCCGGCGAGACGTCTTCGCCGGCGTACGGACGCCGCTGATGCTGGGCGAGCCGCTGCCCTGGGTGGCGCTCCTTCTCCAGGCGCTCGCCTCAGAGGCGCTGGGCCGAGCCTCCGAGGCCGTGGGCCTGCGCGCCGAGGCGCTAGAACAGGCGCGAACAGTCCCGGGAACGGTGGATGGTGAAACATTCGAATGGATCGCGGATGCCGACTCGCGCCTGGGCCCAGTCTGCGAAGCGATGATCGAGGGCCGCTACTACTGGGTGCCGTTCGAGCGGATCCGCTCGATCTCGGTGGAGGCGCCCTCCGATCTGCGCGACACGGTGTGGATCCCGGCGCATCTCGGCCTGGACAACGGCGGCGAGGCGGCGGCGCTGCTGCCGGTGCGATATCCCGGCTCCGAGCTGGATGAGGACAAGCTGATCCGGCTCGCCCGGAAGACGGAATGGCAGGAGATCGCGCCCCAGACGTTCTACGGCCGCTGACAGCGAATGCTGGCCACCGACTCCAAGGAACACGCGTTGCTGAGCATCCGGCGGATCGACCTTCCAGCCGTCGAAGCGTGACATGGTCGAGGCCAGCGCACGGGACACGCTCCAACCCGCGCTGCTGGACCGGCTGACCGACAACGATCCGTCGCGGAAGGTCGAGAGCCGCGACGAGCGGGTGGTGAGCCGTGCCCAGCTTCGCGCCTCCGTCCTCCGGGACCTTGCCTGGCTGTTCAACACGACGAGTCTTGCCGCCGAGGTCGACCTGAAGGCCTATCCGCTGGTGGAGCGTTCCATCCTGAATTTCGGGCTCGCGCCACTGTCGGGCAAGCTCGTGTCGGGACTGGAGTTGTCGAAGCTCGAAGCGACTCTGAAAGAGGCGATTCTGCGCTTCGAGCCGAGGATTCTGCCGCACACGCTGTCGGTGCAAGGTGTTCTGCCGAGCGATCCGGTTGGCCACCACAATTCGCTCTCGTTCGAGATCAAGGGCGAGTTGTGGTGCCATCCCTATCCCATCGACCTCCTGCTCAAGACCGACATGGATCTCGAGAGCGGCGAGGTTCGCATCGAAGACGGTCACTGATGGACCCGCGCATGCTCCGGTATTACAACCAGGAGCTCTCGTACATGCGGGAGATGGGGGCGGAGTTCGCGCGGCAGTTTCCGAAGGTCGCCGCGCGGCTGGCGCTCGACGCCACCGAGGTCGCGGACCCGTACGCC
>QHRT01000161.1:533-4213 GCA_003220195.1 Candidatus Rokuibacteriota bacterium | reverse complement strand
CGGTTCACCCAGCACCTGCTGGAGATCGCCTATCCGCATTATCTCGCCCCGACCCCGGCGATGGTGATCGCCCAGTTCCTTCCCACGATGAACGAGGCCGCGCTGGCCAGCGGATTCGCGATCCCGCGCGGCACCATGCTGCGCGGACAGATGCCTCGCGGCGAGCAAACGGCGTGTCAGTTCCGTACCGCCCACGATGTCACGTTGTGGCCGATCGACGTCGTCGAGGCGCGATACGCGCCGTCGATGCCGGAGCTCCCGCTGAACGCGCTGCCGCTCGGCGAGAGCGTCCGCGGCGTGCTGAAGCTGAAGCTGCGCGCGGGCGCATCGGTCAGGTTCGATCAGGTCTTGATGGACCGGCTCAACGTCTACCTCGCCGCGGGCGATGACGTCGCGCTGAAGCTCTACGAGCTGATTCTCGGGAGCGGGCTCGGTGTCCTGGTGACGCCGTCGATACGGCCCGTTCCATGGTTCGAATGGCTCGGGCGCGAGGCGATCCAGCCGGTCGGCTTCGCCAGCGACCAGGCGCTGATTCCGTACACGAACCGTTCGTTCAGCGGCTACCGGCTGCTGCACGAGTACTTCACGTTCCCCGAGCGCTTCCGGTTTGTCGAGCTGACGGGCCTCAGAAAGGCGCTGGCGCGCCATGCCGGCGACGAGATCGAAGTCTCAATACCGCTCGCACGTGGCGACTGGACGCTGGCGCCCCTCGTGGACAAGAGCGGTTTCGCGCTCCATTGCACGCCCGCGATCAACCTCTTTCCGCGGCACGCCGATCGGATCCACCTCAGCGACCAATACGCGGAGCAGCACGTGGTCGTCGACCGGCTGAAGCCGATGGACTTCGAGGTCTTCGCGGTGGAGCAGGTGACCGGGTACGGTGACGGCGTCGAGCCCGAGCAGCATTTCCGTCCGTTCTACGCGTCAGTGGATGCCGCCGACCCCGCGCCGGCGCACGGCTACTTCACGCTCAGGCGCGAGCCACGGGTGCTGTCGGAGGCGCAGCGCCGGAAGGGCACGCGCACCAGCTATGTCGGCGGCGAGGTGTTCCTCTCGCTCGTCGACCCCCGGGAGGCGCCGTACTCGGGACGGCTGCGCCAGCTGGCGGTCAACGTCCTGGCCACCAATCGCGACCTGCCGCTCCTGATGCCGAACGGGACCGACGTGGACTTCAGCCTCGCGATCTCCGCGCCGGTGGACGGGATCCGCTGTCTGCGAGCGCCGAGTCGTCCTCGACCCGGGATCGTCGAGGGCGAGATCGCGTGGCGACTCATCAATCATCTGGCACTCAACTATCTGACCGTCACCGACCTGGACGACGCGAAGGGCGCGATGGCGTTGCGAGAGCTGCTCGAGCTCTACGCCGATCTGGCCGACGCCGACATCGCCGATGCGTTGTCGCGGCGGCAGGTGCAGGGCGTGCGCCGGGTCGCGGTCGTCCCGCGAACCCGGCGCCTTCCCGTGTCCGGGCCGATCGTCTTCGCACGGGGCCTCGAGATCCGGACGACCGTCGACGAGACGATGTTCGCTGGAGCGAGCGCATTCCTGCTGGCCGCGGTGCTCGAGCAGCTGTTCGGCCGGCTGGCCTCGATGAACACGTTCACCGAGCTCGTGCTGGTGTCCGAGAGTCGAGGGGAGATCAAAAGGTGGCCGCCACGGATGGGCACGCGGCAGCTCGCGTAGCGCTGTTCGACGCGCTCGCGCGCGAGCCCTGGTCGTTCGATTTCTTCCAGGCGCTGCGGCGGATCGAGTGCGCCTTCCCCGACCGGCCGCGGCTGGGGACGGCGCTGCGCCCGTCCGACGAGCCCGTCCGCGTGTCGCAGGAGGCCTCGGTGGCCTTTGCGCCGTCGACGCTTTCGGGCTTCGAGGAACAGGAGGCCGGACTCCCGCCACGGCTCGAACAGCGCTTCTTCGGCCTGCTCGGGCCGAACGGGCCGCTGCCGCTCCACATCACCGAGTACGCCAGGGAGCGATTGCTCCACAACGCCGACCGCACGTTCGCGCGGTTCCTCGACTTGCTGCACCACCGCCTGGCCCTCATGTTCTATCGGGCGTGGGCGCAGGTCCGCCCCACCGTGCAGCACGACCGTCCGGACGCGGACGGGTTCGCCCTCTATGTGGGGTCGCTCGCCGGGTACGGTTCGCCGGGCACGCGTGGTCGGGATACGGTGTCGGACCACGCGAAGCGATTCTTCGTCGGGCACCTGGCTCGCAGCGCGAAGAACGCCGAGGGCCTGGCCTCGATGCTCGAAGGCTATTTCGGTCTGCGCGTGCGCGTCGAGCAGTTCGTGCTCGGCTGGCTCGAGCTGCCGAGAGACCAGCGGACGCGCCTCGGCGATGCCCCGCGGCACAGCGCGCAGCTCGCAGTCGGGACGGTACTCGGCAGCCGCGTGCGCGACGTTCAGAGCAAATTCCGGATCGTGATGGGGCCGATGGATCTGGACCGGTTCTACGATTTTCTGCCGGGAGCGCCGAGCCTGGCGAGGCTCGTGGACTGGGTGCGCAACTACGTCGGATTCGAGTTCGACTGGGAAGTGCAGCTCGTGCTGGCGCGCGACGAGGTGCCCGGCATCCGGCTGGGCCAGGAAGGCCAGCTCGGCTGGACGACGTGGCTCGGGGCGCGACGCAGCCCCACCGACGCCGACGACTTGATCTTGACGCCGGAACGTCGCCAGCCAGCCGAACCCGTCGCGGCGATGGCGGCCTGAGAGAGGAGAGTCGATGGCGGAGATCAGCCGCGCGCACCTGTTCGGAAAACTGAACCCGCTCATGTTCAAGTCCGCCGAGTCCGCGGTGACCCTCTGCAAGCTGCGTGGGAACCCGCACGTCGAGCTCGCGCACTGGCTCTTCCAGATCGTCAACCTGCCGGACTCGGACGTCCATCGCATCGTGCGGCACTTCGAGCTGGACAGCGGTCGCCTGGTGAGCGACTTCCAGGCGACGCTCGAGCGACTGCCGCGCGGCGCCGCGGCGATCGAGGACTTCTCCGAGCACGTGCCCTACATGGTGAAGGAAGGCTGGATGTACGGGACGCTGCTCTTCGGCGACTCGCAGGTGCGGAGCGGGTACCTGCTGGTCGGGCTCCTCAAGACCGACCGGCTGCGCGACGTGCTGTTCCGCATCTCTCGCGAGTTCCAGAAGATCAAGGTGGAAGCGCTCACGGACGACTTTGCGCGGATCCTCAAGGGTTCGCCGGAGGACGGGCTCGCCGCGAGCGACGGCTTCACCACCGGGACACCCGGTGAGGCGAGCAATGCCATCCCGCCTGCGGCGATGGGCAAGCAGGAAGCACTGCGCCGCTTCGCTTCTGACCTCACGGCTCGCGCGAAGCTTGGCGAGATCGATCCGGTGACCGGCCGCGACGAGGAGATCCGGCAGATCGTCGACATCCTGATGCGCCGGCGCCAGAACAACCCGATCCTCACGGGCGAAGCCGGCGTCGGAAAGACCGCGGTGGTCGAGGGCTTCGCGCTCAGGATCGCCCAGGGCGACGTGCCGCCGAGTCTGAAGGACGTGCAGGTCTGGACGCTCGACATCGGGCTCCTGCAGGCCGGCGCCAGCATGAAAGGCGAGTTCGAGAACCGGCTTCGCGGGGTGATCGACGAGGTGCAGGCCTCGCCGAAGCCGATCATCCTGTTCATCGACGAGGCCCACACGCTCATCGGCGCCGGCGGCGCGGC
>QHRT01000161.1:0-510 GCA_003220195.1 Candidatus Rokuibacteriota bacterium | reverse complement strand
GACCACGTGGGCCGAGTACAAGAAGTACATCGAGAAGGACCCGGCGCTCACGCGGCGGTTCCAGGTGGTGCAGGTGCTCGAGCCGGGCGAGGAGAAGACGGTGCGGATGGTGCGCGGCGTCGCGTCGCGGCTCGAGGCGCACCATCGCGTGCAGCTGCTGGACGAGGCGCTGGAGGCGGCGGTCAAACTCTCGCACCGCTACATTCCAGCGCGGCAGCTTCCCGACAAGGCGGTGAGCTTGCTCGACACGACGTGCGCGCGCGTCGCGGTGAGCCAGCACGCGACGCCGCCCGAGGTCGAGGACTCGCGCCGGCGCATCGAGGCGCTCGAGACGGAGCTCGGGATCATCGATCGCGAGGAGACGGCGGGCTTCGACGTGGGTTCCCGACGGCCCGAAGCGGAGGCCCGGCTGGCGACAGAGAGGGAACGCCTGGCCGCGCTCGAGCAGCGGTGGGCCGAGGAGCGGAAGCTCGTGGACCGGATCCTCGAGCTCCGAGGTCAGCTGCGAGA
>QHRT01000590.1 GCA_003220195.1 Candidatus Rokuibacteriota bacterium | reverse complement strand
ACCAGCGCCGTCTTTCCGATGCCGGGCTCTCCGGTCACGAACACCAGCTGCCGCTGCCCCGTGAGCGCGGCGGCAAACCGGGCGTGCAGTCGCGTCAGCTCGGGCTCCCGGCTCACCAACGCGGACGGCGCCGTCGCGGCGCTCGCCGATGGAACCGTTCCCGCGGCGGGCGTGAGGGGACGGCCCGTCGTGGCCGCGATCGGGCCGATGAACCGGAAACCCCGCCGGTGCACCGTCGCGATGTAGCGGGGAGCGCGTGACGAATCCCCGAGCGCGCGGCGCAGGTCGCGAATGCAGCTGGCGAGCGCGGCGTCGCTCACGATCGTGTCGCGCCAGACGGAGACGAGCAGGTCGTTCTTCGTGATCAGCCGCTGCGGGTGCTCGACCAGATGGCGCAGGACGGCGAACGCTCGTGGCGTGAGGTCCAGGCGCCGCTCCCCGCACCACGCCCACTCGTTCTCCGGCTCGATGCGGACGGCGAGCGGCTCTCGGGTCGGACGTGGCTTCATGCGGCGCGGCGGCTCGGTGCGGGGTTCCGTGCCTCGCGAATTCTACCACCGGCGCGCGACACGCCCTCGGTACTCCCTGAGTAATCCCTGAGTTCGCCCCGGACTCCGGCCCGGTGCCCGCAGTACTTCTGGTCCACACACGGCGCTCGGACGGGCGCGGAAAAGGAGAACGACATGAGGTGGTCAATCACACGGTTCGGAGTGGGATCGGGACTTGCGATGCTCCTCGCGATGACGTCGGCGCCGAGCCCGACACTCGGTGCTCAGGGAAACCCACCGGTCGCGGCACGCGCGTCGACAGTCCAGGGAACGTACGGCAACCTGCCGATGAGCTTCGAGAGGAACGCCGGCCAGAGCCGCTCCGGGGCGGACTTCATCGCGCGAGGCGAAGGGTACGGCGTGTTCCTGACCGCGAGCGAGGCCGTGCTCACGATGACGAGCACGGATCGACAGGGCGACACGGTCGCACGGAAGGGTGACGACGACGGCGCCACGGTCCGCATGGCCCTCGTCGGCGCACGCCCGTCCCGGGGATCCGGAGAGGGCGAGCTCCAGGGCAAGGTCAATTACCTGATCGGCAACGATCCGACGAAGTGGACGCGAGACGTCGCCACCTTCGCCACGGTGCGCTACCCGGGCGTCTACCCGGGGATCGACGTCGTCTACTACGGCAATCAGCGCCGTCTCGAATACGACTTCATCGTGTCTCCCGGCGCGGACCCGAACGCGATCGCGCTCGCCTTTCCCGGGGCCAGCGTGAGCATTGCCGAGGGCGGTGATCTCGTGATCGCCGTGCCGGGCCGCTCGGTCGTGATGCACCGGCCGACGATCTACCAGAAGATCGACGGGACGACGCGCGCGGTCTCCGGCGGCTACGTGAAACGTCCCGGAGATCGGATTGGCTTCGCGGTCGGCTCCTACGACATGGCGCGGCCGCTCGTGATCGATCCGGTGCTGGCCTATTCCACGTATCTCGGCGGCAGCAGCAACGACGTCGCCTCCGCCATCGCGATCGATCTCGCCGGCAACGCGTACATCACGGGCTGGACGACCTCGACGGATTTTCCGACGCGGGGGCGTTCGTGGCCAAGATCAACGCGACAGGCTCGGCGCTCCTGTACTCCACGTACTTCGGCGGAAGCGGCGATGACTACGGCCAGGGCATTGCGGTGGATGCGTCGGGGCAAGCGTACGTCGCGGGCAGGACCGATTCGAGCAACTTCCCGACGACCCCAGGCGCCTACCAGCCGGTCACGGGCGGCGGCGGCGGCGATGCCTTCGTCGCCAAGCTCGACGCGAGCGGCTCCACGCTGATCTACTCCACGTACCTCGGTGGGAGCGGCTTCGACGCCGGCTACGCCATCGCGATCGATGCGGCCGGCAACGCCTATGTCACGGGGCACAACTACCTGGCCGACTTCCCGACGACCCCGGGGGCGTACCAGACGACGACCCACGGCGTCTATGACGCGTTCGTCACCAAGCTCAATCCGGCCGGCTCCGCGCTGATCTACTCCACCTATCTCGGCGGCAGCGGCAAGGAGTTCGGCCGCGGCATCGCGCTCGATCCGGCCGGCAACGCGTACGTCGCCGGACAGACGGCCTCCGCGGATTTCCCCACGACGTCGGGCGCCTTCCAGACGACCTACGGCGGCAGCGAGGACGCGTTCATCGCGAAGATCAGCGCGAATGGCTCCGTCCTCGTGTACTCGACGTATCTCGGGGGCAGCGGCGGCGACGCGGCCAACGCCATTGCGGTCGATCCTGCCGGGTACGCCTATGTGACGGGGAACAACTACCTGGGCGGATTCCCGACGAAAGACGCGCTCCAGCCCGCGTACCTGGATGGCTTCGACGCGTTCGTGACGAAGCTCAATCTGACCGGCGCCGCGCTCGTGTACTCCACGTATCTCGGCGGCGTGACCGGTAACGACCTCGGTCTCGGCATCGCGGTGGATGCCAACGGCAACGCGTACGTCGTGGGACACACCCAGTCGGCGGATTTCCCCACGACCGCGGGCGCGTACCAGGAAGAGAACGGTGGCATCTACGACGCCTTTATCGTCAAGATCGCCGGGGCTCCGACCGTCGGCAAGATCACGGGCGGCGGCTCGATCGATCTCGCCGGAGAGCTCGGCACGTTCGGGTTCGTCGTGCAGCGGAAAGCGGCGGACGCCGCGATCCAGGGCGACCTGTCATACGTCGACCACGCGAGCGGCGCCACGGTGCACAGCGTGACGTTCGATTCGTTCTCGATCGCCGGCGCCACGGCCACGTTTGGCGGCACGTGCACCAGCAACGGGGCGCCGTGCACCTTCACCGTCGACGTGGCGGACGGCGGCGAGCCCGGCGCCGCCGACACGTTCGCGATTTCGGTCTCGGGCGGGCCCATAGAAGGAGGCGTGCTCCGCAGCGGCAACATCCAGATCCATCAGTAGCCGCGGAGAGAGACGGCCGTAGCTTGACTCCGGCGGCGGACGTGGAACCGTCCGCCGCCGGTCAGCTTTTTGGCGCAGTGTTATCGACGGCTCTTGCCCGCGGGGCGCCGGTGAACCAGCCATAGACGCTGCCCAGCAAGGCGCGCGCTTCTTTCGACCTCCCCTGCTGCGCCCGCAGCCGGCTCAAGCTCGTCGCGGCACGCAGCTCCAGCGACATCGCATGCTGCCGGCGGGCGGTCTCGATGGCCTCGAGGAAACAGGCCTCGGCGGTTCGCTCCGCGACGGGCCTGCCGCCACCATTTCGATCCTCGAGCCGAAGCGTCAGCATCCCTTTCAGCCGGTGCAGCTCGGCGGTCCAGTGCTGGTATCCCGACTGCGCGGCGACGGCCAGGGCCTCGTTCACCAGGGCCAGGCCTTCGGCAGGCTCGCCGGCCCTGGCACAGGTCTCGGCCAGCCACGCCAGGTACGTCGGCATCAGGCACTCCGAGCGGATGGTGCGGCATACCTCCACCCATCCGCGCATCAACGCGATCCCTTCCTCTCGTCGCTCCTCTCGTTCCGCCCTCAACCAGCCGGAATGGAACTTCCCGACCGCGAGAAACTGCCTGAAGCCATGCTCCGTCG
>QHRT01000160.1 GCA_003220195.1 Candidatus Rokuibacteriota bacterium | reverse complement strand
AGCCGAGTCGCCCCAGCCCCAGAACACCCAGGACCTTGTTCTCGAGACTCATGCCGACCGTCGTTCCCCAGCGCCCGCCGCGCGTCGCGGCGTCCTCGCGCGGGATGTGCCGAACGAGCGCGAGGATCAGGCCCCACGTCAGCTCGGCCGGCGGACTTTCCGGTCCGCCGGCCGTGCCGCAGACCAGGATTCCGCGCTCGGTGGCGGCCTCGAGATCGATGGCGGCGTTGCGCATACCCGTCGTCACGAGGAGGCGGAGGTTTGGCAACCGGTTCAGGAGGTCGCGAGGAAACGGTGTGCGCTCTCGCATGCAGGTGACGATCTCGAAGTCCCGCAAGCGGTTCGCCACCGCATCGAGATCAGCGAGATGATCCCGGAAGGGAGCACGCTCCAGTCGGCCATCTGGAGCGCCACGCCGTGATAGTCGTCGAGCACGGCAATCCTCGGCATCTTCGCGCTCACGCCGGGAGAATACTCCGAAGCAGCGGCTCCTGGTGATTCTGCCCGGCTTCGGCGTATCAATGTTTCGACATTGCCACGACCGCACGCGCCGGCTATCACGGCGGCGTGAGGTCCGATCCCGATCCTCGTATACTCGACGCAAAGTTCTGGAGGACGCCGGCATGGCCGCGACCGTGCTCAATCTCGCGCCGATCGCGACGCTCGACGACGAAGCGCAGTTCATCAAGCTCTGCGAGGCGAATCCGCATCTGCGGCTCGAGCGAGATGCGTCCGGCGCGCTCGTCGTGATGCCGCCGAGCGGCGTCGAGGGAAGTCGCCGCGAGGTCGGCCCGCTCAGCGCGCTCGACGTCTGGAACGAACGCACTGGGCTCGGCGTCGTTCTCGGGCCGACAGTGATGGTCAAGTTGCCGACAGGGCCGTGGCGGTGTCCCGATGCAGCGTGGATCGCCCGAGCACGGTGGGAGTCACTGACGGCGTTGCAGCGGCGTGGCTTCCTTTCGCTCGCGCCGGACTTCGTGATCGAGGTCCGCTCGCCCTCCGATACGCGACCGGAGCTCGAGGCGCGCGTGCGCGAGTGGATCGACGCGGGCGTCCGTCTGGCATGGCTGCTCGATCCGGACGACGGGTTGGCGATCGTATTCCGTCCCGGCGAGCCGCCGCGCGAGGCGCCCCTCAGCGCCGAGCTCGAAGGGGACCCGATCCTGCCTGGCTTCCGATTCCGCTGGCGCGGATAGGAAAGCGAATCGCTGGAAACCTGCGCGACCGAGCGCAGCGAACGTCGAGTCCATCTCCTCGTCCTCCGGCGTGTCGAGGAAGGTCTGCACGTCACCGAGCCAGGCGCGCGGGAGATCAGCATGCTCCGTCATCCCGTCGCAAGAGGGTGCAACACGTCGATGGCCCATCCGACGTCCAGGCGTTCGCCGAGCCAGCCTGGCATCGACGTTCGCGCGTCGATGTGAACGCCGTCGAACTCGTGTCGCGCTCGGAGAGCCTGGACGGCGCGGCCGGCGACAGGAACCGCAGACGGGGCCATTGGCAGCCGTCTGCCGTCTGGTCGCCGGAAGGTGAGTGTTCCGTCGGGCTCACGATCGATCTGGTAGCCGTCTTCATGGACTGCGCGGTGATGACGGCGACAGAGCGACGCGAGATTCGACAGTGTCGTGGGCCCGCCGTTCGCCCAGTGCTGGATGTGATGTCCTTGAATGAACGGGAGACCGCAGCCCGGGAAGCGACAGCCCTGGTCGCGATGCTGGAGCGCCCGCCGTAACGCCGGCGGGATCGTCCGTGTGCGCGCGCCGATCTCCGTGACATTGCCGTTCGCGTCGTGTCGCATCACCACCCGGCTCGCGTCGCACGCCAGGCGGCGGACTGGCCCGGCCCGTCGGTGTCCGCGAGCACCGGCGCGTCGACGTGGACGACCACCTGGTATCGGTCTCCCGCGTCGAGGTGCGCGGACAGCTCGGCGATCTCGTCGCCCAATCGATCCAGGGTTGCCGCGAGCTCGTGCGTGGCGTGAACGTCCGACGTGCGGATCTCCATGAACGCGTCCTCCCGGTACTTCTGCGACTCTATACCCGGGTTTTCGCGACTCGCCCGCGCCTCTCAGACGAACGATCGTGCGGCGGGTAATGATCTTTCGAGGAGACGCGGGTCGAATCGGCATTCGCGGATCAGCGTGCTCCGCTGGCGCGGTGTCGTAAATGATCGACGACGCGCCGGGAATCGGCGCGTTGAACTCTGTCAAGGGAAAAACGCTGCGCGGACGCTGGAAGACCAGGTGCGCATCGAAGAGCGGGAGGACGTTACACTACGATCTCAGTAACAAGGAGACAGCCATGACCGCGCCCTGCTGCTATCTGCGCGTGTTGATCGTGATGGTCGTCCTGGTGGCCCTTCCGGTACCACGCGCGGTCGGCCAGGACACGAGTCGCCTGACGTTCAAGGCCAGAGTCTCGGACTTGTGGCTCCAGAATGGGTCCCGCGCAAAGAACAAGCACAGGGATGACTGTGTCGAGGTCGCCCTGCCGGGCCGGCTCGATTCGCAGCCTCTCGCTATTCCCCTCATCGAGCGAAAGGCGGCTGACTGGAGCACGCCCGAGCGGGCCCTGGCGTCGATCCGGTCGGCGAATACCGTCGGCCAGAAGGAGTGGCTCGTCGAGAACTTCACCGCCGACGAGCGCCCGAGTCTCCGGGCCGAGCTCGACGATCCGGCGATGGTCAAACGCAGCGTGGATTACTACACGACGATCCGGAAAGCGGAGATCACCGGGTCAGCTGAGCTTCGTGGCTACACGCTCGTCTTCACTCGAGAAGAGACCAGCGCTGGAACGGTCCGGATCGTTCCCGTGACGCTCAGGAAGACGGCCTCGGGCTGGAAGCAAACCAACGCGCTGTCGGCCGACGAAACCTTCGACGTCGTGTGGGCCGCGCTGCGCACGGCCAGGACCGATGGACGAACCCTTGGAGCGTGCTGACCGCCCGCGGCGGCGCTCACGAGAACGACCGAGGTGACGAAGGTCCTTCAGGGAAGCAGCTGCGTGACGGCGACGCTCGCGTGCGGCGCGGCCAGCGGCATGGCGCGCGCGGACGCATCGAGGACGTCGCATCGAGCGTAATTCCACCCGAATGGCGCGGACGGGTCGGAGACGGGCTAGCGATACAGCTCGAGGACGCGGTCGCGCAAATTGACTATCGAGTAGTCGGCGAGCCGAGCGCGAGCGTAGAGACTGCCCTTGTGGCTCGCGATCGATCGTGAGGCTCGACTCGGCCACCTCGACGGTGAGAACCGGACGCGACGGATGAGCGTGGCCATAATCGTCGGGACTTCCCGGTACGATCGCGACATCCGGCTCGGGCTCGGAGTCGTCGTCGAGTCCGAGCGGCCCCTGAATACGGGCGTGCCAGCCGGGTCCGAACGCCGCTTCGAGAGCCCTGGCCGTTTTCACGATCGCCGTGTAGTGGGCGGCGCCTTGCGGCTCCGCGACCATGAGCTCGCCGCCGACCAGCTCGATCGGGTCGCCCGGCCGGAAGAAGCCGATCTCGATGAGCCGCTCGTACTCGGCACGGCTGAAGCGTCGGGTCCTCGTTTCGTACGCCATCACGCGCATGCTATCGGCGCCCCGCGAGACGGTCAACGTGCCCGGATGGAGACAGCCCGACTGCTGGCGATACTCCCGTGCTAGAAAAGTGACATGCCGGCCCGGAAAAGCCTGATCCACCTCGCGCAGTTTCTCTGCCACGGGCCGACGTACCACAGCCTCGCGATGTGGCGGCATCCCCGCACCGCTGCCGCCGGCTACGACTGGGCTCGCCCCGAGCTCTACCAGCACATCGCGCGCGTCTGCGAGCGCGGCAAGCTCGACATGGTGTTCTTCGCCGACCTCAACTACATCTCCGACACGTATCGCGGCACGATGGACCCCGCCATCCGGCACGCCACCCAGGCGCCGGAGCACGACCCGATTCCGCTCCTGTCGTTCATGGCCGCCGTCACCTCGCGCATCGGGCTCGGCGCGACGTTCTCCATCAGCCACGCGCATCCGTTCTATGCCGCGCGCCTCTGGGCCACCATCGACCACCTCACGCGCGGGCGGGCGGCATGGAACGTGGTGACGACGCTGAACCACAACCAGTCCGCGAACCACGGCGAGGAGCTCCGGCCGGCCGACGAGCGCTACGAGCGAGCCCACGAGTTCATCGAGGTCTGCCGCAAGCTCTGGGCCAGCTGGGCGCCGGACGCCGTCGTGATGGATCGCGAAGCCGGCGTGTTCGCGGATCCCGCGAAGGTGCATCGCATCGAGCACGCCGGCCGCTTCTACAGATGTCGCGGCCCACTGAACGTGACACGCTCGCCGCAACACGGTCCCGCGATCCTCCAGGCGGGAACGTCGCCGAAAGGCCGCACGTTCGCCGCGCGCTACGCGGACGCGATCTTCGCGATCCAGCCGAACCTGGCCGGGGCCAGGGCGTATTACGAGGACATCAAGAGCGGCACCGCGAGCGAGGGACGCGAGCCGGAGGCGTGCAAGATCCTGTTCGGCATCCAGCCGATCCTCGGCGAGACGGAAGCCCACGCGCGCGAGAAGCAGGAGGAGCACAACGCGCTGGTGCCGCTCGAGGGTGGCATGGCCATTCTCTCCGGCCACCTCGACTTCGACCTCTCGAAGCTGTCGCCCGACGAGCTGATGGCCTTGCGCACCGAGCCCGAGCTGCAACGGATGCAGACGCGATACCGCACGCTCACCGGCGAGCTGCTCACCGTTCGCGAAGTCGCCCGGCGTCACGGGCAGAGCGTCGGACTGCTGCAGATGGTCGGCACGGCGACCCAGGTGGCCGACCAGATGGAAGCCTACGTCGACGAGGTCGGAGGCGACGGGTTCATGCTCTCGCCGATCTATACCCCGGGCGCTATCGAGGAGTTCGTCGACCTGGTCGTGCCCGAGCTGCAGCGGCGCGGCCGGTTCCGGTGCGAGTACACGGGGACGACACAGCGTGATCACCTGATGCAGGACGACGTTCCGTAGGGGAACGGGCGTCACCCCGCCGAGATTTTCTCGTGAGCGAAGGGTGCGCCTCGTAGAACGGTAGGATTTGAGCGGTAGCTATCGGTCGCAGGTTCGTGTACCCTGTTGGACATCTCGCCGTTCGCGGCTCACCACGAGTCCTGTTCGGGCCGGATCGCGTCTCACGGGCTTTTCCGTGTTTTTGGGACGCCGAAACAATCACGGAAAGTGTTCAGGAGACGGGTCATGACTCAGAAGCTTTTTGTCGGCGGTATTGCTTTCGCCACCACGAGCGAGCGGCTTCGCGAAGCGTTCGCCGCGTCCGGCACCGTGGTGTCCGCCACGGTCGTCACCGACCGTGACACCGGACAGTCGCGCGGCTTCGGCTTCGTCGAGATGTCGACGGTCGAGGAAGCGAACCAGGCGGTGCAGGCACTCAACGGGCGCGACCTCGACGGCCGCTCGCTGAAGGTCGAGATCTCCAAGCCGAAGACGAACGGCGGCGGTGGTCGCGGCGGCGGCTTCGGCGGCGGGAACTGGCGCTAAGCCCTTCGGGCTGACGGCGAGCCGAGGGGCACCCCTCGGCTCGCCGGTTTCGTCACGGGGTCGATTCGCTGTCCGGGCGCGTCGACCGCGACCCTCCTACTTGAACCGGTACGTGATTCGACCGCGAGTCAGGTCGTAGGGCGATAGCTCCATCGTGACCTTGTCGCCGGGCAGGATCCGGATGTGGTGCATCCGCATCTTGCCCGACACGTGGGCGAGGACCTTGTGGCCGTTGTCCATCACCACCCGGAACATCGCGTTGGGCAGGGGCTCGACCACCCTTCCCTCGACCTCGATCGCGTCTTCTTTAGGCATTCGTCGCTTTCATCCTTTCATCGCAAGCTGAACGCACCCCGGTACGGACGCGGGGCCGGACTACGTGATGGATCCGAGCTACCGTGACTTTCGGTCACGGGCAGGTGGGAACCGACGCCCGAGACTATCACGATTTTCCCGCGTGCCGATCCCCATTGCGGCACTGCGGATGACCAGCTCGCTTCGCCCGACGAAGCCGCAGCTCCAACATCTACGAGCCTGGAGAAGCGCCTGCGCGAGCAGGAGGGACTCAGATAGGAGGACGGGCAGGGCAGTGTCTCATCTACCGCCCTGCCCTCCGTGAGATCTATCGTGCGACTACACCGTCCTCGAGGATTTACGTCTGTGACATCGCAGGCCGGATCAGGATATCAGTCCCACGGCGGCCAGCCGCGAGGGAAATCGCCGTACGCCTGACGGTACGCCTCGACCGGCGGCGGCGGCGGACGGTCCTTCGCTGGGTCCAGCGCGTCGCGGTGCCCGTCTTCCAGCGTCTGCTCCAGCTCCGCGCGCTGCCGCTCGCGCTCGAGTCGGTCGGCAAGATCCGTCGTCTCGTGGTCGCGATCGAAGTGGACGACGTGGAGTCTCGGAAAGACGTATTCCCAATCGCAGCCATGTCGGGCGAGTCGGCGGAAGATCATCGCGTAGACCGGCGTCAAGTCGGCGCGGTCGTTCACCCAGATGGTGCCCATGTAGAAGTCCATGTAGTCGTACTGGCGGCTGCCGGTCTCCCTGTTCAGCAGGTCGGCGATGAAGTCTCCGGCGCCGCGGAAAGATCCGATGTCGACGAGGCGACCATCGGGCGCGACGACCTCGTGGTTGTCAGAGAAGACGTCCCACAGACAGCGTCCGACCAGCTCGCGCACCTCGCGGTCGACCTCGATCGGCGCGGGACGCCATTCGCGTCGGATGTCGTCGAGGGTCGGTTCCGGCCGCGGTGGCGTCTTCCGTCGGGCGCCGACCAGTCGTTCGATGTTCCGGTGCAGTCGTACGGATTCCCGGTAGACCTGATCGACGGAGGGGTGAAAGACGGCGTCCAGCGGCGACCGCTCCCAGCCGTCGGGCGCCAGCTCGGTGAGCACGTCCTCACCGGCGAGTCCATGTGGAAAGAGCCTGGCGAACAGCGCCATGCTGTCCCGATCCGAAAGTCGCTCGCGATCCAGCGCGTCCATCTTCTTTCTGGTGCCTTCGAGCGAGTAGCATAGCAGCGGTAAGGAGGCGCCCATGACTCCCAGGACTCCCTCGGGGACGACGAGGACCCGACCCCAGATCGCCATCATGAACGCCGTCCACGACCTGCCCGTTCTCGTCGCGCGCGACCAGGGATTCTTCAGGGACGAAGGGCTCGACCTCGAGTTCGTCACCACGCCCGGCATGGCGCAGGTCACGACCACGCACGTCGTCAAGTTCGACTCGGTGTTCGACCGGCCGCTCGACTCCGTCTACAACGACGGCGGCATCGACTGCTACCGCATGTGCGAGTGGGGCATCATGAAGCGCGCCGTCGAGGCCAGCGCGCAGGGACTGCGCGGACGCAAGATCGTGGCGCTCGGCGCGTCCATGTCGAAGTTCGCCATCGTCGTCAGTCGCGACTCCAAGCTCTACGAGCCGGAGATGCTGAAGGACCAACCGATCGCGGTGACTCCCAACAACGGCTCGGAGTTCACCACGCTGAAGATGATGGACGGCTTCCTCACGCCCGAGCACGTGAAACGGGTCAACGTCGGGTCGATGGTCAAGAGGCTCGGAGAGGTGCGCGACGGCCGCGTCGCGGCGGCGAGCGTGACCGAGCCGTGGATCAGCGTGGCGCAGAAGTGGGGGATGCGGATCCTGATCGAGTCACACTCGACGCGCAGCGAGGCGGCCGGCGACGATCTCGACGGCCCCACCCTCGCGCGCATGTTCCGCGCGCAGAAGCGGGCGGTCGAGCTGCTGGACAGAGATCCGACGCCGTTCGTCCACTATCTCGTCGCCGAGACCGGCGGCCTGCTCGAGCCGCACGAGCTCGCGACGTGGCGCCTGCTCCACGCGGCGCCGCAGCCGTACACGCGCGAGCGCTTCGAGGACACCTACGACTGGACCGTGAAGTGGGGCATGACCGTCCCCGGCGCGACGTACGAGAACACGGTCGACAACCGCGCCTGGCAGTAGCGAGGAGAACGCATGGGCACTCTGAGCTTGAGGGCCTTGATCGACGTGCTCGAGAAGAATCAGCGCGTGCAGCGGATCGCGCGGCCGGTCGACCGCAACTGGGAGCCGGGTTGTCTGGTGAAGTGGATGTTCCACGGGCTCGCGGATGACCAGCGATTCGGCCTCATCTTCGAGAACGTGACGGGATCGCGGTTTCCCCTCGCCACGGCGCTTCTCGGCTCGTCCCGCTTCGCCTACGCCACCGCGCTCCGCGTCGATCCGGACGACATCAATCGGGCGTGGGTCGAGGCGCTCCTCAAGCCGATCCCGGCGGCGCTGACCGAGCGAGCGGGAAGTCAGGAAGTCGTCCTGCGAGGCGACGAGGTCAAGCTGTCCGACTTGCCGATTCCCGTCTGGACTCCGGGGAAGGACGCGGGGCCGTACATTACGACACCGGTGATGACGAAAAACGCGGACACCGGCGTGCAGAATCTCGGCGTCTACCGGACGCAAGTGCTCGGCGACACGAGTGTCGTCGTCAATCTGAA
>QHRT01000159.1 GCA_003220195.1 Candidatus Rokuibacteriota bacterium | reverse complement strand
CCTTGCGGCCGTGTACGGCGTCAGTCCCGGTGAGCGCGTGGTGGTGGCCGCCGCCGATGATCGAGGGATCGATCAGGCACTGGAGCTGCAGACGGCGGGCGTGAACGTCGTCGCCGTCCTCGACACGCGCGCGTTCGCCGAGACGCCGGCGCTCGCCGCCCTCCGCGCGTCCGGTACGACGGTGATGGAGGGTCACACGGTCATCGCGGCGCGCGGTCCGGGACGGGTCGCGAAGGTGATCGTGGGCGACGCGCACGGCGGGCCGACCCGCGAGATCGAGTGCGATCTCGTCGCTCTCGCCGGCGGGTTCGAGCCGGCGGCGGGACTGATCGGGCAAGCCGGTGGACGTCTTCGCGCGCTCGCCGACGGGCGCCCGACCCTCGACGCGCTTCCAGCTGGCGTGCTCGCCGCGGGTGAAGTCGCCGGCCTCACGACGCTGGCCGGCGTCATCGCGTCGGGCCAGCTGGCGGGCGCCGAAGCCGCGCTCGCCATCCGCGGTCCCGCGGCCGGGCTTGCCGAGCGGGTGAGCACGCTCCGCGACGCCGTCGACCGCGCGCGGACGGATCCGCTGCGCGCGTACGTCTCGATCGCTCCGGGCGCGGGCGCGAAACGGTTCGTCTGTCTCTGCGAAGACGTCACTGACAAGGATCTTCGCCAGGCCGTCGCTGAAGGCTTCGACCACATCGAAACGCTGAAGCGCTACTCGACGGTGACGATGGGGCCGTGCCAGGGCAAGATGTGCCACCGTCTGTCGATCGACGTGTGCGCGCATCTCACCGGTCGGACGCCCGAGGAAACCGGCGCCACCACCGCGCGGCCGCCGGCGCAGCCGGTGCCGCTCGGCGCACTGGCGGCGCGCTCCGGAGATCCGTGGAAGCTGACCGCGATGCACCATCACCACGTCGACGCCGCCGCGCGACTGATGGACATGGGGCCGTGGAAGAGGCCGCTGGCGTATCCGATGCGCGGGGTCGGCGAGGGCGGCAGCGCCGTCGACCAGGAGTGCCGCGCGGTGCACGAGCGCGTCGGCCTCATCGACGTCTCGACGCTCGGCAAGCTCGAGATCGTCGGCCGGGACGCCGCGGCGTTTCTCGACTGGCTCCATCCCAATCGGTTCTCGGACATGAAGCCGGGCCGCGTTCGCTATCGCATCATGTGCGACGACGCCGGCATCGTGCTGGACGACGGTGTCGTCGCGCGGCTCGCCGAGGATCGATTTCTCCTGACCACGGGCACCGGCACGATCGACGCGATCGAGCAGTGGTTCGAGTGGTGGTGACCGGCGCGCTCGCCGCCGTGAACCTGGCCGGTCCGCGATCGCGGGAACTGCTCCAGACCCTGACCGACGCCGACGTCGGGAGCGCCGCGCTGCCGTACATGACCGCGCGCACCGCCCTCGTCGCCGGCGTGCGGTGCACGATTCTCAGGATCGGGTTCGTCGGCGAGCTCGGCTTCGAGATCCACTTCCCGTCGGACTACGGGGAATTCCTCTGGGAAACGCTGACGAGCGCCGGTCGCCCGTACGGCATCCGCGAGTTCGGCGTCGAGGCCCAGCGCGTGCTCCGGCTCGAGAAGCAGCACGTGATCGTCGCGCAGGACACCGACGCGTTGACGACGCCGTTCGGCGCCGGCCTGGGCGCGCTGGTGAGGCTCGAGAAGCCGGACTTCATCGGGCGCGACGCGCTGATCGCCGCGGGCCGGCGGAGTGGCGACGAGCTTCTGGTCGGCTTCGAGCTCGCCGGCGCCGCCGTTCCCGGCGAGGGCGCCGCGGTGGTCGAGCGCGGACGGCCGATCGGCCGCGTGACGAGCGCCAGGTGGAGCGGCTGGCTCGGCAAGGTGATCGGGCTCGCGTGGGTGCCGGCGGGCGGTAATCGAGACGGACAGACGTTCGAGATCCGGCTCGACGGGGGGACGGCGACCGCGCGAGTGGTGACGCGGCCGTTCTACGATCCGGACGGCGCGAGACTCCGATCGTGAGCCCGCGCGCGCCGGTCCGGACCAGCGCCATGTATCGCGCGGCCCTCGCGCTCCGGGCGCGCTTCCGGGACGAAGCCGGCTTTCGTGTCGTCGATGCCTACACGACGGCGGACGACGAGATCGCACGCGCGCGTGTGGCAGTCGGTCTCGCCGACACGAGCGCGTGCGGGAAGATCGGCGTGCGCGGCGAGCGGGTGGCGGCGCTCGTCGCCCAGCTGGCTGGCGAGCACGCGCCCGAGCCCGGACGAGCGCGGCGCCAGCGCGTCGACGGCACGACCGTCATCGCGTGCGCTCTCGTCGCCGACGAGATGCTCGTGTTGACGGCGCCGGCGGCGCTTCCGACGACGCTCGAGATCCTGACGCGGGCCGCCGACTCCGTCGGGTGCGCGCACGTGACGGATCTCACGTCGGCGTTCGCCGTCATCGACGTGATCGGCCCGCGCGTTCCGGAGCTGCTCGAGCGCCTCGTTCCACTCGATCTCTCGCCGGCCGTCGTCCCGCCGCTCGCCCTCGTCGCGGGCGAGCTGGCGCACGTTCACGCGTGGCTGATCTGCCTCGACCATTCGACGCTGCCCGCGTTCCGCGCCCTGGTACCGCGCGAGTACGGCGAGTTCGTGTGGCGGGCGTTGATCGATGCCGGCGTCGATCTCGGGCTCGCTCCGATCGGCGCCGACGCGCACGCCCGGCTCCTGGCGGAGATCTGATCGGATGCTCCAGCTCTTCCGGACCGAGCGCATGTGGCGCACGCCGCCGTCGCTGAGCGATCGCTACGACGTCGTCATCATCGGCGGCGGCGTGCACGGCCTCGCCGCCGCCTACTATCTCGGTAAGCGCGGCGTCAAGAATGTCGCCGTGCTGGAGAAGAGCTACGTCGGCGCGGGCGCCTCCGGCCGCAACACGGCGATCATCCGCTCGAACTACCGGACGCCGGAGGGCGTCGCCTTCTACGACGAGTCGGTGAAGCTCTACGAAGGGCTCTCCGTCGAGCTCGGCTACAACGTGCTGTTCTCGCAACAGGGGCATCTCACGCTCGCGCACACCGACAGCGCGGTGAACGGGCTTCGCGTCCGCGCCGAGGTGAACCAGCTCTGCGGGGTGTCGAGCCGCGTGATCTGGCGCGAGGAGATCCAGAAGCTCGTGCCGGCGATGGATTGCTCCGACCGCCCGCGCTATCCCGTGATCGCGGCGCTCTACCATCCGCCGGGCGGCATCATCCGCCACGATGCGGTCGTGTGGGGCTACGCGCGCGGCGCCAGCCGGCTCGGCGTCGACATCCACCAGTTCACCGAGGTGACGGGCATCGACACCGCCGGTGGCGCGGTGACCGGCGTCCGCACGTCGCGTGGCGACATCAAGACCGGCACCGTGCTGAATGCGACGGCCGGGTTCTGCTCGACGATCGCGAAGATGGTCGGCATGACGCTGCCGATCACCACGCATCCGCTCCAGGCGTTCGTGACCGAGCCGCTCACGGCGTTTCTCGACAAGGTCATCGTGTCGTCGAACCTGCACGTCTACGTGAGCCAGACGGATCGCGGCGAATGCGTCATCGGCTCGGAGATCGATCCGTACACGTCGTACAGTCACCGATCGACGCTCCCGTTCCTCGAGGCCACTGCGCATCACACGCTCGAGCTGTTCCCGTGTCTGCGCGACGTGCGCGTGCTCCGGCAATGGGCGGGGATCTGCGACATGACACCCGATTACTCACCGATCATGGGGGAAGTACCAGCTCTGAAAGGCTTTTTCCTGGACGTCGGCTGGGGCACGTACGGCTTCAAGGCGGGTCCGGTGTCGGGGTATCGAATGGCGGAGGCGATCGCGACGCGACAGACGCCCGAGTTGCTCAAGCCGTTCTCGATCACGCGCTTCCACGAGGGGCGCCTGGTGGGCGAGAAGGCCGCTGCGGCGGTCTCGCATTAGGAGGGTCCATGACCGTCGACCAGATTCGCAGACGGCTCACCGAGGAACGCGTCGACTACCTGCTCGCGCAGTACGTCGACATCCACGGCACGCCGCGCTGCAAGGGCGTGCCGGCGAGCGCCCTCCAGGTGTTCGTCGAGGGCTCGGCGGGATTCGGCGGCGCGGCGGTCTGGGGCATGGGGCAGGGGCCGCACAGTCACGACATGATCGCCATGCCCGACCTCGATTCGTACACGCCGGTGCCGTGGGCGGAGGGCGTCGCGCGGGTCGCGTGCGACATCACCGTCGACGGCGCGGCGTGGCCGTACTGCTCGCGTACCGTGCTGAAGCGCGGCATCGAAAGGCTCGCGCGCCAGGGCTACGTGATGATGGTCGGCGTCGAGGCCGAGCACTTCCTGGTCGTGCGCCGGCCCGATGGCTCGATCGCGCCGTTCGATCCGGATGGCGTCGACACGATGGAGAAGCCCTGCTACGACTTCAAGAGCCTGGCCGCGTCGATGGGATATCTCCGGACGTTGATCCGCTATCTCGAGCAGCTCGGCTGGGAGCCCTATGCGTCGGATCATGAGGATGGGACCGCACAGTTCGAGTTGAACTGGAAGTACGCCGACGCGCTGACCACGGCCGACCGGCTGACGTTCTACAAGATGATGACGAGCCAGGTCGCCAAGACCTTCGGCGCGATCGCGACGCACATGCCGAAGCCGTTCGCGAAGCTGACCGGCTCGGGCTGCCACTTCCACATCTCGCTCTGGGACGCCGAGCGGAAGAGGAATCTCTTCGTCGATCCGGGCGACCGGCGCGGCCTCGGGCTCTCGACCCTCGCGTATCAGTTCCTCGCGGGGGCCATGACTCACGCGCGAGCCCTTGCCGCCGCGACGTCGGGGTTCACGTGGACGCCCGCCTTCGTCAGCTACGGGGACAACAACCGCACGCAGATGTTCCGCGTGCCGGAGCCCGGGCGCTTCGAGTGCCGTCTGGTGTCTGGGGCGGTCAACCCCTATCTCGGCATCGCGGGATTCATCGCCGCCGGCCTCGACGGCATCGAGAAGAAGCTCGATCCCGGCGAGCCGAACGTCGGCCGCAACATGTACACGCTGACGCCGGACGAGGTGAAGAAGACCGGGCTCGGCATCATTCCGCAATCGCTGCCGGAGGCGCTGGACGCGTTCGAGCACGACCCGGTGATCCAGGGCGCGCTCGGCACGGAGCTGGCGCGGGAATTCGTCACGGTGAAGCGCCAGGAGTGGATCCGGTACCACAGCACGGTCTCCCAGTGGGAGATCGACCGGTATCTCACGCTCTTCTAGGGAGCCCGTCCGAGTAAACGGTGGTCGAGGAGCGCCACGGCTTTTGCCGGGGCGCGGCCGAGCGTTGGGGGGTGTGGGGGGCCATGTCGGGGCCCCTCACCTGGACGCGCGACGGTGAGCCCGTGCGGTATCCGGATCCCGCGATCCAGGTGCTCGACGAAAGGTTCGAGAAGTCTCGGCTGCGACAGGCCGCCGTCGAGCGGCTCTTCACGGGATGCCGCTGGTCGGAAGGCCCCGTGTGGTTCGGGGACGGCCGGTATCTGCTGTGGAGCGACATCCCGAACAACCGGATCTTGAGATGGGACGAAGAGACCGGCGCCGTCAGCGTGTTCCGCAAGCCGTCGAACAACGCGAACGGCAACACGCGCGACCGGCAAGGCCGGCTCGTGACGTGCGAGCACGACGCTCGCCGCGTCACGCGCACCGAATACGACGGGACGATCATGGTGATCGCGGATCGGCACGACGGCAAGAGACTCAACTCGCCGAACGACGTCGTCGTGAAGTCCGACGACTCGATCTGGTTCACCGATCCGCCGTTCGGCATCCTCGGCCATTACGAGGGCCACACCGACACGGTGGAATTGCCGACCAACGTGTACCGGGTCGACGGCAAGACGGGCCGCATCACGGTCGTCACCGGCGACGTGCCGCGCCCGAACGGGCTCTGTTTCTCACCCGATGAGAGCAAGATGTATGTCGTGGTGAGCGGAGCCGTGCCGCGCGAGATCTGGGCGTTCGACGTCGTGGACGGCGGCACGCGCCTCGCGAACCGGAAGCTGTTCGTCAACTGCGGGGCCGGCGTGCCCGACGGCTTCCGCTGCGACACCGAAGGGAATCTCTGGTGCGGCTGGGGCGGCGGCGAAGAGCACGACGGCGTGGCGGTCTTCGCGCCCGACGGCACGATGATCGGCCGCATCCTGCTGCCCGAGCGCTGCGCGAATCTCTGCTTCGGCGGCGTCAAGCGCAACCGGCTGTTCATGGCGGCGAGCCAGTCGCTCTACGCGGTGTACGTCAACGCCCAGGGCGCGACGCTGTCGTGATGCGGCCCCCCCAAACCAACGCCGATCTGATCGTGCGCACGCTCCGCGCGGCCCGCATCACGCACGGCTTCGGGATCCCGAGCGGCAACGTGCTGCCGCTGCTCGATGCCATGCGAGCGGGCGGACTCGACTTCGTGCTGACCGCCCACGAAGGCTCGGCCGGCTTCGCCGCCGACGTGATGGGCCGGCTCACCGGCGCGCCGGGCCTCTGCATCGCGACGCTTGGCCCCGGCGCGACGAACCTCACGACCGGCGTCGGCGACGCGTACCTCGATCGCTCGCCGTTGCTCGCGATCACGTGCAACGTCCCGACCGCGCAGCTCGGCCGGCGCATCCAGATGGCGATCGATCACCACACGCTCTTTCGCCCGATCACGAAGGCGAGCCTGGCGTTGCGCCGCGGCCGGGTCGCCTCGGTGCTCGCCGAGGCGATCGAGATCGCCCTCAGCGAGCCGGCGGGACCGGTGCACCTCGACCTGCCGGAAGACGTCGCGACGTCCCCGGCGACGGAAGACGTCCCGCCGATTCCCGAGGGCCGTTCGCTTCGCATCGCGCCCGACGCCGCGATCGAGCGCGCCGCGCAGCGGCTGCGCGAGGCTCGGCGCCCGGTCGCGATCGTCGGCTCATCGGCCATGCGGCTCCGGAATCCCGCGGTGCTCCGCGAGCTCATCGATCGCCACCGGTTGCCGTTCGCGACCACCACGATGGCGAAGGGACTCGTCGACGAGGACCATCCGCTGGCGCTCGGGTGCATCGAGCGAGCGCGGCGTCAGGTGCAGCGTGAATTTCTTCGCGGCGCGGACCTGATCGTCGGACTCGGCTATGACGTGGTGGAGGTCGAGTACGAGGCGTGGATCGGGAACGTCCCGCTTCTCGCGGTGGACGTGGATCCGGTCGACGCCGACCGGAGCGTCGTGATCGCCCACGAAGTCGTCGGTGACCTCGACGCGTCGCTGGAGCGTCTCGCGCGGCTCGCGCCGCTGCGCCACGAGTGGGCCGCCGACCCGGTCGCGCGGCATCGCGAGCGTTTCCAGCAGGCCTTGCGACCACGGAGCGCCGGCTTCGCGCCCCACCAGGCGATCGACGTCGTGCGCGATCTCTTGCCGCGCGACGGCATCCTCGCGTTCGACGTGGGCGCGCACACGCACCAGATCGCGTCGCAGTGGACCGCGCACGAGCCGAAGACCTTCCTGATCACGAACGGCTGGTCGTCCATGGGCTTCGGCATCCCGGCCGCCATCGCTGCGAAACTGGCGCGGCCCGATCGCGCCGTCGTGGCGCTGATCGGCGACGGCTGCTTCCAGATGACGTGCGGCGAGGTCGCCGTCGCCCGTCGTCTGGAGCTCGCGTTACCGATCGTCGTGCTCGACGACGGCTGGCTGTCGCTGATCCAGGTGAAGCAGGAGCGCCGTCGCCTGACCGTGTACGGGACGGACGTCCGGCGCGGCGACGCGCTGGAGCCGCCGGCGCATTACTTCGGCGTCCCGGTGGTCGGCGCCCGCTCAGCGGGGGATCTCGGCAAAGCCTTGCGCGACGCGCTCGCGTCCGACCACCCCACGATCATCGAGGCGCTCATCGATCCGCGACAGTATGGCGAAACCGTCTACGACTGAGGACCTGCCGACCCATCGTGTCGATCTGGAGGCTCGCCGTTCGATCTAGTGATAGGGAGAACGCCAGGCGCGAGGAGGGAGTCATGCGGGCGTACGAGGGACGGCCATGAAGTATCTCTGTCTGGTCTACGTCGAGGAAACGAAGCTCGAGGGGCTGGCGAAGGGCGAATACGAGAAGCTCGTCGACGAGTCGCTGGACTACATGGAGGTCCTCCGGAAGAACGGTCACGGCATTGCCTGGAACGCTCTGGAGCGGGTGCAGACCGCTGCGAGCGTCAGGGTCCGGGACGGCAAGACGTTCACCACTGACGGTCCCTTCGCCGAGACGAAAGAGCAGCTGGGCGGATTCTTTCTCATCGAGGCCGGCGATCTGAGCGACGCGGTCCGCATCGCTGCGAAATTTCCGGCTGCCCGCATCGGTTGTGTCGAGGTGCGGCCAGTCAGAGAGCTGACGCACTCGTAACCGCCCGCGTCGCGACGCCGAGGGGGCTAAGATGCGATGGGGGCCCGATGAGCTGCCCATCGTGCGGACACGAGAACCCCGGCGGAGCCAGGTTTTGCAACGAGTGCGGCGCGCGTCTGGCGTCGTCGCCGGCCCCGCGCTCCTACACGCCGCGCCACCTCGTCGAGAAGATCCTCGCGTCCAAGGACGCGCTCGAGGGGGAGCGCAAGCCCGTCACGGTGCTCTTCGCCGACGTGGCGCGCTCGATGGAGCTCGCCGAGCGCGTCGATCCCGAGGAATGGCATCGCCTCCTCGATCGCCTCTTCCGGATCCTCGCGGACGGTGTCCACCGCTACGAGGGCACCATCAACCAGTACACCGGCGACGGCATCATGGCGCTCTTCGGCGCCCCGATCGCCCACGAGGACCACGCCGAGCGCGCCTGCGCGGCCGCGCTCGGGATGGCGCGCGAGCTCCGCGCCTTCGCCGAGGACGTGCGGCGAGAGAGCGGGCTCGATCTCGCGGTCCGGATGGGCCTCAACTCGGGCGAGGTCGTCGTCGGCCGCATCGGCGACGATCTGCGCATGGACTACACCGCGCAGGGCCACGTCGTCGGGCTCGCCGCCCGCGTGCAGCAGGTGGCGCCCCCGGGCGGCGTCAGTGTGACCGGGGAGACCGCGCGACTCGCGTCGGGCTTCTTCGACTTCTTCGATCGAGGGGAGCAGAGCTTCAAGGGCGCGAGCGCGCCCGTGCGCATCTACGATCTCCGGGGCCCGGGTCCGATCCGGACCCGCTTCGACCGTTCACGCGCGCGCGGCTTCTCACGCTTCGTCGGCCGCGAGCGCGAGCTCGCGCGGCTCGAGAAGGCTCTGGGCAACGCAGAGGCCGGACGACCGACGGTCGCCCTGATCACCGCCGAGCCGGGCGCGGGAAAGAGCCGCCTGTGTCACGAGTTCATCGAGCGCGCGGGCCGCGTGCCGCTCCACTACACCCGCGCGCTCTCCCACGGCCGCATGCTGCCCTTCCACGCGGTCGTCGGCCTCGCGCGCAGCCTCTTCGGCGTCGATCAAGACACGTCGGTCGCCGACGTGCGAGAAGCAGTGAGAAGAGGTCTGGCGAGCGCACCGCCCGTCGACGCCGTCGCCCTCGCGTTCTGGCTCGAGCTGCTGGGGGCGCCCGATTCCTCGCTCTCTGCCTCGGAGCTCGAGCCGGAGGCCCGCCGCACGCGCCTCTTCCGGTCGCTCTGCGATCTGATCCAGGCTCGCGCTCGACGAGAGCTGACGTTGCTCTGGATGGAAGACCTGCACTGGCTCGACCCGGCGAGTGAGGCCGCGCTGGAGATGCTCACCGGAAGGCTCCTGGCGCCGGAGTCGAGCGGCAGCCAGGCGCTGCTGATCGCGACCACGCGGCCCGAGTATCAGCCTCGCTGGCCCGCCGAGGTCGAGCGTTTCTCGCTGGCGCCGCTGGTCGACCGAGACTCCTCGACGCTGCTCGACGACTGGCTCGGATCCCTTCCCGAGCTGGGGCCTCTTCGCGCCAGGATCGAAGCCCGCGCCCGTGGCAATCCTCTCTTCGTCGAGGAGATCGTTCGCTCGCTCGTGGAACGCGAGGCCCTGCGCGGCGAGCGTGGCGCGTACGCGCTGGCCGCCCCCGTCGAGGAGATCGCGTTGCCCGAGACCATCCAGGCCGTGCTCGCGTCACGCATCGATCGACTCTCGCCGCGCGACAAGGACGTGCTCCAGGCGGCGGCGGTGGTCGGACGGGACGTCCCCATGGAGCTGCTGCGCGCCGTGGTCGATGTGCCCCGACCCGAGCTGGCCGCGTCGCTCGACCAGCTCGCGACGGCCGATCTTCTGGGTCCTGCCGAGTCTCCCGGCGCGCTCGCCTTCCGGCATCCGCTCACCCAGGAAGTCGCGTACCGCACACAGCTTCTGGATCGCCGGCGCCGGACGCACGGCGGCGTCGCGCGAGCGCTCCTCGCCATCCACGGGTCCGCGGCGCCGGCGCACGCGGCGCTCCTGGCCCATCACTTCGAGGAGGCTGGCGAGCCTCTCGACGCCGCGCGCTGGCACGAGCACGCCGGCCGTCGTGTCGCGCGCAGCGACCCGGCGGCTGGAGTGAGGCACTGTCGCCAGGTCACGAAGCTCCTCGCCGTCCTTCCGAAGTCGCGCGACACCCTCACGCTCGAGCTCACGTCGCGCATCGCGCTGCTCGAGATCGGCCGCCTCGCCGGGATCGAGGAGCCGGAGTCCCGAGACCTCTTCGAGGAAGCGCGCGCGGTTGCCGAACAACTGGGGGATCCGCGCGGTCACGCGTTCCTGCTCACGTCTTACGGCCGCCTGTGCGGCCTCGCCGGCGACGTCACGCAGTACCTCGCGTGCGCGGAGCGCGCCATGGATCTCGCCGAGGTGTCCGATGACGGAACCCTCCCGTTCGAGATGCGCACGGTGCTGGCGCACGCGCAGCTGGCGGCCGGCCGCCTCGATTCCGCTCGCTTCATCGCCGCACAGGCCCTGGCCGAGTACGCACGGCTCGGCGTGTTGAGGGAGGCGCTCGGGCGCTCCACCTCACCGGCCTTCTGTCGCATCTGGTGGGCGCTGTCGAGCGCCTATCTCGGGAAGATGACCGAAGCCCAGGCTGCGCTGGAATCCCTCCTCACCGACGAGAAGGAAGGGGGACTCGAAGCCGTGTACGGCACGCATGGCTTCTTGTGCGAAGTGCTGCGGCTGCGGGGCGATCTCGCCGGCGCCCTCGCTCACGGGCGCCGCGCGCTCGAGCTGGCGGAGGAGCGCGGGAGCCCTTTCTCTCGGATCGAGGCCGCCACGTTTGTCGGGACCGCCGCGCTCGCAGCCGGAGACGTCGCCACCGCCACGAGCGTGCTCGAGACGGCCCTCGGCCTCGCGCGCACCAGGCGAACCGCGCTCGTGTACGAGCCGCGCATCCTGGCGACTCTCGCAGAAGCGAGGCTGACCACTGGCGACCGCTCCGGGGCCCGCGCTCTTCTCGCCGAGGCACGCGAGTTTGTCGCGCAGGGCCGCGGCTGGCGACTCGGTGCCTGCGACGTCGAGCTGGCCGGCGTGCGCCTTCTCGCCTCGGAGCCTGCGCCCGATCGTCGAGCGGTCGAGCGCACGCTCGAGTCCGTGGAAGCCCTCGCGACGCAACTGGGGGCCGCGCCCTACCGGCGGATGGCGGAGATCGAGCGCGCGCGCCTGGCTTCGTCTTGACAACGGCAGGCAGCTCCATATGATCTCGCTGTTCGCCCCCGCCTCTGGAGGGTTGGGAGTGTGGCCCTCCCGCATTTCGCCTTCGCGGCCGCGGCGTGTTCTGACGGGCAACACGCTCTCCGAGAGCCGCAAGGCGATCCGTCCGTCCCCGAAGACAGCATCGGACTTTGCATGCTCGGAATCGTTGCGCCTGAAAGGGGGTGAGAGAGCAGACACGCGTCAGCTCTGGTCGTGCTCTTCAGACTTTGCAGCAGGGAGGTTCAGCTATGAAGCGGGCTCGATTCACGATCGCAGGACTTGTTGCGCTCCTCTCCCTCGCGTCTCCGGCCTACGCCGACCTGGACCATTTCAAGTGCTACCCGATGGGGGACACGACTCCCATCAACGAGTTCGTGTCGCTCCGCGATCAGTTCAGCCCCCCGCCGCCGCCGCCGTCAACCGGGGGGCCGGGGATCATCGAAAACGTGGTGGTGGACCGCGGCGTGATTTTCTGCAACCCCACGGAAAAAACCGACAGTAGTGGTCAGGTGACAAAGATCACCAATCCCAACAGTCACCTGAAGATGTACCGGTTCCACCCCAATATTCCCAATCCGACGCCACTGACCATCACGAACCAGTTCAACGGACAGAACATCACCATTTCTGCGCCCGTGCTCTTGGCCGTCCCGACGCAGAAGGACTCTCTGCCCCCACCGAGCGGCCTGGACCACTTCAGGTGCTATCCCGCGATCGTGACCCCGGGGGCGGTCAATCAGCCCTCGTTCCCCATCACCGTCACCCTCCAGGATCAGTTCGACAAGCAGCCAGAGCGGGTGCGTGTGGTTCGAGTGGTCGCGTTCTGCGCTCCCGCCGAGAAAACCCACAACAACGTCCATGTCGACATTCAAAACCCTCTCGACCATCTGACCTGCTACGTGATCGAGCGGCCGACGACGGCGCCGGCCCCGTCACAGACGCGGGTGCAGACCCAGAACCAGTTCGGTGCCGAGAAATTCTTCGTCAGGGAGGCGCGCTACCTCTGCGCGCCCACGTCGAAGCAAGTCCCCCACTAGACGATGCACTCCGACCCTTCCCTCCAGCAGGGAAGGGTCGGGGCCCCAGCGGGTCGTGCCGGATGCCTCGTCCCGAAGTCCTCTTGACAGCTGGTGCGCGAGGTGCACGAGTAGGAGGCCGGGCTTCGGGCCCGTAGAAAGCGAGGCCATCGTCATGTCTCGACGCTGCGGCGGGGCAGTCCTCGAAAGAGCCGGTGTCATCGCGTGCATGGTCGTGATGATCGCGATCACGCTCGTCAGCCACACGTCGCGGTTCGCCGCGGCCCAGCCAGCAGCGTCGCCCGTCGAGCTCAGGATCGCCTGGTGGGGCTCGCAGGACCGTCACAACCGGACCATCAAGGCCATCGAGCTCTTCCAGAAGAAACACCCCCACATCAAGGTGAGCTACGAATTCGCGGGCTGGTCGGATTACTGGACGAAGATGACCACGCAGGCGGCCGGCCGCAACCTGCCCGACGTCATGCAGCAGGACTACGCCTACATCGCGGAGTGGTCGTCGCGCGGCTTGCTCGCTTTGCTCGACGACCACGTGAAGAACGGCACGATCGACACCCGGAGCGTGCCGGAGGCGCTGCTCAAGGGCGGTGTGGTCGGAGGCAAGCTGGTCGCGATCAATCTCGGCTCGAACTCGCAGTGCTGGGTCATCGATCTGGACGCCTTCAAGAATGCGGGGCTCGAGCCCCCCGCGCCGACCTGGACGTGGAGCGACTTCGAGAAGATTGGGGCGAGCAGCTCTGGGGCTCGCTCTATCTTTCAGCGGGACAGTGGCGGTACAGCGCCGACGGCACGCGAATCGGGTACGCCGACGACAAGCCGTTCGTCGACTATCTCGGCATGCTGCTGCGCCTGCAGAAGGCCCAGGCGCTGATCCCGCGGCCGGACGAGCTGTCGAGCTACAACGTGGACACGCAGGGCGTGGAGATCACGCCGCTGGTCACTCGCAAGGCCGCGATGGCGTACATGTGGAGCAACCAGGTCGTGGCGGTGTGGAAGGCCGCCGGCGGCGACGAGCGCAACCTCGCGCTCTTGCCGCTGCCCCGCGTCGCCGGCGGCAAGGCGGCCAACTACCTGAAGCCGTCCATGTTCTTCAGTGTCACGTCCCAGGCCCGGCATCCGAAAGAAGCGGCGATGTTCATCGACTTCTTCACGAACTCGATCGAGGCCAACGAGCTGTTGATGGCGGAGCGGGGCGTGCCGATCTCGAGCAAGGTCCGGCAGGCTCTCGCGCCGAAG
>QHRT01000155.1 GCA_003220195.1 Candidatus Rokuibacteriota bacterium | reverse complement strand
CGGCGTCGTGCTCGCGGGCACGGACTGTCCGAACGTCGCGATCGTGGCCGGCTACTCGCTGCACCGGGAGCTCGAGCTTCTGGTCCGCGCCGGGCTCTCGCCCATGGAGGCGATCGTCGCGGCGACGCGACGGCCCGCCGAGCGGTTGCGTCAGGCCGACGTCTTCGGGACCGTCGCCCCCGGGCGCTCCGCCGATCTGCTGCTGCTCTCGGCCGACCCGCTGGCCAACATCACGAACGTCCGTCGGATCGAGCAGGTGATCGCGCGCGGAACGAGGCACCGGCCGGCTGCGCTGCTCGAGTCGCTGCGGACCTCGGCCGCGGCCGGTCCCTGATTCGCTGCCGACACGTCAGAGTCGCCCGTCACACGCGCGATCGATCCCGCACGAGCGACCGTGTGTCGCTGGTGGCGCCGCGTTCCGTGCACGCGTCAGCGTGCCGTGTTGCGCGAGCTCCAGAAGCGATCGTAATGCTCGACGAGCTGCGCGCGGACCGATCGCAGCTCGGGATGTCGCCGCGCGGCGATGTAGGCCTCGCGCGCGGAGGCGTCGTTGAAGTCGATGCTGCCCTGGACGCAGCACATGATCGATCGCGGATCACGCACGTGCGCGAGACCGAGCGCGTGACCGAGTTCGTGCGCGAGCAGCTGGTAGAGGAGCACGTCCGGGCCGGTCTGCCCGCGCGCTTTCGGCTCGAAGATCACGATCTGCACGGGCAGCGCGATCACGCCGGCGTCGACGACGCTGATCTCTGCCTCGCCCATGAGGCCCGACGACTCGCGGCGGTCGAACGTGACGACAACCTGCGCGTCAGCGCGGGCGGCCACCGTCCTGAACACGGTCACGCCGAGTGCTTCCCCGGAGAGCGTGTTCCAGTCGCGTACGGCGCGTTGCGCCGCGTCGTCCAGCAGCGGCTGACCGATGGTCGTCACGTACAGTGAGAGGGGGAACCGTTCCCGCGGATGGCCCTCCGCACCCGAAAGCCGGACGTTGGATCCGGGGGACGGGGCCGCGATCATGATCGCCGCGAACGCCACGACCAGGATCACGCGGCAAGCTCGCATGCGGCATTCTACGCTGCGCGGCGGCTACGCTGCGCGACGGCTACGCCGGTGGCGGTTACGCTGCGTGGCGGCTACGCTGCTCGCGGGCCGGCTGATCGATCGCGCCCGTGCTATCGTTACCGCCGCTCGCCGGGGCGGACTCGCGATGACCGGCGCCAGCGCGCGCGATGGTCGGCAATGGTTCCCGGCGGCGACGACGACCGACGGCGAGCGACTCGCAGGATCCCGGAGGACATCATGGCGTTGACGGTCACGAGCGCGAGCTTCAAGGACGGCGACTATCTCGGTCCCGACCACATCCTGTCCGCGGACTACGGCTTCGGGTGCGGCGGCGGGAACAAATCGCCGCAGCTCCGGTGGGTCGGCGCTCCGGACGGGACCCGGAGTTTCGCCGTGACGTGTTTCGACCCCGACGCGCCGACCGGCAGTGGCTTCTGGCACTGGGTCGTCGTCAACATTCCGGCGAACGTGACCGAGCTGCCGCTCGACGCCGGCAATCCCGCGAGCGGGAAGCTGCCCGCGGGCGCGTTGCAAGTCCGAACGGATTTCGGGAAGCCGGGCTACGGTGGCCCGTGCCCGCCGGAAGGTGATCATCCGCATCGGTATCTCTTCACCGTCTTTGCCGTGTCGATGGAGAAGTTGCCGGTGACCGCGGACACGTCCGCCGCGGTGGTCGGGTTCTATCTGAACTTCAACACGGTGGCGAAGGCGTCGCTGATGGGACTCTACAAGCGCTGAATCCGTCGAGGCGTCACATGGGACTTCCGATCGTCGTCGTCGATGCCTTCACCGACACTCGCTTCCGCGGCAACCCGGCCGCCGTGTGCGTCTTGCCCGAAGGCCGCGACGATCAGTTCATGAAGGACGTCGCCCGCGAGATGAATCTCTCGGAGACGGCGTTCCTCTTGCGCGACGGATACCTGGTGGAGGTCGCGTCCGAGGATATCGTCCGTAAGGCCGTGCCGAATCATCCCTTGTTGCGCACGGTCCAGGCCCGTGGAGTGATCGTGACGAGCCCGAGCTCGTCACCCGGGTTCGACTTCGTGTCGCGGTTCTTCGCGCCGGGTTCGGGCATCGACGAAGATCCGGTCACGGGGATCGCGTGAAGCTCGCCGGCCAGGCCATCACGGTGCTGCGTGGTGAGCTCGTCTGAGCGGTATCGCCGAGTCGCCCATGTGTCCCGTCGCGCTTCCGAGCGTCGGTGAATCAGCGGTCATTTCGAGGTCCACGAGGTACTCTTGCGTCGACAGTTCGCGTCGATCACTCCGTTTCGCTTTGCCGTGCGCACAGGGGGTACTGGCCATGACCGTCGCGATTCGGGTCATCGCTTCCGTGCTCATGCTGCTGACGTTCGTCACGCCAGCCGTGGCCCAGGCGCCGATCAAGATCGGTGAGATCAGCTCGTTCAGCGGCATCGGCGCGCCGTTCACGGGTCCGTATCGCTCGGGCATCGAGATGGCGGTCGAGGAGACCAACGCGAAGGGTGGCGTGCTCGGCCGCAAGCTCGAGGTGATCTTTCGGGACGACAAGGGACAGCCGGCGGAAGCCGTGAAGCACGCGCAGGAGCTCCACTCGAGCGACAAGGTCGCGCTGATCTCGGGGACGTTCCTCTCGAACGTTGGCCTGGCCGTCTCGGACTGGGCGAAGCAGAACCAGACGCTGTTCGTCGCGTCCGAGCCGCTCACCGAAGCGCTCACGTGGGCGAAGGGTCACGATCACGTGTTCCGCGTGCGCCCGAACACCTACGAGCAGGGGCGGATGCTGGCCGAGAAAGCCGGCAAGATGAAGTACGGGAAGTGGGCGGTCATCGGCCCGAACTTCGAGTACGGCAAGCGCGCCTGGGAAAACTTCCGCGACCGGCTCAAGGAGCTGAAGCCGGACGTACAAGTCGTCGGCGAGCACTGGCCGACGCTCGGGAAGCTCGAGGCCGGGCCCTTCGTCACGGCGATCCTGAACCAGAATCCCGACGCGCTCTACGTCTCGCTCTTCGGCAGCGATTGGATCAACTTCGTGCGCGAGGCGAAGAAGCGCGGCCTCTTCGACAAGCGGAGCGCGGACGCTCCGGCGATGTTCGTCGTGGGTATTCTGCTCGGCGAGCCGGAGTACATCGATCCGCTCGGCGCGGAAGCTCCGGAGGGGATGCTGGTCACCGGCTACCCCTGGTACGACATCCAGATCCCGGCGCACAAGGAGTTCGTCGCGCGCTACCAGAAGAAGACCGACAAGGCGCCCGTCCTCGGCTCGCTCGTCGGCTACGTCACGTACCAGTCGATCGTCGAGGCCATCAAGAAGGCGGGGGGGACCGAGACCGACAAGCTCGTCGCCGCGTTCCGCGGCTTGAAGGTCGACACGCCGATCGGGGCCATCACCTACCGCGCGAGCGACGGCCAGTCGACGATGGGCGCCTGGGTGGGCACGACGAAGCTCGATCCGAAGAGGAACGTGGGCGTCATGGTGAACTGGGAATACGTGCCGGGCGACAAGGTGCTGCCCTCCGACGAGGACGTGAAGAAGCTGCGCGGCCGGTAGCGTCCGCGCGTTTCGGGTGTCGCCCGCACTCGTCCTCATCCAGCTCCTCTCCGGGCTCGCGCACGCGATGGTGCTCTTCCTCATCGCGTCCGGCCTGTCGCTCATCTTCGGCGTCACGCGCGTCGTGAACTTCGCGCACGGCTCGTTCTACATGCTCGCCGCGTATCTCACGGTGACGCTGACCGCCGTCCTGCCGCTCGGCCCCGCCGCGTTCTACGTCGCGGTCCTCGTCGCGGCTTTCGCCGTCGGCGCGATCGGGCTCGCCGTCGAGGTCGGATTGCTCCGGCGCGTGTACGGCGCGCCCGAGCTGTACCAGTTGCTCCTGACGTTCGCGCTGGTGCTGGTCCTGGCGGATGTCGTCGTCTTCGTCTGGGGCACCGAGAACAAGACCGGGCCGGTCGCGCCCGGGCTCGCGGGATCGGTGCGCATCGCCGGCCAGCTGTTCCCGACGTACGACCTCGCGCTGCTCGTCGTCGGCCCGGTCGTCGCGGCGGCGCTCTGGTGGCTCTTCTATCGCACGCGGTGGGGCGTGCTCATCCGCGCGGCGACGCTGGACCGCGAGATGGTCGCGCTGCTCGGCGTCGACCAGGCGCGCCTGTTCACGTCGGTGTTCGTGCTCGGCTCGGCGCTCGCCGGGCTCGGCGGCGCGCTGCAGGTGCCGCGGGTCGCGATCACCAACGTCATGGACCGGTCGATCATCACCGAGGCCTTCGCCGTCGTCGTCGTGGGCGGCATGGGGTCGCTTCCGGGTGCGCTCCTCGCCGCCTCGGTGATCGGCGTCATCGATGCGATCGGCGTGGTGGTCCTGCCGCAGTTCTCGCTCGTGATGATCTTCCTCGTGATGGCGGTGGTGCTGATCGTGCGGCCGTGGGGCCTGCTCGGTCGCGCGGAGACGCAGCGCGGCGCCGCGGGGGCTTTCGTCACCGGAGGGCACGTCGAGATTCCGCGCCGATGGCTCCTGGTCTGCGTGCTCGCGCTGGTGGTCCTGCCGCCGATGCTCCCCACGTTCTGGGTGTGGGTGCTCGTCGAGATCCTGACGTTTGCGCTCTTCGCAGGAAGCCTGTACGTGCTGATGGGCACCGGCGGCATGGTGTCCTTCGGCCACGCGGCCGCGTTCGGGCTCGGCGCCTACGGCGCGGCCCTCGCCATGCGATGGGCGCACGCGCCCATGCCGGTGGCGTTCGTCCTGGCGCCGGTCGTCGCCGGGATCGGCGCGGTCGCGATCGGGTTTTTCTGCGTCCGGCTCTCCTCGATCTACTTCGCGATGCTGACGCTCGCGTTCGCGCAGATCGTCTACGCGGTCGCGCACCAGTGGTACGACGTCACCGGCGGTGACAACGGGCTGCTCGGCGTGTGGCCCGCGCGGTGGCTCGGCTCGCCGATCCGGTATTACTACCTGGCGCTCTGCGCGTGCGGCGTGGGTCTCGCGCTGCTCACGCGGATCATCCAGGCGCCGTTCGGGCTCACGCTGCGCGCGGCGCGCGATCACGCCCGCCGCGCCGAGACGGTCGGCGTCAACGTCCGGCTCCACCAGTGGGTCGCGTTCGTCGTGGCCTCGGCGTTCGCCGGACTCGCCGGCGCCACGTTCGCGTTCAGCAAGGGCAGCGTGTTCCCGACGTACGTCGACGTGCCGATGTCGATCGAGCCGCTCGTCATGGTGCTGCTGGGCGGCGTTCAGGCGTTCGCCGGCGCCTCCGTCGGCGCGGCGATCTACAAGGTCCTCGATACGGTGGTGACGCGCTACACCGAGTACTGGCAGTTCGTGCTGGGCGCGATCCTGATCGTGCTGGTCCTCGTCTTTCCGCGCGGCGTGCTGGGCGTCGTGGGCGGAACGGTTCGCCGCAACGCCAGGCTCGGGCCGCGTCCGACTGCGCCGGCGCGTCGCGAGCATGCTGCGGCTTCCGAACCCATGCCCGATACGTCCGCGCACCCCGCGGGTTCGTCCCCGCACCTCACCGTCGCGTCTGCGCGCCTCTCGGCGGTCTCGGCGTCATCTGAACCGCTCCTCGTCGTCGACGGCGTGCGCAAGTCGTTTGGCGGCGTGCGCGCGGTGGACGGCGTCAGCTTCGCGCTCCTGCCGGGCGAGATCCGCGCGCTCATCGGGCCGAACGGCGCCGGCAAGTCGACGTTCTTCAATCTCCTGACCGGGCAGCTTCACGCGGATGCCGGCCGCGTGTGGTTTCGCGGCGAGTCGATCCTGACGTTGCCGCCGTACGCGATCTGGCGGCGAGGGGTCAGCCGGACGTTCCAGATCACGGCGACATTCGCGACTCTGTCCGTGCTGGAGAACGTGCAGGTGCCGCGCCTCTCGGCGACCGCCCGGACGATGTCGCTCTTCACGCCGGCCGCGCGGCTCGAGTCGGACCGCGCCCGCGTGCTGCTCGCGCAGGTCGGCCTCGAGGACCAGGCCGATCGCCCGGCCGGAGTGCTGGCGTACGGCGATCTGAAGAAGCTCGAGCTGGCGATCGCGCTCGCGAACGATCCCGAGCTCCTGCTGCTCGACGAGCCGACGGCCGGGATGGCGCCGGCGGAGCGCAGCGCGCTGATGCAGCTCACGGCGTCGATCGCGCGGGAGCGCGGACTCACGGTCTTGTTCACCGAGCACGACATGGACGTCGTGTTCGCCACCGCCGAGCGAATCATGGTGCTCCATCAGGGACGTGTCATCGCCGAGGGATCACCGGAAGAGGTCCGCGCCAATCCCGAAGTTCAGGCCGTCTACCTCGGCGAGAACGTCGCGTGACGAACGCCGCCGACCATTCCGCGACGACATCGGACGACCCCCTGCTGTCACTCGCCGACGTCCAGGCGTCCTACGGCCAGAGCCACGTGCTCTACGGCGTGACGCTGTTCGCGCGGCGCGGCGAGGTCGTCTGCCTGCTCGGTCGCAACGGCGCCGGGAAGTCGACCACGCTCAAGGCGATCGTCGGTCTCGTCGAGGTCATGGGCGGCGACGTGCGATTCGAGGGGCGCTCGCTCGTGTCCCTCCCGACCCACCGCATCAGCCGGTTGGGGATCGGGCTCGTGCCGGAAGACCGTCGGATCTTCAGCGAGCTCACGGTCGTCGAGAATCTCCGGGTCGGTGAATCCGATGCGCCGGCCGGAC
>QHRT01000589.1:2236-2715 GCA_003220195.1 Candidatus Rokuibacteriota bacterium | reverse complement strand
CCGACGATCTTCGATCACGCCATCAAGAACAGCTCGGCCTACGACGCAGCGATCCGGAAGAAGGTCAGCGAAGGGAAGTCGGGCGAAGACTTGTTCTTCGAGCTCGCGCTGGAGGATCTCACGCGCGCTGCGGATCTGTTCCGACCGATCTGGACCCGAACGCGCGGTGTGGATGGCTGGGTGTCGCTCGAGGTGTCGCCGCTCCTGGCTCACGACACGGCGAGCACGCTGGCCGCGGCCAAAGCGCTGCATGCCCGCGCGGGAAAGCCGAATCTCTTCATCAAGATCCCCGGCACCAGGGAAGGCTTGCCGGCCATCGAGGAGGCGATCTTCGCCGGGGTCCCGATCAACGTGACGCTCCTCTTCTCCGCCGAGCAGTACATGGCGGCCGCCGACGCGTTCTTGCGAGAGATCGAGCGCCGTGTCAGCGCCGGGCTGCCACCGGAGGTCGGCTCCGTCGCCTCGGTCTTCATCAGCCG
>QHRT01000589.1:0-2223 GCA_003220195.1 Candidatus Rokuibacteriota bacterium | reverse complement strand
CATCGCGATCGCGAAAAGGACGTACAAGGCGTACCGCACGCTGCTCGGCTCTCCACGCTGGCAGCGCGTCTTCAACGACGGCGCGCGCCCTCAGCGCTTGCTCTGGGCCAGCACGGGCACGAAGGACCCTGCCGCGTCCGACGTGCTCTACATCAAAGCGCTGGCCGCTCCCTTCACGGTGAACACGATGCCCGAGGGGACGTTGAAGGCGCTCGCCGATCACGGCGCGATCGGCGAGATGCTGCCCGAGGACGGAGGCGACTCGGAGGAAGTCCTGGCGCGGTTCGCCAGCGCCGGCATCGACGTGGACGGTCTCGCCAGCCAGCTCCAGGAAGAAGGCGCGAAGTCGTTCGTCAACTCCTGGGGAGAGCTCATGGACGTGATCGCCGGGAAGAGCGCCGCTCTGGCCAAGGCGAGCTGAGCATCCTCATGCGCGTCCTGGTCGTCGACGTCGGCGGTACTCACGTGAAGGTCCTCGTCTCCGGAGAGAAGACGGCGCGGGAGTTTCCCTCCGGGCCGATGCTCACGGCCGAGCAGATGGCCGCCGGAGTCACAAACGTCGCCGCGGGATGGACCTACGACGCGGTCTCGATCGGCTATCCGGGTCCGGTGCTTCACGGTCGTCCCGTGGCCGAGCCGCACAACCTCGGTCGGGGCTGGGTCGGGTTCGACTATCGGACCGCCCTGGGATGTCCGGTCAAGGTCGTCAACGATGCCGCGATGCAAGGGCTCCACCATGATCGTCGAGGGCATCGTGGAACCCATGGAGCTGGGCCACCTGCCATACCGCGACGGGACGTTCGAGGGCTATGTCGGACTGCGCGGGCTCTCGAAGCACGGGCTGGCGCAATGGCGGGAGGACGTCGCGGACGTCATCCGTCGTCTGATCGCCGCGCTCGAGCCGGAAGACGTCGTCCTCGGCGGCGGCAACATCCATCAGCTCGAGACGTTACCGCCTGGCTGCCGCGCCGGCGACAACGCGAACGCGTTTCTCGGTGGATTTCGCCTGTGGGAGCCGGCGCAAGCTCCGCCGACCGCATCTGAAGAAGGGACACGACCGATGACGAACACGTTGCCATTGACCTCGCGCCAATCGTGGAAGGCCCTCCAGGCCCACCACGAGAAGATTCGATCGCTCCACCTCCGCACGCTCTTCGCCGACGACCCGACGCGCGGCGAGCGTCTGACCGCGGAGGCGGCCGGCCTCTATCTCGACTACTCGAAGAATCGCGTCACCGACGAGACCGTCGCGCTGCTCTGTCGACTGGCCGAGGAGTCCGGCCTCCGCGAGCGCATCGATGCGATGTTCCGCGGAGACAAGATCAACCTGACGGAAGGCCGGGCCGTCCTGCACGTCGCGCTGCGAGCCCCGCGCGGCACGTCGATCGTCGTCGACGGCAAGGACGTGGTGCCCGAGGTCCACGCCGTGCTCGACGCCATGGCCGACTTCTCGAACCGCGTGCGGAGCGGCGTGTGGAAGGGACACACCGGCAAGCGCATTCGGAACGTCGTCAACATCGGCATCGGCGGCTCCGATCTCGGCCCCGTCATGGCCTACGAGGCGCTCAAGGCCTACAGCGATCGCGCGATGACCTTTCGCTTCGTGTCGAACGTCGATGGGACGGACCTGGTGGAGGCCACCCGCGACCTCGACCCGGCGGAGACGCTCTTCATCGCCTCGTCGAAGACCTTCACGACGCTCGAGACGATGACCAACGCCGAGAGCGCGCGCCAGTGGCTCCTCGCGGGGCTCGGCGGCGACGTCAAGGCGGTGGCCAAGCACTTCGTCGCGGTCTCGACGAACGCTCGCAAGGTGTCGGAGTTCGGGATCGACACCGCGAACATGTTCGGGTTCTGGGACTGGGTCGGCGGGCGCTATTCGATGGACTCGGCGATCGGGCTGTCGACGATGCTCGCGGTCGGTCCCGAAAACTTCCGCGCGATGCTGGACGGCTTCCACCAGATGGACGAGCACTTCCGCACCGCGCCGTTCGACGAGAACGTGCCGGTGCTGCTGGGCCTCCTGACCGTCTGGTACACGGATTTCTTCGGCGCCGAGACCGTCGCCGTCCTGCCGTACGAGCAATACCTGAAGCGCTTCCCGGCCTACTTGCAGCAGCTGACGATGGAGAGCAACGGCAAGCACGTCACGCGCGAGGGCGCCGAGATCAGCTATCCGACCGGGCCCATCTACTGGGGAGAGCCGGGCACCAACGGCCAGCA
>QHRT01000588.1 GCA_003220195.1 Candidatus Rokuibacteriota bacterium | reverse complement strand
GTGCGCCTCCCGGGAATGCTGCACGGCGCGGTGCTGAGATCGCCGCACCCGCACGCGCGACTCGGCGCGATCCACGCCGCGCGCGCCAGCACGCTGCCGGGAGTGGCGGCCGTCATCACCGCTCGCGATCTCCAGGCGATCGGGAACATTCCGGTGCGCCTGGCGCCGCGGCCGGGCCTCACCGCGTGTCTTCAGCCGCCGCTCGCGCGCGATCGAGTTCGCTACGTCGGCGAGCCCATCGCGTTCGTGCTCGCCGAGAGCCGCTATCTCGCCGAAGACGCGCTCGATCTGATCGACGTCGACTGGGGGCCGCTCGCTTCCGTCGCCGACGCGCGACAGGCCACGACGCCCTGGCTGGCAACGTCGTCGACCGGATCGAGGCGAAGCGCGGCGACGGCGCGTCCGCGCTCGCCGGCGCCGACCTGCGCCTGCGGCAGCTTCTCACGGTCCAGCGCCACACCGGCATGCCGATCGAGACGCGCGGGCTCACCGCGGCGTTCGATCCCGGCACGCGCGTGCTCACGCTCTGGGGTGTCGCCAAGGTTCCACACTTCAACCGGCGCGTCCTGGCGGATCTGCTCGACCATCCCGAGCATCTGATCCACTTCCTCGAGCTGGAGGTCGGCGGGGGCTTCGGCGTGCGCGGCGAGTTCTATCCCGAGGATCTCCTGGTGCCGTGGGCCGCGATGCACGTCGGCCGGCCCGTGCACTGGGTCGAAGATCGCCGCGAGCATCTGATGGCCGCCAATCACTCGCGACAGCAGATCCACGACGTCGAGATCGGCGTCAAGCGGGACGGCACGATCGTCGCGCTCCACGATCGGCTCCTGGTCGACCTCGGCGCGTACATCCGGACGCACGGCGTGGTCGTCCCGGAGCTCACCGTCGCACTCCTGCCCGGCCCGTATCGCATTCCGCATTACGAATGCGAGGCCACCTGCGTGATGACGAACAAGACGCCGACCGGCACGTATCGCGGTCCCGGCCGCTACGAGGGCACGTTCGTGCGCGAGCGCGTGATCGATCTCGTCGCCCGCGAGCTCGGGCTCGACCCCGCGGACGTGCGACGGCGCAACTTCATCGAGCCCCACGAGATGCCGTACGACGCGGGCGGCGCCGCCATCGGCCAGCGAACCGTCTACGACTGCGGGAACTACGGCTCGGCGTTCGAGCAGGCGCTCGCCGGGGCCGGCTACGAGGACGTCCGGAAGCAGCAAGCGCGGCAGCGCGCGGACGGTCGTCGCGTGGGCATCGGCATCGGCGTGGTGATCGAGAAGGCGGGCCTCGGTCCATGGGAATACGCGCGCGTCGAGATCGATGGCTCGGGACGCGCGGTCGTGTACTCCGGCATCGCCGCCGTCGGCCAGGGCATCGAGACCACGCTCGCGCAGGTCTGCGCCGACGAGCTCGGGCTCTCCACCGACGACGTCACCGTGGTGCACGGCGACAGCGCGCAGGTGCCGTTCGGCGTCGGGGGGTTCGCGAGTCGCGGCGCGGCCGTGGCGCTCCCCGCTGCGCAGGAGGCGGCGCGCAAGGTGCGCGCGAAGATCCTGACCGTCGCGGCGTCGCTGCTCGAAGCGGCGCCGGCGGACCTCGTGCTCGACGGAGGCCGCGTCCACGTCCGCGGGCTCGAGACCCGTGCCGTCACGCTCCGGCAGTGCGCGCGGTCAGCGGTGCCGGGTCCGCCCGGGATGGAGCCCGGGCTCTACGCCACGCATTTCTTCGAAGCGCCGAAGATGACGTACCCGTACGGCACGCACGTCGCGATCGTGGAGGTGGATCTCGCCACCGGCGGTGTCGCCATCGAGAAGTACGTGATCACGTGGTCGGCGCGCTGGCGCAAGGCATCGGCGGCGCGTTGCTGGAAGAGCTCGCCTACGACGCGGACGGGCAGATCCTGACCACGACGTTCATGGACTATCTCGTCCCGACCGCGATGGAGATGCCGGCGACGACGCTCACGCGGATCCTCGAGGAGACGCCGACACCGCTCAATCCGCTCGGCGTCAAAGGCGTCGGCGAGGGCGGCAGCTCCGGCGCGGGCGCGGCGATCGCCAACGCGGTCGCCGATGCGCTGGCGCCGCTCGGCGTCACGATCACCTCGCTGCCGCTGTCGCCGGACCGCGTGCTGGCGCTGA